>JBGQGY010000032.1:0-30270 GCA_041497675.1 bacterium | reverse complement strand
TGACTCGGGACAGATCTTTTCAGGATGATACTTGTTCGCTGCCACGCCGCCACTGTTGCAACCGACACTCAAGAGAGCGGCCAGGACAAGCGTGTAAGTTTTCATAGCAAATGGTGGTCAGCGCCTCACACGGACCGAGTCAGCTCAAGCTCACCCCGCCGTCGATCAGCAGCGTTTGGCCCGTGACGAAATCACCGCCGGTAATTAGCCCGAGGATCGCGCCCGCGATGTCGTCGGGCGTGCCGACGCGACGTAGCGGGTAGTGCGACGCCGCCCTGGCCGCCGTCTGCTGGTACGCGTCACCAAAGTGATCCCTCAACCATTTGGTGTCCGTGAAGGCTGGCGAGACCGCGTTCACGCGAACGCGGGGCGCGAGCGCCGCGGCAAGCAGGCGCGTCATGTGGATCAATGCCGCCTTCGCCGCCCCGTAGGGCAGCGAGGAAATCGTGGCCGGGGCCTGCATGCCCGAGATCGACGCCACATTGACGATCATCCCTTCGTGCTCGGCCAGGAGCGACGCGGCGGCGCGGGCGCACCGGAACGCGCCCTTGAGGTTGACGTCGAGGATCTCGTCCCAGATCTCATCGGTGAGCGACTCGAGATCCGCGAGAGGAATCCAGTGCGTGACGCCCGCGTTGTTGACCAGGATATCGAGGCGCCCGAAGCGGGCGCTGATCTGCCGCACCATCGATCTGATCTGGCCGTCACTGCGCACGTCCGCGCTGATGCACAGCGGCTCGCTCCCCAGCGCCCTGACCTCCGCCGCCACCTGCTCGGCCTGGGCAGCCGATGAGCGATAGTTGATCGCCACCCCGGCGGCGCCGGCTTTCGCCAGATGCAACACCGTCGCGCGCCCGATGCCCGTGGCGCCACCCGTGACCAGCGCAATGCGACCCGCTAGATCCATATCGTGCCTCCTATCCTCAGTGAGGCCGTGCCTTACGCAGCGCAGCCGTCGTCACCTCATCGATCACCCATTGCTCGGGCAGCCGGACCAGCTCATCCGGGGAGCCCGTGTAGCGCACGATCACGCCATACTCCTTCGCGGCCGCCTCAGGCGTCACATATCCGGCGATCACGTCTTGACGGACACGTTCAGGATCACGCTGATACGGGTCGCCGTATCCCCCGCCACCGGGCGTGTTGACGTGCACCACTTGATGCGCCTTCAGCCCGACCCGCGCCTTGGGATTCGGCCGCGAGCCGTCATCCAGGACGAGCTCGCCAGGTGCACCCGAGCGGCCACCGAGCAGACCCGCGGCCGGATGACGGGTGCGGTCGACGATGCACGAGACGCTCCAGCCGCCCGGGGCGCGGTTGGTGAACTCCGTGAGTTGCCCCAGCCCGCCGCGCCACGTGCCCGCGCCGCCGGAGTCGGGGCGCAACTCGCGCCGCCGCATCAGCAGCGGCGAGAGACTCTCGACGACCTCGGCGGGGACGCCGGCCACACCGCTTGGGAATCCGACCGCGCTGAGACCGTCCTTTGAGGGCCGCGCCCCGGTGCCGCCGACCTGGAACATCGTAAAAGTAAACGGCCGCGTCTCCCCCCGCCACATGCTCAGCCAGATCGAGTCGGCCCCCGGCGCAAGGAGCCGGCCGGGCAGCGCCTCGGCCAGCGCCCCGTAGATCGCCGTCGGCAGCATGTGACCGATCGCATGACGGCTGGCCACCGGCGCCGGTGAGAGCGCATTCAGGATGCACCCCGGCGGTGCGCTCACGTGCACCGGGCGAAACCCGCCTTCGTTGTGCGGGATGTCCGGATAGATCGCCGCCTTCATCGCAAACGACGCGTACGCGTGCGTGTAATTCAGGACGACGTTGATCCCGCGGCTGCTCTCGGGCGAGGACCCGGTGAAATCGATGAAGATCTCGTCACCGGTCTTGCGGACGAGACATCGCACCACGATGGGTTCTTCGAACCCGTCGCCCCACGTCTCGCTGCGCCATTCGCCGTCAGGCAGGTCGCGGATGCGCGCGCGCACCGCGGTCTCGGAACGCCTGACGATCTCGTCGGCCACGTCGTCGATGTCCGCCAGGTCGAACTCGTCCGTCATCTCGAGCAGCGCCCGGCCGCCGGCGTCGTTGCACGCCGTCTGCGCGTAGAGGTCGCCGATCACCTCGTCGGGCAGGCGCACGTTCGCCCGCACGATCCGCATGAGGATGTCGTTGGGCCGGCCGCGGTCGAACAGCTTCATGATCGGCAAACGCAGGCCTTCTTCATACACCTCGCGCGCCTCGGCGGAGAGGACACGACCGCCGATATCGGCCGCGTGGCAGGTGTTGGCAAACAACCCGATCACGCGTCCGTTCTTGAAGATCGGCGTGGTGATCGTGATGTCGTTCACCTGACCGGCCGTCATCCACGGGTCGTTGGTCAGCAGCACGTCGCCCGGCGCCAGCGCGTCAAGCGGGTACACCGTCAGGAAGTGCCCCATGCACGTCGCCATCGCGTTGATGTGGCCGGGCGTGCCGCTCACCGACTGTGCGATCATGCGTCCTTTGGGGTCGAACAGACCGCACGCCAGGTCCTGGCTTTCACGCACGACGGTGGAAAACGCCGTCCGCATGAGCGCGTCCTGCTGCTCGGTCACGACCGCCAGCAGGCGGTTCCAGATGACTTCGAGCATGACGGGATCGATCCGCGTCTCACGCATCGGCGAACTCCACCACGACATTCGCGTACCCGTCGACCCGCGCGCGGCCTCGGGGGCCCACGACCAGGGTCGATTCGCGTTCTTCGATAATCGCCGGACCGCGCACCGTCTCGCCGGGCGCGAGCGCGTACCGGTCGAAGACCGGCACGTCGATGAAGCGGGTTTCCTCGGGGATGTACGCCTTCCGGGTGCCCTTGCGCGCGCCGGCCCCGGCCTCGCCCATCGGCAGCCGGAAGTCCACCGAGGGCGGGGGCCCGCCGGCCACCACACGCCAGTTCACGACTTCCAGCGGCACGTCGGGTCCTTTGCGCCCGTACAACGTCTGATACACGCGCTCGAAATGTTCCGTGATCACCGGCAGGTGCTGCGGCCCGAGGCGTCCATCCGGCAAGGGGACCGAGACCTCGTGACCCTGGCCCACGTACCGCATCTCCGCGCTGCGTTGATACGAGAGCTCCGATGGCGCGAGCCCGGACCGCTGCAACAAGACACGTCCGTCATCGGCCATCTCGCCAAGCAGCGTGTTGGCAAACGTCCAATCCAGTTCATCGAGCCGGCCGCGCGCGCTGCGCGCGAAATCGAAAGCCAGCGGCGCGGCCAGCAGGCCGAAGGTTGAACCGACTCCGGCGCCGAGCGGCGAGATCACCGCGGGCAGACGCAGGATCTCCGCGAGCCAGTAGGCGTGCACCGGGCCCGCGCCCCCAAACGCAAAGAGCGGCATGCGACGCGGATCGATGCCCCGCTCGTTCAAGTGGGCGCGAGCCGCGTTGGCCATGTTCTCGTTGACGATCTGATGGATACCCCAGGCCGCCTGTTCGAGACTCAGACCGAGACGCGTGGCCAGACCACCCAGCGCGCGGCGCGCGGCCTCGATGTCCAGACGCATCTTCCCGCCAAGAAAATACTCGGGATTGAGATAGCCGAGCACCAGGTCGGCGTCGGTCACCGTCGGCTCCTCGCCGCCACGCCCATAGCACGCCGGGCCGGGTTCGGCGCCGGCGCTCTCGGGCCCGACTTTGAGCAACCCCAGGGAGGAGACCTGCGCGATGCTGCCGCCTCCAGCCCCGATCTCGATCATGTCGATGACCGGGATCTTGATGGGCAGCCCGCTGCCACGCCGGAACCGGTAGACGCGGTCGACCTCAAACTCGTGCACTTTGCGGGGCGCGCCGCGTTCGACGGCACACAACTTCGCGGTCGTACCCCCCATATCGAAGGACAACAGGTCGGCATAGCCTGCGCGGGTCCCCAGCGCCGCGGCGGCCAGCGCGCCGGCGGCGGGCCCCGACTCGAGCAGCCGCACCGGGAACCGGGCCGCGGTCTCGGCGGTGCCCGTGCCGCCGCTGGACAGCATCACGAGCAGATCGCCGGTGAACCCCAACGCGGTCAGCCGGCTCTGCAGCTGACCGAGATAGCCGGCGACACGGTCTTGGACGTAGACGTTGGCGACGGTCGTGCTCGTGCGCTGGAACTCGCGGATCTCCGGAGCGACCTCCGAACTCAGCGAGATGCGCATGTGCGGCGCGACCTCGGCGATCAGTTCGGCGGTTCGCCGCTCGTGGGCCGGGTTGCGAAAACTGTGGAGATAGCAGACCGCGATGGCCCCCACGCCTTTGTCGCGCAACTCGGCGACGAGCCGGCGCACGTAGCCTTCGTCGAGCGGCTGCACCACTGCGCCGTCGGCCGCGACGCGCTCAGGCACATCGAAGCGCAGATGACGCGGGACGAGCGGCTTAGGAAACTCGAGGTTCAAATCGTAGAGATCGAAACGATGCTCGCGGCCGATCTCCACCGCGTCGCGGAACCCCGCCGTGGCCAATAGCGCCGTCGGTGGGCCGCGCCGTTCGATGATGGCGTTGGTCACCAGGGTGGTCCCGTGTACCAGCATCCCCCGCTCACCCGACCGCGCGCCGATGGCGTGCAGCGCCTGGCGCAACTCGGTCTCGACCGCCAGGCTCGGGTCATCGGATGTTGTCAAGGTCTTGCCGACGACGGCGCGCCCATCGTCACCGACCAACAACAAATCGGTGAAGGTCCCGCCGATATCGATGCCGGCCCGGATCATACGTTCAGTCTCGGAATCCCTGCGGGGGTGGGCTCTGGTGCCACAGGTCGAACACGACAGGCTGCCGGCGGGTGTCGTGATCCTCATCGTCTTCAAAAGCTTCCATCTCGCAGAAAAATTCCACGCGCACGGCATCGGGGTCTCGGACGTACACGGCGATGTTGTTGCCGGCGGCGTGCCGCACCGGCCCCGCCTCCACCTTCCACCCCTGCAGCGCGACCCGGTCGAGCACGGTCTTGATGGCGTCCCACGACCCGACGTCATAGGCGTGGTGGTGCAGCACCGGCTGATCGAACTTCAGGAACCCCACGTTGTGGTGCTCACCGGCGCACCGGAGGAACGACTGCACCCCGGGCACCCAGTCGGACACGCGGAATCCGATCGCGCGGAAGAACGCCAGATCCGCATCGGGGTCCGGGCTCATCCGCGTGAAGTGGGCCTGGCGCAGGAGCGGGGCGGCGGCCCCCGGCACGATGACGGCCAGACGCTGCATCGTCCGATACACTTCGTTCCACATCCCGAGCACATCTTGAAACTGGAATGCGACCCCAAGACGGCCGGGCTCTGCAGGCGCCGATCGCAGCGGGATGCCCGAGCGCGTCAGGACCGTACGCAGGGCTTCGGTGTCTTCATCGCTGTCGGTCTCCCAGCCAAGATGCAGCGGCGCGGCGCGCGGCGCCGCAGGGTCAAACAGCGGATGCAGTTCCAAACAATGATGCTCGAACTGCGAGCGCAGATACACGATGCCGCCGGCGCGTTCGACCTCGGCAAGCCCGACCACACGCGTGTAGAAGTCGGCGGCCCGGCCGACGTCGGGGACCGCCATCGCCAGATGACCCGGCCGGCGGATGCGGCGGGGCGGGCGTACGATCATCGCGGCTTCCGCGTCAGGAATCCATCGAGCCGCTGCCCCGTGCCCGCGGCCAGGCAGCGATCATACACCATCCGCGCGACGGCCAGGTCTTGGGCCGCGGTGCCCGACGGCTTGAAGAGCACCAATCGGGGCGATGCAGGACGCAGCGCGCTCCCTCCACGCAGCAATGCCGGCAGTTCCACGATGTCGTCCTCCTGAATCACGCGGGCGGCCAGCCCAGCCTGGATGTCGCCCGATTCGGCCATCGCCTGACCGCGGTGGTCGACGATGACGCGCCCCGCGCGCGCGATCGTGCGGTCGTCGATCTCACGCAGCTCGGGCCGGGTCGACCCGATCGACACGATGACCGCGCCCTCGGAAAACCACGCGCCGTCGACGACCGGCGCCGTCGCGCGGGTGGCGAGCACGACCAGCGGCGCCGCCGCCGCGGCCCTGGCGGTGTCCGCCGCGTCGACGCGAATGCCGAGCCCCTTCGTCATTTCGGCCGCGAAGGCCGAACGCCTTTCTGCGTTGGGGCTGAACACACACACGTGCCGCACGTCGATGGTGCGCGCGATCGTCTCCAACTGCCCGCGCGCCTCGAACCCCGACCCGATCAAGCCCAGCATGGGGACGCCGCCGGGACAGACGCGCCGCAGGAACGCGGCGCTGACGGCGCCGGTGCGCACCTGCGTCAGCACCGAGGCATCCATCATCGCCAGCAGATCGCCGGTGCGCTCGTCGTAGAGCAGCAAGAGATACGAGAGCCCTGCCCCGCGCGCCAGGGCCATCACCTTGACGCCCATGACCCCGCGCCCCCCGTCACCGAGCAGCGCGCCGGGCATGACGCGAAACCACCCATGGTCCACGTCAAACGTCACGCGGCCCGGCACCCGGGTGTGACCTGCAGCGTCATCGAGCAGGACCCGCTCGATGACGTCGACGGCCGCCCGGTGGTCGAGCGCCGACCGAACGTCGTCCGCCGACAAGACCAGCATCGCGGGACCGCGCGCCACGCTACGCCGGGTGCCGGCCGGTAAAGAACTCAGCGTCGGCATCCGGGGTCACGTCGAGCCCGGACTGGACCGCGCCGTCACGCAGTAGACGCATCTGGCCGCCGTTGAGCCGCATGTGCGGCATCCGGATCGGCCCGCCGTTGAACCCGTTGAGCCAGTCCATGTACTTCCACGCCAGCCGGTGCACCAGCGCCGCGCCGCCCAGGGTCTGCCGCATGGCCGCGTAGGCCTCCCGGCACGGGTGGACGGCCCAGTAGATCTGCATCGCCTCGTCCCACCGGCCCTCGTGCATCAAACGAAAATACCTCGGCACCCGATCGCCGAAATAGTTGTAGTACGACGTCCCCATCCACTGCATGCCGTACGCGTCGACCCACGCCGGCGAATTCTGCTCGAACGGGTCGGTGATGACCAGGTCCCGCCCGAGTTTTTTCTGCACTTCGACCATGCCCCCGGTGCCCGGCTGCCCGCACTCGTACTTGAGCGCCATCACCGTATCGAGCTTCGCCATCTTCACCAGGGCGTCGGGTGGAAACGCCGAGACGTGCAGTCGACGGAATCCCCAAAAACCAATCGCAAACAGAATAATGCCGAGATCGGTCGCTCGGCTGATCGCCGCGGTATATTCGACGATCTCGTCGGACGTCTTCGGATAGAACGTTAATGGGTACGACAGCAGGACCGCGTCGCATCCATGCGTTTCGGCGAAGCGGCTCATCGCGATGACGTCATCGAGCGTGTCGAAGGCCCCATGAAGCACGAGGTGGTGGTTGGCGGGCCGCTCGGCCGCGACGATCTCGATAAACTGTTTCATCTCCTCGGCCGTCGCACCGCACTCCGACGCCACGAGCGACCCCCAAAACCCCATCGAGGCCGCGCGGCGGACGTCGTGCCGGATGGCGTCGGGATTCAGACGCCGCAGGTCTGACGTGAACGTGGGCATGATCACGTTACAGACGCCACGCATCGTGGCGCGGGCCCACGTTTTGGCCTCCGCGCGACGGTAGGGAAGACTCACAGGTTTGCCTCCTTCACCGCATCGCCACCAACACTGATTCGCGTTCCCAGAAGATCAGATGATTGCGCAGTACCGCCAGCAGCCGGTCCACGATGAAGCCGATGACGGCCACGATGGCGACGCTGGCAAACACGCGCGCCTGCACGAGCGAGGCCGACGCGTACAGGATCAGCCACCCCAGCCCCTCCGTCGAGCTCACCATCTCGGTGAGCACGGTCACGATGAACGCGATCGGCAGGGCGATCCGAAACCCCGAGAAGACGTGCGGGGCGGCGGCCGGGGCGATCACCTTCCAAAAGACCTGTGAGGGGCCGGCACCCATGTTTTGCGCCGACCAGATGTATAAGCGGTTGACGCTGCGCACGCCGTAGTACGTCTGGATCGCAATCGGGTACAGACACTCGAGCGCGACCAGGATGACCTTCGAGGTGTGCCCGATGCCGAAGATGAACACCGCAATCGGATAGAGGGCGATGCGCGGCACCGGGTATCCCAGCGAGAACAGCGGCTCGACCGTGCGGCCAAAACGCGCCGACCGGCTCATCAGCATGCCAAGCGGCACGCCGGTCACCACGGCCAGACCGAATCCCAGCGCCACGCGCGTCATCGAGGCGCCCAGGTGCGGGCCGAGTTGGTGACCCCGCAGGAGGACGATCGCCTGCTCCGCGATGGCGCCCAGCCCCGGGAACAGCCGCGGGTTCGCCGCGCCAAACCGGGCAAACGCCTCCCACGCCAGGAGTGCTACCACAACCGGATACACAGGCGCGAGCCCCGTCCATACGGCGCGCGCGACCCTAGGCATGGACGGTATCCTCGCTGACCGCGTAACCGGCGAGCAGCAATCTGCGGATGAACAGCAGCGCACGGTCGGCGGCGAACCCCAATGTGGCAATGGCCAGAATCGCCGCAAACATGATGTCGAAGCGCCCGCCGGCGTCCGCGTTCAACAACAGGAAACCCAGCCCCAGACGGTTCGACGAGCCGATCAACTCGGAGGCCAGCATGAGGATGAACGCCAGCGCGAGCGACACCCGCAGTCCCCCGAAAATGTGCACAGCCGCCCCCGGCACGATCACCCTGAAGAACACGCGGCGCGGCCGCGCGCCCATGTTGCGCGCCGCCCAGACCCACACGGGATCGACCGCGCGGACGCCGTACAATGCTGCGATGTAGCAGGGGTAAAAGCACGACAACGCGATCAGCAGGATCTTCGACATATCGGAGATCCCAAACCACACCAACAGCACCGGCAGAAAGGCGACCTTGGGCACCGGGTATGTGAGCGAGACCAGGGGTTCGGAGAAACCGGCCACCCGCCGGGAGATGCCGGCGAGCAATCCAATCGCCACGCCGAGCCCGGCGCCGAGTGCGAGCCCGGTAAGCGACCGATACAGGCTGACGGCGCTGTGCCGGAGCAGTTCCCCTGACCGCGCCAGCGACACGAACTCACCCAGGATAATGGTGGGGCTCACCAGGTAGCCCGGCAGCATGCCGGCGGACGCCAGCCCCTGCCAGAGCAGCGCCAGGATTGCCACGAACACCGCGCCTTCCTTATTCACGTGCGCCCTCGCGCGTCGCCGCGTCTTCGCGAAGCTTCAGCACTTCCTCCCTCAGCAGATCCCACACCTGGTTCCGCGACTCGAGAAACGCCTGGCTCTTCTTGACCTCCAGGCTCCGTGGTCTCGGAAACCGCACGGGCACCTCGGCCTTGATGCGTCCCGGCCGGGCCGAAAACACGACGACGCGATCGCCCAGATAGACGGCTTCCTCGACGTCGTGCGTCACGAACAGGACGGTCTTGCCGGTCTGGAGCCAGATGCGCTGCAACTCCTCCTGCATCAACTCACGAGTCTGCGCGTCCAGCGCCCCAAAGGGCTCGTCCATCAACAGCACCGTTGGGTCAAATGCCAGCACGCGCGCGAGCGCCACGCGCTGCTTCATCCCACCCGAGAGTTCTAATGGAAAGGCGTCTCTGAACCCAAGCAGACCGACCAGGTCGAGATACCGCTCGGCGATCGAGGCCCGCTCGGCCGGGGGCCGTCCCTGCACTTCCAGCCCCCAGGTGACGTTCCCAAAGACCGTCCGCCAGGGGAACAGGGCGAGTTCTTGAAACATGACGCCGCGATCGGGCCCCGGCCCGCTGATGTCGCGGCCGGCGATCCGCATCGATCCTTCCGTCGGCGGGATGAATCCACCCAGGATGTGCAAGAACGTGCTCTTGCCGCACCCGCTGGGTCCAACCACCGTCACAAACTCGCCTTCGTCGACCGTCAAGTGCAGATCATCCAATGCCGCGACGCGCCGCTCGCCCCGAACGAAGACCTTGGAGAGGTGCTCGACCTCAACGAGCGGCACGCGGGTCCTAATAAGGAAGCAACGAGAGATCCACGAGTTTGCGCACGTCGAGGCGCTTCTGCTGCCACCCCAGCTTGACGTGGAGTTCCTGCATCTTGCGGAGGAAGTCCGTCGAGATGCGCGCGGTGGGGTCGCGATAGTAATCCTGCATGTCGAAGTACACGGCGGGTGGGATCTGCACGTAGCGCTTGTCGAGCAGCGCCTGGCGCGCTTCGCGGGGGTTCGCCAGATACCACCGCGTGGCTGTGACAAAATCGCGCAGAAACGCGCGCACGGCATCGTGGTTCTTGGTCAGGAATTCGGGATGCAAGAAGATCATCAGGAGTTCTTCCTCAAAGGGGACGCCGGTTTTGGACGTGAAGACGGTGACCACCCCGCCCCGTGTTTCCTCAAGATGGAAGAACGGGTTGGGGAACACGCCGACGTCGATGCGCCGGGCCCGCAACGCCTCGCCCATCGCCGGGAACGGCACGATGACGAAACTGACGTCGCGCTCGGCGCTCAGCCCCGCCGCGTCGATCGCTGCGCGCGCCCACAGCTCGGTGGCCGTCTTGAAGCCGACGATCCCGATCCGCTTACCGCGCAGGTCGCGGGGCGACCGGATGCCCGAGTCGGCGAGCGCGAGAAACGTCGTGTTGTGCCAGTTGCCGCCCGGTACCTCTTTGCTGACGCTGGCCACGAGCTTGAACGGCAGCCCCTGTTCGGCCGCGAAGAGCGCTGTCGGCCCGGGGATCGTCCCGCCGTCGATCTGGCGGGCCTCGTAGGCGCGGATGCGATCGTCGCTGGCCCGAAACGCGATGAAGCTCAGCGTGTAGAGTTTGCCCTGACCGGGCGTGATATCGGGCCGGGCCGCCATCAGCCACAGCTGCTCCTCGGCGGCGAAGCCGTGACCCAGACGAATCTCAACCGGAGCCCCGGGAGCGGCCTGAGACGGACCAAAGGCCAGTACGAGCACGAGCAGAACCCCGAGTCCTACGGCTGCGATTCTCATCTTCTACTCCTCCTGTTGCCACCGCGTTGGCACATGTGGTTGACTGCCGCCGTTTTCGGGAGGCTGACGGGGAATCCTGCCGTGGCCAAACCCGTGCGCTCCGCGGCCTGACCCCATCAAACGACCACAGCTGTATCTGGTGGTTCCCATGACGATAACACCCAACGGCTTGTTGGCGTCCCGGGTGGGGGTTCCCGCGGCAGGAACCGCTGACCCACACCGGCGAACTATTGTTCGTATGTCGGTGATGCGGGTATGACCCTCGAGCAGATCCTATCGTCTCTCCGCAGCCAGCCAGCCACGGCGCGCCATCTGACGTCGTGGCGCGAGATACCGGCCCGGCCGGCGAGATTCGCGCCGATCCCTGAGGCCGTCAACCCGCGGCTCACAGCGGCCTTGCGCCACGCCGGGATCGACGCGCTCTACACCCACCAGGCTGAGGCCTTTGAGGTCGCACACGCGGGAAAGCACCTGGTCGTGGTCACGCCGACCGCGTCGGGGAAGACGCTTTGCTATAACCTGCCCGTGCTCAACACACTGCTCGATGCGCCCGAGACCCGCGCGCTGTATCTCTTCCCGACCAAAGCGCTTTCGATGGACCAGGTCGACGAACTGCAGACGCTGATCCGCGCGCTCGACGCTGATATCAAGGCCTACACGTACGACGGCGACACGCCGGGGCCGGCGCGGCGCTCTATTCGCACCGCCGGGCATATCGTCGTCACCAACCCCGACATGCTGCACGCGGCCATTCTGCCGCATCATACGAAGTGGCTGCGTCTGTTCGAGAATCTGCGGTACGTCGTCATCGACGAGCTGCACACGTATCGCGGTCTCTTCGGCAGCCACGTCGGTAACGTGCTGCGCCGTCTGCGACGCATCTGCCGGTTCTACGGGAGCACGCCACAGATCATCTGCGCCTCGGCGACGATCGGCAATCCCAAAGAACTCGCCGAGCGGCTCTTGGAAGAAGGCGTCACGTTGATCGACAACAACGGCGCGCCGTCGGGTCCGAAAGTGTTTGCGTTCTACAATCCTCCGGTGATCAATCGCGAGTTGGGCATCCGCCGTGACGCGATCCTCGAGGCGCAGCGTCTCGCCGGAGAGTTCATCCGCAACCGCGTGCCGTTGATCGCCTTTGCGCGCAGCCGGCGCACCGCCGAGTTGATGACGACGTCGTTCAAGGAAACCGCGGCGATCCATGGGATCCCGACCGACCGCATCGCCGGGTACCGCGCTGGCTACCTGCCTTCGGAACGTCGCAACATCGAGCGCGGGCTCCGTGAAGGCGACATCCTCGCGGTGGCCTCGACCAACGCGCTTGAATTGGGCATCGACATCGGACGGCTGCAGGTGGCGCTGCTGATCGGGTATCCGGGTACGATCGCCTCGACCTGGCAGCAGGCCGGACGCGCGGGCCGCACGCAAGACCTGTCGGTCGCGTTACTGGTCGCGACCAGCGACCCGCTCGACCAGTACATCGTCCGCCACCCCGAGTACTTCTTCGGCCAGCCACCCGAGGCCGGGCTGGTGAATCCCGACAACCTCTACGTCCTGACCAGTCACGTGCGGTGCGCGTCGTTCGAGCTGCCCATCACCGGCGATGAGCGGTTCGGACCCAACACGCTGCCGGAGATCCTCGACTATCTGCAGACCCAGCGGATCGTGCACGAAGAGGACGGCAAGTGGCACTACGTCGCCGACGCGTACCCGGCGCAGGAGGTCTCGCTACGCAGCGCCTCGACGGAGAACGTGGTGATCATCGACACGACCGATCCCGAGCCGCGGGTTGTTGGTGAGGTCGATCTGCCCAGCGCCCCCGGGCTCGTGCACGAGGATGCTATCTATATCCACCTGGGCCAGCAGTATCACGTCGACCGGCTCGCGTGGGAAGAGCGCAAGGCGTACGTGCACAGCGTCGAGGTCAATTACTACACGACCGCGCAGATCGCCGTCGACATCCGCGTATTACAGGAGTTCGCGCCGGGGACGCCGTGCGCGCCCGGCGCGCCCGCGCACGGTGAGGTCGTCGTCACCTACCGGCCCACGATCTTCAAGAAGTTGACGCTCG
Source organism: bacterium (assembly GCA_041497675.1). GTDB lineage: Bacteria > Sysuimicrobiota > Sysuimicrobiia > Sysuimicrobiales > Humicultoraceae > JBGPNN01. Next base: position 17,247 of record JBGQGY010000032.1, on the reverse strand, counting down.
AGCGGCACGAGAACGTCGGGTGGGGACCCATCCACCTGCCCGAATCGACGCTCCACACGTCGGCCTATTGGATGACGCTGCCCGATCTGCCGATCCCGCGCGATGAGGTGCAGGGTGTCTTGATCGGCCTCTCACACGCGCTCGAGCACGTCGCGGCGCTCTATCTCATGTGCGACCCGCGCGACCTTGGCCGCACCTACGAGATCGCCTCGCCGCACACGGGGCGGCCCACGATCTCCCTCTATGATGCGGCACCCGGCGGCGTAGGGTTTGCCGAGCGGCTGTACCGTATGCATTCCCAAGTGCTTGAAGCGGCGCGGGACCTGATCGCATCGTGTACCTGTGATGCCGGCTGTCCATCATGCGTCGGCCCCGTGCTTGACGTGGGCAGCACCGGCAAGGCGCGCGCCCTAGAGGTCCTGGATGCCCGACTCGTACCCGGCGCTGCGCGATAGGCTCGCCGCGCTGGACGTCATCGGCCGGGCGCGGCCATTTGGCGGCCGCGGCGATGCCGGACGCGACGGGGTCGCATTCGAGATCCGCCGCACCGTCCGAAGCGTGCGCGAGATCCTTGGCCGCGAGCGGCCGCACGCGGCAGACGAGGGCGCGCTCTTCCTCGACACGGAAACCACGGGTCTGGCCGGAGGTACGGGAACGACACCCTTCCTCATCGGGCTGGCATACATCGAGCACCGTGAGGTGGTCGTCGAACAATACTTCCTGCGACGCCTGTCCGGCGAGCCGGCGATGCTCGAAGCCGTGCGCGAGCGTCTTGAAGAGGCCGGTGCGCTGGTCACGTTCAACGGCCGGCGGTTTGACTGGCCGATCCTCGAAGCGCGCGCCATCATCAGCCGGATGCGGCTGGCGGCACCGCAAGAGCATCACGATCTGATGAGCATCGCCAGGCGCCTCTGGTACCGGCCGCTCGGCACCTACCGGCTGTCGGTCATCGAACGCCAGGCCCTGGGCATCGAGCGCGGCGACGACATCGACTCCGCGGAGATCCCGGGGATGTATCTCGAGTACCTGCGCTCGGGTGATGGGGGCCTGATCGAACCGATCTTTGCCCACAATCGATCGGACATCGTCTCGCTCATCCACCTGCGCCGGCGTGCCCGCCGGTGGATCGAGGACGGCGAAGACCCGCCGCCGCCGATTGATTGGGAAGGGCTCGGGGTGCTGCGGCTGGCGGCGTGCAACGAGGCTGGGGCCGAAGCGGCGTTGCGGCGGGCGCTTGCAGTCGAAGACGATCCGGGGGTGCGGTGGCGGACTGCGCGTCGACTGGCCAGGATCTTTCGTCGATCGTCGCGGTGGGAAGAACTATTGCGTCTGTGGGAACACGACGTCGGCGGCCGCGGCGCATGGCGCGTCGCGGCGCTGATCGAAACGGCGAAAGTCTATCAGCGGAGGATCAAACACCCGGACCGGGCGGTCGCCGCACTCAGAGAAGCGAGCAGCATTGTGGAATGGATGCTCCTGCGTGACGAGCCGAACGCCAATGCGTGGGATGGCGAGATACGCAGTCGCTTGGCTCGTCTCCGCGCAAGAGTGATCGCGCCCTAACTCACGGGCCCTCTTGGATCAGGACGTCCTCAATCCGATCAAGCGCCGCGGGCGACAGCGTGTGGTCCGCGCCAAGCAACCCATCAAACGCTCCTTCTCGCAGCAGGCGCTCGATGGTTTGACCCGTTGCGAGTTTCCCATAGGGCCAGGGTTGCAGCGTCGGCGCGAACTGCGCCCCGAGGCGGTCCATGATCGCCCTGACCGCTGAGGCGCCGCCCGCCGACTTCGCCTCGATCTCGATCTCGTACATCCGTACGATCTTCGTTTCAAAACGATACGCGACCGCATCCACCGCCAGTTCGGCGAGCGCCGTCCCGTGTGGGTCATCCAGTCGTGTCACGCTGCGGGGTTGGCGTTGGGTCTCGCGGTCTTGGACGACGTCGAGACCCAGTGCCCGCAGGACTTCGATAGGGGCGGCCGTCGGGTTCGCGGCTCGCGGGAGTGTCACACCGGCCCGGCGCAGTGTTGCCACTGTCTTGTCCAGCGCCTCGACCGACCAAGGTTGTTCCAATTCGAGACGCTCTGCCGCTCCCCACTCGGTCCGCCGCGATGGCCCCTTGACTGTGAGGAGATGCAATTGTCCGATGGTCCTTACGCGCAGCGCGACACGCTTCGCGGCCAGAGCGCGCTCGCGGGTATCGAAATACAGATCGCGGATCGGCTGGGGTGGTTCGTGGTGCAGCCGGTACCCGGCGATCGACGTCAGCGCGCTAATCTGCTCCGCCAGCCGGCGAGGAGCGTCAGACCTGATGATCAGCGCGGCTTCGAGTTCGCTCGGGCCCACCGCCCGCATCACGATCTTCCGAGTTTCCACATCTGAAACTTTCTGACAGCGACAAAAGAGAGGCCCCCGGCAACAACATACGCGACACTGAGCCGCCAGTTGAGCTCCTCCGCCCGGGCGACCGTCGCGCGCCACAGCGTTGCGACGACGAGGACCGTTGCAATCAGGCTGTTGATGGTGACGACCGTTTCGAAGAGGCCGCCGGTTTTGGCGCTGCGCACGTTGCCGCCATCGAAGACCTTGACCTGTCCCTGTTCTCGCCACACCAGGTAGACGTGCTCGCGGTCGCGGTCGGTGATCACCCACCCGTGACCACGTGGCTCGATTGTGGCGGTCCCGGATACTGTGACGTTTTGCTCCAGGAGCATCTCGACAAGCGACGGGGACACTCTGCCCTTCTGACCCACTGTGAACAGATTCTCGTAGGAGGCTTGCACGGGCAGGCGCGCAAGACACCCCGTCCCGAGCGGCTGGTACTCCCCCAGGCTGATATCCCAATCCCGAAAGCGGCTCCGGATCAGGTCGATCGTGCGCTTGTAGTCGTCGGTCACACGGTTGCGGTGCCGCATCCGTTTCAGTGTGACGTACCCGATCACAAGCACCGCCGCCAGCGCACCCGCCGCCATCGGGTAGGTGGCTTCGGCGCGGACTTCGCCACTCTGCGGTCTTATGAGGGCCACAAGCCCTGCGAGGACTGCCGTGACGAGTGTGATGAAGAACTGGACGCGCTTTTCGCCGCCCTCCTCATTCCGCCATAACGAGTCGGTGAAATAGCGGTACTCGGCTAGCAGAAATTCCTTCGAGCGCTCGTCCGGTTCGCCGGCGCCCACGCCCGCCACCTACGTCTTCGCGCCCGCCAAGGCCTCGACGAATCGCGCGAGCGCCGAGTGATCCAAGTCACCGTGTCCCTGGGCGATCATCGAGTCCATCGCCTCGTGCACCAGAGCCGTCACCATGAGCGGCACACCGTAGGCCTTGCCCGCGTCGAGCGCGATGCCCAGATCCTTGCGGTGCAGCGTGATGCGGAAGCCGGGGGCAAAGTTCCGATCCAGGATGCGCTGTCCGTGCTGGTCGAGGATCCGGCTCTGCGCAAAACCGCCCAGCAGCGCCTGGCGGACCTTCGCCACGTCGACCCCGGACTTGCGCGCCAGCGTCAGCGCCTCGGCGACGGCCATGATCGTCGTCGCGACGATAATCTGGTTGCAGGCTTTTGCGACCTGCCCGGCGCCGGGCGCGTCGCCGATGTGCACGATGTTCTTTCCCATCGCCTGGAAGATCGGCCGCACCCGTTCGAACACGGCGTGCGGGCCGCCGACCATGATGGACAGTGCGGCGTCGATCGCGCCTTTTTGCCCACCGCTGACCGGAGCATCGAGGGCCTCCACTCCCTTCGCCTGCAACGCCGCCGAGATCTCCGAGGACACCAGCGGCGAAATCGTGCTCATGTCGACCATTACCTGTCCGGCACGCACCCCTTCGAGCACGCCACCAGGCCCCATGACGACCTGCCGCACGTCCGGCGAGTCGGGCAGCATCGTAATCACGATGTCGGCGCGTTCGGCCACGGCTTTGGCCGAGCCCCCGTCCGCCGCGCCCGCGGCCGTGACCTCCGCGACCGGACCGCGCGATCGCGAGTGTACGACGAGCGCATAGCCCGCTCGAAGCAGGTTGAGCGCCATGGGCTTCCCCATGATGCCCAGTCCGATGAATCCGACTCGATCAGCCACGGGTGAACCCCATTTCCTCGATCCAGTCGAACGACTCGTCCGTCGCCCCGGTGGGCCGGTATTCGAGACCGACGTCACCGGCGTAGTCGGTTCGATCGATGGCACGCAGCAGATACGGGTAGTTGATCTCGCCGGTGCCCGGTTGGTTGCGGTCCGGCACATCGGCGATCTGGATGTGACCGATGCGGCCGATGTTGCGCGTGATGGTGTGGGTCAGGTTGCCCTCCATCCGCTGCGCGTGGTAGACATCGTACTGCACCTTGAGGTTCGCCGCGCCAACCGCTTCTTGCAATTGAAACGCTTCTGACGGCGTGCGCAGGAAGAACCCCGGCACGTCGATCGTGTTGATCGGCTCGACGAGCAGCACCAGACCCACCTCTTCGAACGCCGTCGCGGCCATCGTGATGTTATCGACCAGGCACGCCCACTGCTCTTTGAGGGGTACGTCCTCGAGCTGTTTTCCGACCAGGCAGTTGACCCGCGGGCAATGGAGAAACTGCGCCACATCGATACCCTCTCGGACGCCCTTGCGAAACTCCTCCCGGCGCCCGGGGGCGACGGCGATCCCACGGTCGCCCGCGGCCCAATCGCCCGCCGGCAGGTTGAACAGCGTTTGGCGCAACTTCAGCCGCCGCAGCTCCGCGGCGACGGCATCGAGATCCTCCGCGTAGGGAAACATGTACTCTACCGCCGCAAACCCGGCGCGCGCCGCCGCATCGAAGCGAGAGACGAAAGGACGATCGGTCCAAAGAAAGGTCAGGTTAGCGGCAAAACGCGGCATCGGCACCCCTCAGACGATCGTATCGCCTCACCCTTTCAGAGATCGGCGAGGGAGTTCCTCCCCGGCCGGACCATTACGCTCCCTGGGCCGCCAACAGGCGGTGCGCGCGAATCGCGCGGTGGACCGCCGCCAACGCCACACCCACGGCGACGCCTCCGATGTGGGCCCACCACGCGACCCCGGGCGCCCCCTGCGACACAAAGTAGAACTGCAGCGCCAGCCAGACCGCGACATACCAGACTGCGGGCACGCGGCGCATCATGATGAAGAGATTCATGTAGAGCTTCCGGTGCGGGAAGAGCACCGCGTAGGCTCCGAGGACGGCCGAGATGGCGCCGCTCGCGCCGAGCATGGGTTGGGCGGAGCCAGGCATGCTGGCCATGTGGGCGAGCGCGGCCCCGATGCCCCCCACAAAGTACAGTCCAAGATATTCCGCCGCACCCATCCGGTCTTCGACGTTGTCACCGAAGATCGCCAGGAAGTACATATTCCCAACCAAATGCAGCAGATCGCCGTGCAAAAACATCGCCGTCACGATCGTCCATGGCTCGATCCCATGCAGGAAGTTGTTTGGCACCAGGGCCAGATTGAACAAGCGTCCCGGCGAGATCGCCTGCAGGACGAACACGATGACGTTCACGGCAATCAGCGCGTACGTGGCGATCGGCCGCCGGCGCACCGGGCTATAGATCTCCATGGGAGCCAGCGGTCCCGACATGAGCAAAAGCATCGAAGGCAGGTCCTGTTGGCGCCGGGTGATTCGCGCCTCGTCCGCCTCGCGCTGTGCCTCGTCGATCCGAAGATTCAGACTGTCGATCCGCTCCTCCGACGCCACCTCGGGTTGGGGAAGGTGGCGGCGAAGACGCCTCAGGTCGTCCGGATCCATCCATACCCCGCCACACTCGGGACACCCGCTGGCATCGGTGCGGTCCGCGGGCAGTTCAAGCGTCACCTCCCGCAGCTTCCCGTGCCGCCGTGGGCACGGCAGCGGCGTGGCCCGCGACGCGGGACCCTGGAGGTTTTCGCGGAACGGGCCCGCCTCGGCCCCGATGACGCGCGTCACCTCTTCGCCTTCAAACCACAGACCCTTACATTCCAGGCAGTAGGTAAGAGCCACCCCGCCGTGCGTGAGTGGCTGCATCGGGAGCCGACACTTCGGGCATTGCAGCCGTGCCGTCTGCGTGCTCACCGTCTCACGCCCCCCGATCTCTCCAGCGCCTCGATCCACCAGGCCACGCCGTGCGTGAAGGGGCGCAAGACCTGGTGACACACCGGGCACCGCGCGGCGTGCTGCGAGTCGGTCGCCGGCATCGGCAACTGATGCTTACTGCGGCGGGAGCAGGTAGAGCCCCGAGGAAGAGAACTGCAGCCGGACCGTGACGCCGACGCGCAGCATCGCATCCACGCTCTGGCTGTCCGCGACGCTCACCTCGCCGGCCTCGGTCTCGACGATGTAGTCGCAGTAGGTGCCCATGAAGAAGGCGCTGCGAATCCGACCCGGCAGTCCGTCGCCGTCGGAAAAGACGCGGATCGCTTCGGGTCGGGCCATGAGGGTGGCCGGCCCCGGCCCGATGCCGGCCTGGCGGTACGGGATCCGGTACGGGCCGACGCGCACGGCACCATCCTCTACCTGCGCAGGCAGCAGGTTGGCCTCGCCGATGAAGTCGGCAACGAAGTGCGACGCCGGCCGGCGGTAGAGATCGGTCGGGGTTCCGATCTGTTCGATGCGACCCTGATTCATCACGACGACAATGTCGGAGATCGCGAGCGCCTCGGACTGGTCGTGCGTGACGTAGACGCTGGTGATCCCCAGGTCCTGTTGGAGCATCCGGATGTCGGCGCGTACGCGCTTGCGGAGTTTCGCGTCGAGGTTCGACAGCGGTTCGTCAAACAGCAGCACCCGCGGCTGCATGATCAGGGCACGCGCCAGCGCCACGCGCTGCTGCTGCCCGCCCGAGAGCTGCCCGGGCCAGCGGCCCTCCAGACCCGGCAGACCGACGAGCCCCAAAACCTCGCCCACGCGTCGGCGGATCTCGTCGTCTGGTCGGCGCAGCACGCGCAAGCCGTAGGCGGTGTTCTCGAACACGGTCAGGTGGGGGAACAACGCGTACGACTGAAAGACCATCGTCGTGCTGCGGTTGGCCGCCGGCAACGGTGTGACGTCTTCATCGCCGATGAAGATGCGGCCGGACGTCGGCTGTTCCAGCCCGGCGATCATCCGCAACGTGGTGGTCTTGCCACAGCCCGACGGTCCGAGCAGGGTCACCAGCCGGCCCGCTGGGATCTCAAGCGTCACGTTGTCCACCGCGAGTGTAGCGGCAAAGCGCTTGGTGATCGCGTCCAGTCGAACCGGCGTGGCTTCCCCGTGCAAGACCTCTTTCAGCTGAACAGCCATGCGCGCCCCCTGGTTGCCTTCAGCTTAGAACGTGGGCATCTGCCGGCCCCCAATGCGACTCGAGATCGCATAGAGGGCCAGGATCACCAACGCCATGAACACCACGAGCAACCAGGACAGGGCGGCCCCCAGCCCGACCGCGCCGTAGTTGATATACGAGAGGATCTGTGTCGTGGCCAGGTTCGTCCTTGGCGTAATGAGGAAGATGACCTGGCTGATCGCGGTCATGGCCCGGACGAAGCTGAAGATCAAGCCAGACAGAATGGCGCCCCGGACCAAGGGCAGCACGATACGTCGGAGCGTCGTGGCCGACCCCGCCCGAAGCATCGTCGACGCTTCCTCGAGGGAGCGGTCAATCTGCGTGATCGCCGCGACGCCGGCTCGCAGGGCTACCGGCATGTTCCGGAAGACGAAGGCCAGGATGATGATCAGTTCCGTGCCGGTGAGCAGCAGCGCACCCGTGTTGAACGCCAGGATGTAGCCGATGCCCATGACCGTCCCCGGTGTGGCGAACGAGAGCATGGAAGCGAACTCGAGCGCGTTGCGGCCGGGAAAGACGAACCGGGTGACCAGATAGCCGATGATCAACCCGACGGCGGTCGAGGGGATCGCGGCGATGAGCGACAGTGTAGCCGTCGTCCGAAACACATGCCATCCGGTGGGCGACAGCCCCTTGAGGTGATCGAGCGTAAACGTGTAGTCGAAGCCCCAGAGCTTCGTGACGCTCCCGATCGCCACGGACCCGTACAGCAGAACGATCAACACGACCCAGACGGCGAAGATCCCTGTCACGGCATAGTCAAGCGCCGGCGGCAGTGTCCGGGCGATCCCCTGACCGGGCTTGCCGGTCACGGTGACGTAGGACTTGCTCCCCAACCACAGGTACTGCGCGAGAAAGATCGTCAGGGTCATCACGAGCAGGGTGACGCCGAACACGGCCGCGACGTTCGGACCGCTGCCCCCCGTGTAGGCGAAGTAGATCTGGGTCGCCAGATAGGGTTTGCCGCCCCCGACGATGACGGGATTGCCGAAGTCGGCGAGGCTCTCGATGGCCACCAGAAGAAACGAGTTCGCCAGCCCGGGGCGCGCAAGCGGCCAGATCACCGTGCGGAGAATGTACCATCGATTGGCGCCCAGCGTTTCGGCCGCTTCCTCCATCGCCACGTTCAGCGCCCTGACCACCCCAAGCAGGATCAGAAACGCGATGGGCGTGTAGGCCAGCACCTGTGCGAGGCTGAGCCCGAGCAGCCCGAAGAACACATTGGTGTTGAGACCCAGGAGTTCGTGCGTAATGTATCCCCGCCGCCCGAAGAGATAGATGATCGCCAGACCCAGCACGAACGGCGGGGTGATAATCGGCAAGATCGAGACCGGGCCGAAGAGCCTGCGCGTCGGCAGCCGCGACCGCTCGGCCAGGATGGCGAAGAGAAACCCGAGCCCGGTCGAGACCGTACTCACGACCAGCGCCAGCACGATGCTGTTGCGCACCGCGCCGATGCCCACGTAGAGCGCGCTCACCGCGAACGCGATCAGCCCGCCGACTACGGTCCAGAACAGCGTGGGACGGATCTTCCTCGTCCTCAGCCACGATACCAGTGCCACGATCGCCGTAAGTGCCGCCCCGGCGAACAGCGCGCCACGCGCCTCGTTGTCGGGTGTCGTCGGATTATCAATAAGCAGAAAATTGGGCGACTGGATGGTCTCACGTACAAAATCCAGCGTGAGGTGCCCGTCCACAAACACGCTGGCCTTGAGCACGTTCCACAGCGGGTACAACACAAAGGCCGCGACAAAGGCCGCGGACCAGACGATGCACACCGCGATGAACGCGTCGGTGTGGACGTACCCGCCGAGGGCCAGCCCGATCCCGATCACCGTCAGGCATCCCAGGATCGCCACCAGGGCACCCGGACCCATCGCCTTTCCAAGCGCGGAGATCGCCGCCACAGTGGCGAGTAGCCCGATGACACCGGCGAGCAGCGAGAGCCGGCCGCGCCGGTAGAGCGGCAGTGGCGCGACTCCCAGCACAGCCGCCCCTGCCAGGCAGACCATGGCGATCAAGACGCCATTGGCCCCGCGCACCAGGAGATCAAACCCAACGCTGTGGGGCGCGAACACGGCAAGTTCGCGCCCCACGCGGGCCCACGGAAGCAGCAGGGCGCCGACAAGCGTCATGCTTCCCCAGACGACGAGGGTGGTGTTGACTCCCGTGAGGGGCCTGGAGATCGCGACGGTCGCCCGCGCCATATGCCGTCTACTTCGGCAGTGGGAACACCTCCGTCGTCCACCGCTTCACAAGAGCGTCCCGGACCGCGGGAGTCCCGTATTTCACGAAGTCATACTTGATGACTTTGAAGTCCTGGAACCGCGGCGAGACCTTCGGCACCGCCGTCTTGGAGTTTGATGGGATCTGATACGACTTCCCCTCGGATGCCGCCAGCAACTGCGCTTCGGGGGTCAGGGCCCAATCGATGAACGCCATGGCATTCACCCGGTTGGGCGCTCCCTTGATCAGGCTGATCCCGCCGATCTCAAAGCCGGTTCCGTCCGTGGATGCCCCGTAGGTCAGGGGGAAGCCGTTGAGAATGGCGCCGATCGCATCGTGCACGAAGACGACGCCGACGGCAATCTCACCGCGCCCCGCCAGGGTCGCCGGCGCCGCCCCCGCCTGCGTGTACTCGGCGACGTTCCGATGCGCACGCTTGAGGATGTCAAACGTCTTGTCCTCCCCGTAGACCTGGACCATCGTGGCCAGCATCGTATAGGAGGTGCCGGACGTATTCGGGTTCGCGTAGGCGATCAGGCCGCGGTACCGCGGATCGGCCAGATTCTCCCAGGTCTTGGGTTCCGGCAGATTTTTCTCGCGCAGCAGCCGGCCGTTGATCGCCCAACCGAGAAGACCGGCGTACAGCGGGATGTACTTGCCGCCGACGGCGTCCCGCAGTTCTGGACGGACGTCGTTCCAGGCCTTGGGCCGATAGAACTCCGTCACCCCTTCGAGGGCCGCCACGTAGTGGGGATCGCCTGTGCCCCCAAACCACACGTCGAACACCGGGTTCGCCTTCTCGGCGCGCAGCCGCGCCAACGATTCGCCGGCGCTCATGCGCACGAAGTCGAGCGCGATCCCGGTGTCTTTCGGGAAGTGCGCCTTGATCGTATCGCACCACTCCACGTTCGGTCCGCACATGACCACCACGCGGCCGGCGGCGGGCCCGGCGTTGGCGGAGCCGATGGCGGCCAGCGCCAGCACCAGGCAGATGAGCATCACGCGTTTCACGCAATCCACCTCCCTGAGTTAGACGCGCCACGCATGGGGCGCGCCCGTGCATCATGGCTAAGATACGGTGCGGCCGGGCGGTTCCCCCTCTTCCGAAGCGGTGGCGCGGTCGGCCGAGAGGACGTGCATCCGGTCTGGGGACAAAACCAGAGAGACCTCGCCGCTAAACATCCCCTCACCCGGGGCGGGCTGATCGATGATCCACTCCATCCCGAGGGCCTCCACCCAGTACCGGGCCATCACCCCGAGGAAGGCGCTGGTCTTGATCCGCCCGCGCAGCACCGGCCGGCCGGCATCTTGTGGGGGTGTCGCCGTGAGGGTAATCGTTTCAGGACGGACCACCAACGTCGCCTTCCCGGCCGTCACGGCGCCGGGCACGTCGAGCACGGCGTCGCCGAGCCGGACGCGGCCCGGACCCACGACGTCCACGGGCACAAAGTTTGCCAGACCGACGAAATCGGCGACGAACCGGTCGGCCGGATGATAGTAAATCTCGCGCGGCGTCCCCAGCTGGACGATGCGGCCGTGGTTCATGACCGCGATGCGGTCCGAGATCGACAACGCCTCTTCTTGATCGTGTGTCACGTAGATGGTGGTCTTGCCAAGCGTCTGCTGGACGGCGCGGATCTCGGTCCGCACACGCACGCGGAGTTTTGCGTCGAGGTTCGACAGCGGCTCGTCGAGCAACAGCACCTCGGGTTCGACGACCAGCGCGCGCGCGAGCGCCACGCGCTGTTGCTGTCCCCCCGACAGATGCATGGGGAACTTATCTTCCTGCCCGGGCAGACCCACCAGAGCCACCACCGAGGCGATCCGGCGCGTGGCGTCCACGGCGCCGACCCTGCGCATGCGCAGCCCGTAGCCGATGTTCTCGCGCACCGTCATGTGCGGGAACAGGGCGTATTCTTGAAAGACCATGGCCATGTTGCGCTTGTGCGGTGGAAGATCGGTCACGCGCGTCTGGCGGACGAAGATCTCGCCGGCATCGGGATGAAAGAACCCGGCGATCATGCGCAGCGTCGTCGTCTTCCCGCAGCCCGATGGACCCAGCAGGGTCATGAAGTACCCCTCGGGAACGTCGAGCGAGACGTCATCGACCGCCAACGTGGCGCCCAACCGCTTCGTCACGCCGTTCAGGCGGACGTGGCCGTCAGAGGACATCGTCGTATTCGTTCAGGTCGACCCGCACGTCGAGCAGAAACGGCGCGCGCGAGCCGAGGGCGCGACCGGCGTGTACCTTCACCTCATCGAGGCTCGTCGCGCGGGCGGCGTCGATGCCGCAGGCCGAGGCGACCTCCGTGAAGTCGGGCGCCTCGAACCCGGTGCCGTAGACGGGGAGACCGCGCCGGGTCTGCGCGAATCGGATGAGGCTGAGGCTGTCATCGGTGAAGACAACCGTCAGGATCGGCAGCCGCAGCGACGCCAGCAACGGCAGGTTGTGCGCCATCATCAGCATCCCGCCGTCACCGACCAGCGCGGCAATTGGGCGGTTGGGGAAATGCAACGCGGCGGCCATCGCGGCGGGCAGCCCGTACCCCATCGACGACAGCCCGTTGGACATGAAGAACGTGTGCGGCGCCGTCGTGACCCAGAACTGCCCGAGCAGCAGCTTGTGAGAGCCGACGTCGCAGGCGACGACCGCCTCTTCGGGCAATGTCTCGCGCAGCGCCCGCAGAACCGCGAGCGGCGACAGCCCCCCGCCGCCCCGCGGGCGCGGCTCCCGGACGATCGCCTGCCGCCGCGCGCGCAGGAGATCCTCCGGCCACGGGCGGGGTTTCATACGCGGCACGAGATCCGACACGATCGCGCCGACATCACCGACCATCTCCAGCGGTCGGTAGTCGCCCTCCGCGGTCGGCCACCGGGTGATGTTGACGGTGGGGCGCTTGATGAAAGCCGATCCGGCGCACTCGACGGGGTCGAACCCGACGCCGACGACGAGATCGCTTGCATCGAGCGTCTCCTCGACCACCTGGTCGATCACCATGCCGCTGGCGACCCCGAGAAAGCGCGGGTGCGTCTCGGGCACGACGCCTTTTCCCTTGGGAGTGGTGATCCACGGCCACTGCGTCGCGTCTAAGAGCCGGCGGACGGCCACCGCGTCTTCCGGGCGCGCGCCCACGCCAACGTGCAGCAGGGGGCGCTGCGCTTCGCGGAGCATCCGCAGCGCGGCGTCACGATCGCCCGTCGCGCCCGTGGCATTCGCCCCACCGGCCACCGGCGCGGCGCTCGTCCCCGCACGGACCTCACGGACCGCCAGGTCGCTGGACAGCGCCACGTGCACCGGTCCGGGACGGCCGCTGCGGGCAAGATCACATGCGGCCGCCACCTTCGCGCCCGTATCGGTTCCATCGAGCACCAGGCTCTGCTTCGTGATGGGGCCGAAGAGCCGGTCGAGCGGCAGCCGCTGATGCGTGAATGACGGATAGACTTCGGCCGAGATCGTCGCGGTCAGCGCCACCACGGGCGATCGTTCGAGATAGGCGCCGGCAATTCCGGTGACCAGGTTGGCAGCCCCTGGGCCCAGCGTCGCCACGCAGACGCCCGGACGCCCCGTGATCTGCCCGGTGACGTCGGCCATGAACGCGGCGCTGGCCTCGTGGCCCACGAGGTGAAACTGAATGCCGGCGCGACGCAGCGCGTCGATCAGAGCGACGACTTCGCCGCCCGGCAGGCCGAAGGCATGCTCGACCCCGGCGTCGGCCAATACGCGTGCAATCGCCTCAGCGTTGGTCATCCATACCCCTACCGCTCATTTCGATCCTCCCGCGCGTGTGAACGGTTCATGCCATCGGCATCGATCGCACCGTGCGCCGGAACGCCGCGCCGGCGATCCCCACGGCCGCGGCCGTGACCAACAACAGCATCGTCGTGAGTGCCGCCGCCGCGCCCCAGTTGTTGTTGTTGATCATGTTGATGATGACGAAGGTGGCGACCAACGTCCCGGGACACACCAGGAACACCGCGATGCTGACGTTCGTGACGGCGCGGATAAACGACACCGTGAACGCCCCTACAAACGCTCGGCCCAGCAAGGGCAGGTAGATGTCCCACAACACCCGCATCCCGCTGGCACCCAGGTTCATGGCCGCTTCCTCGATCGACCGTTCGACCTGTTTGAAGGTCGCACCGGCCGCCTGATAGCCCAGCGGCAGGTGCCAGAACCCCAGCGCAATCGCCAGGATCCAGATCGTGCAGACCAGTTCCAGCGGCGGCGTATTGAAGGCCAGCACATAGCCGACGCCCACGAAGACACCTGGCAGCGCGCCGGGTAGCACGGCCAGGAAATCCGGCACCTGTCGCAGCGGGATCGGCCGCGAGGTGAGAAAGGCCGTCACCACACCCATCGCGCCGGTGATCAGCCCCGCGAGGATGCCGACCTCCAGACTCGTCCACAAGGTGCCGATGCGGTCGGCGGCGACCCGCCAATGATCCAGCGTCACCGTCCAATCGCGACCCCACGATGCCGTGAACGCCCCGGCGATCACACCGACATAGACCAGGAGGACCATGACGCTCATGAGCGCGCAGAACCCAAAGGCGGTCCACTTCAGCACCGGGTGCGTCGGCGGCCGCTCGATCCGCGATCCCCGCCCGGTCACGGTCACATACGACCGACGGCTCACAACGTAGCGCTCGAGCAAGAAGAGCACAAAGGTGGGCACGATCAGCATCGCGACCACCAGTGCGGCGCCCTTGAGGTCGGCCATGCCTTCGAGCCGGAACCACGCCTCTGTGGCCAGCAGCGGGTAGCCACCCGCGATCACCACCGCATTGCCAAAATCGGCCAGGACCGAAATCGCCACAACCAGCATCGCGCCGGCGATGCCCGGCCGGGCCAGGGCCAGCGTCACCGTGCGCACCACCGTCCACTCGTCGGCGCCAAGGTTTCGCGCCGCGTGTTCGAGGCTGGGATTTACCGACTCGAGCACGCCGATGATGATCAGCATGGCCAGCGGGAAAAACGCGACGGTCTGCACCAGCCACAGCCCGTGCCAGCCGAAGATATTAATGTTCAGACCCAACAGTGTCCTCGTGATGAGACCTTGCCGGCCGAACATGAGGATGTACGCAAAGGCCACCATGAAGGGCGGCGCAAATAAGGGCAGCATCGCGAGACTCCGAAACAGCCGCCGGCCTGGAACGTCCGGTCGCGTCACGGCGAATGCGAAGAAGAGTCCGGCCAGTGTCGCCGTCACCGTCGAGATGACCATCATGACCAGGCTGTTCTGCGCCGCCTGCACCCAGCGGCCGCTGGACGGGATTTGCACGTAGTCTCGCCACGCGGGGAAGCTCAGGACGCGAAAGGTCGGATAGAGGACGAAAACGCCCAACACCACGGCGGCCGCGACAAACGCCACCGCCACGCCCGGATCCGCGGCGTGCCGGCGCAGCCGGCCCAACGAGATTACGGCCATGCGCGCAGCCGGGCCTGGAACGCGGGGGCGCGGCGTCCGTCACGGCGCGCCGCGCCACCCGTCGTCATGATCGTGTCGAACCGAAAACGGCTACCGGCGGATCTCCTGCTGCCACTTGTTGCGGATCTGGGTCGCGTTCTGAATGGCCCAGGCCCGGTCGTACTTCACGAACTTGAGCTGGTCGAATGGTGTGGCGCCCATCGGCACCGGTACATCACCCCGCACCGGATAGCGGAACCCGTACTTGGCATTGATGTCCTGCGGGTACCGCGTCATGAGAAAGTCGACGTAGGCCTTCGCGCCGTCGGGATTGGGCCCGCCCTTGATGATCGAGACCGCACCGATCTCAAACGCCGTGTCGGGCGGTACGATTGTCTCGAGGGGCTGCTGGGCGGCCAGACGCGCGCCGATGCCCTCGTGCGCCCACTGCATCGCGACGACACCCTCACCCCGCGCCATGAGCGTGATGGTCCCTGGCGCGGTCGGCGTGTACTGCGACGCGTTGCCGTTCAGCGCGCGGAGATACTGCCAGGCGCGATCCTCACCAAGGCGGAAGATCTGCGCCGCGACAAAAATGTACCCGCCACCCGTTGTAATCGGGCTCGGCATGATGAAGTGGCCGCGGAACTCCGGCTTGAGCAAATCATCCCAGTTGGCGGGTTTGGCGATGCGGCGGGGCGCCATGTCGCGATCCCAGCGATCGGTGTTGATGATGATCCCCAGCGCCCCGAGGTACCAGCCGGTCCAGTAGCCGTTCGGGTCGAGGTAGGTCGGGTTGACCTTGGCGTCCGCGGCGGCTGGCGACTTGTAGGCCGCGAGCAGACCCTCCACGGCGAGCGGGGCGTGGATGTCCGCGGACCCACCCACAAAGATGTCGGCACGCGGCCGGGCCTTCTCCGCCTGGATGCGGGCCGCCAGGGTCCCGGCCGCGGCGACGTTCAACGATTCGACCTGGATCCCCGTACGCTTGGTGAATTCTTTGTTGATGAGGCCGGTTTCCAGGTCTGCCAACGCGGAATACACGACGATCTTCGTCTGCTGGGCCTGACCAATGGCGCCGAGCCCGGTCACCATCAGACCCAACAGGAGGATCGTGACGACGAAGCGCTTCATGCTCTTCCCCCCTTGGATGTGAGCCTGGTCTCCACTGCTTTCGCGCCGTACCCCTCCGTCCCCTCGCTCCTTGACATGCAGTTCACCCGGCCCCCGGGGTCAGGATGAACCGCTCGATCACGTCCTGCAGGCCGTGTTCGTCGTTGCTGGGCGCCACGAAATTCGCCCGCGCGCGCAGCGCCTCGGGGGCGTTCCCCATCGCCACCCCGACGCCCGCGTACTCGATCATCGCCAGATCGTTGAGGTTGTCACCCACCGCGATGATCGCCTCGGGTGGGATGTTGAGACGACCGGCCACGACCCGGAGCGCCGTGCCCTTGTCGACGCCCGGCGGGAGGATTTCCAGATAGGTCACTTCTGAAAAGACGTAGTTGACCCGGTAGGGCAACCCATCGATCTCGCGCACGACGGCCTCGAGCGCGGGCCGCTCCCCGATGATCAGGATCTTCATCGGGTCGACGGTCAACCAGTCGGCCAGGTCGCCGATGACCTCTGTGCGGATACTGTCTTTCCGCTGGTAGATCGCCGTGGTCTCGTTCATCGCGGGAATGTAGACGTGATCGTCCACGTACAGGTGAGGCTGCGCCGCCGGGTGCCGCCGGAGAATCTGCAGGACATCCTTCGCGTGCCGGATCGGCAGCGGGACCCGCAGCCAGACGTCGCCGCGTGTGAAGTCGTAGACCATGCCACCGTTATAGAGGATCGCCGGCGGGTCGGCTCCCAGACCCTCGACGAATTGCCGCGCCGACGGCCAGATCCTTCCTGTGGCCAGACACACCCTGACCCCGCGCGTTTGGGCGTGACGGACGGCCTCACGCACCTCTGGCGTGATCTCGCGTCGGGTGTTAACCAATGTGCCGTCGATGTCGACGACGAGCAACCGATACGTCACGCGTACGCTCACGCGCCCGGGGGTTCGGGCACTGGCAGCTGAATCGTCTGCCCCGTGCGCGCGGCCAGGTAGACGGCCTCGACCAGCTCGGTCGCGCGATACCCGTCCTCTGCCGTGACCGCCGGCGGCCGTTCACCCAGCACCGCGTCGACAAACAGCCGGTCTTCCTCGACATATCCCCACTTCTGCTCGAAGGGCATGTGAAAACAGTCGATGACTTCGACCTGTTCGCGCATCCCGGGGCTGAACGAGGCCCGCTCGAGTTCCTCGGTGACGACCGTGCAGTGGGGGCCGTAG
>JBGQGY010000031.1:0-30648 GCA_041497675.1 bacterium | reverse complement strand
CTATTGCAAGTGGCCATCAGGCGCGTTCGAGCGCTACGGTGGCCTTCATCCCATCCACGGCCACGTCTTTGGCTCCCTGCCGACCCGGCGCACCGCGGCGGATCCCGGTGCTCAACGTTTCCGCCATCAGGTACGCTCCGTACGCCTCCAGGACCGGCTGCAGGGCGTCGTCGCCGTCGAGGTAAAGAACGATCCGATCGCTGACCTCTAATCCCGAATCCTTGCGCAGTTGCTGGACATGATGGACCAGTTCTCGGGCCCGCCCCTCCCTGAGGAGGGGCTCGTCGAGCGTCGTCTCGAGGATGACGACGTGCCCGCCCAACCCCTCGGCCGCGTACCCCGTGGCCGTATGGAGCCGAAGCTCGACCTCGTCGGGCTCGACCTGCACCGTCTCACCGCCGACGGCGACCGCGACGGGCTGCCCGGCCGACTGGGCCGCCGCCACCTGGCCGGCCGGCAGCGCGCGCAGACCCGCGGCGACGGCCTGGACCCGGCCGCCGTACTTCGGCCCCAGTTTGTCGAACCGCGGTTTGACCTCGTAACGCACGAATGCCGACGCGTCGTCGACAAACCGGACCGCCTTGACGTTGAGCTCATCCGCGAGCAGGTCGACGAGTTCGCGGCGGTCGCGGAGGCTGCGATCGGCGGTCGCAATCAGGACGGCGGGTAGGGGCTGTCTGACCCGCACCTTCGCCACGTTGCGCGCCGCCCGGCCAAGACTCACCAGCGTGCGAACCGTCGCCATCGTTCCTTCGAGATCGCGATCCAGCCAGCCCACCGGTGGTTCGGGGAAACTGCACAGGTGCACGCTGACCGGTGCGTCGGACTCGATAACGCGCACAAGGTTCTGATAGACCGCCTCGGTCATGAACGGCACGAACGGCGCCACTGCCTGACCCAGGACTTTCAGCACGGTGTACAGCGTGTAGTACGCGGCCCGTTTGTCCGCATCGTCCTCGCTCTTCCAGAATCGCCGCCGGCTCCGGCGTACGTACCAGGTGGACAGATCATCGACGAAGGCTTCCACCGGCCGGCTCGCGCCGGCGGGGTCGAAGTTGTCCAGGCGCTCGCCCATCGTCTCCACCAGCCCGGCGAGACGCGACAGGATCCACCGGTCGAGCAGGCTGATATCTCGCGGGCGCTCCAGCAAGGCGCCCGAGTCGATGGGCTCGAGCGCTGCATACGTCACGAAGAAGGCGTAGACGTTCCACCAGGGGATGAAGAATCGGCGGCGCACTTCGTCGGCAGGACCGTACCCGAAGTTCACGTTCATCGCCGGGTTCTGCACCGCGAAGAGCCAGCGGACGACGTCGGCGCCGATCCGATCCGCGGCCTCTTCAAACTCGATCGCGTTCCCCCACGACTTGTGCATCTCCCGCCCTTGCTCGTCGCGGACCATCGCGTGGCCCAGGCAGACTTCAAACGGCGACCGGTTCTCCAAGACTGTGCTCATCACCAGCATGGAGTAGAACCAGTTGCGGTATTGTCCGGGGAATGCTTCGGTGATGAAGTGCGCGGGATACCAGTCCTGCCAGTACCGGCGGTCGTCCAGGTAGGAGACCCGGCCCGTGGCGGGGTCGACCTGTGTTGAGAACGGGACGATCCCGGCATCCAGCCAGGGGTTCCCCACGTCGGTGATCCGCGAGACGGTGGCGCCGCAAGACGTACACTCGATCTTGACCGCGTCGATCCATGGCCGGTGCGGCGAGTGGCCGTCAAAGACGTCCCACCCCTCGACGGCGCGGCGCTGCAACTCCTCCTTTGAGCCGATAATCTCGAAGCGGCCACACTCGTGGCACTCGTAGATCGGGAGCGCCAGACCGTAGTAGCGCTTCTTGCTGATCATCCAGTCGTGCATGTTGCGCAACCAGTCGAGCTCGCGTTCCAGCCCGAAGTCGGGAATCCACCGTACGGTGCGCGTGACGTCCGTCATGGCCTCGCGCACGGGGTCCATGGCGATAAACCACTCGTCGACCACCCGGAAGACCAGCTCGCTGGCGCACCGCCAGCAGACGGGGTACCGGTGCGTGTAGGGCTCGGACCGGTACAACAACCGCTTCTCCGCCAGGCTGGCCTCGATGGGCGCCGCCACATCATAGACCGACTTGCCGGTCAGCGCGCCGAACCCATCGACGAAGACACCAAACTCGTCCAACGGTGCGATGACCGGAAGCGAAAACTCCTTCCCCAGCGAAAAGTCCTCGGAACCGGCCCCGGGCGCGATGTGTACGATGCCGGTGCCTTCTTCCGGGCTGACGTCTTTCCAGGGGATCACGCGGTGCTCGACGTCGGCCTGAGCCGGCAGCTCGTCGAACGGCCCACGGTAGCGCCGCCCCACCAGGGCCGAGCCCGGCAGCGTCTCGACAACCGTGTACGGCCCCTTGAGCATGGTCAGCGTGCTCTCACAGAGATAGAGTTCCTCGCTCCCTTGCTGCACACGCGCATACGTCAGGCCGGGATGCACCGCCGCCGCCACGTTGCTGGTGAGCGTCCAGGGGGTCGTCGTCCAGATCAGCAGCGAGCGCCCGGGCTCCTCGATCAGCGGCAATCGCACCGTCAGGCTCGGGTGCGTGACCTCGCGATAGCCTTCCGTCACAATCTCGTGTTCGGAGATCCCGGTGCTGCAACGCGGGCACCAGGGCATCGAGTCGTGGCCCTTGTAGATCAGCCCCCGTTCCCAGCAGCGCTTGAGGAAGAGCCAGATCGTGTAGTTGTTCTCGTCGGATTTCGTGTGATACGAGTGATCCCAATCCATCCAGTGGCCGAGCCGCTGGGATTGTTGCGTGATGATGTCGGCGAAGCGATCGACGCGGGCCTTGCAGCGATCCACGAACGCCGCGACCCCGTACGATTCGATATCGCGCTTGCTCTTGAAGCCCAACTCCTTCTCGACGTCGACCTCGACCCAGAGCCCCTGGCCGTCGAAGCCGTTCTGGTAGCGCTGGCGGAAGCCGCGCATGGTCTTATACCGACAGAACAGGTCCTTGTACGTGCGGCCCCACGCATGATGGATCCCCATCGGGTTGTTCGCGGTGATGGGCCCGTCCATGAAGACGAAGCGATTCGGCGAGGCCTCGTTTCGCTGCAGATACCGGGGCACAATCCCCTCGGCCCGCCACCATTCGAGCATCTGGCGCTCGATGGCGGGGAACTCCACCCGTGTGGGGACCGGTTGAAATCCGTGCATGGCGTCCACCCTTCCGGAGAAAAAACAGGCACCCTTCCCCGGAATCGGGTTAGTGTAGCATGCGCCGGCGCCAGCCGTCCAGCGCAAACCTGTCGCTGTCCAGCAGGGGCGTTGGAGGTGACGGCGAAGACACCCGATGAGCGGCCGGAGGAACCTCGTGAGGGTTTGCCTGTATCTTGAAATGCACGGGCCGACTACGACCCGTGGCGGAATCCGGCAATCATACGAAAACCAATGGCGGGCGCTCCGGGCGGCCGGTTTGTCGGTGACCGGCGATCCGACCGAGTCGTTCGACATCCTGCATCTCCACCGGATCGGGCCACGGTCGCTGTATCTCGCCGAGAAGTACAGCGGCCGGCTACCGGTCATCATCCACGCCCACACGACGGCCGAGGACTTCGCGAACTCGTTCATGATGAGCGACTCTCTCGCCCCGTACCTGGGTCGTCTGCTGACATACTTCTACAACAAGGCCGACCTGGTGCTCGTACCGACGCTCTATACGAAACACGTGCTCGAGCGCCACGGCGTCACCCGGCCGATCGACATTGTGAGCAACGGCGTTGACCTGGGGCGCTTCCAGTCCTTGCGCCGGGCCAGGACGCTCGCACGCGGGCGCCATCTCCTCAAGGGTGTCGTGGCGTTTGCCGTCGGATTGGTGCTCATGCGCAAGGGCGTGGATCTCTTCGTCGAGGTCGCGCGCCGCCTGCCCGGTATGACGTTTGTGTGGTTTGGTCTGGTGCCAAAGGCCGTCAAGCCCGAAACGCTTCGGATCATCGACGACGCACCGGACAACGTACGGTTCCCCGGGTACGTCGAAAACGTCACCGACGCCTACGCGGCCGGGGACATCTTCTTCTTCCCGAGCATGGTCGAGAATGAAGGGATTGCGGTGCTGGAAGCCGCGGCGGCCGCCCGTCCGCTGGTGCTCCGCGACGCCGAGTGTTTTGCCGGCCGGTTCGTTGACGACTACAACGCGCTGCTCGCCGCCGATGCTGACGAGTTCAGCGAGCACCTCCGGCGTCTGGCGACCGAACCCGACCTGCGCGCCCGGCTGGGCGCCGAAGCCCGGCGTTACGCCGCCGCGCACTCACTCGAATGCGTCGGGACCCGTCTGCGCGAGATCTACGTCAGCCTCTGTTAGTCCCGGCGCCCCCGTGCGCCGCGGCGCCTTCGTGTGCCGTCTTCCGCCAGTCGCGAGCACCCGTGATCGCGCTGTACACGTAACGCCGGATCGCCATCGGGACGATCACCAGGGTATGGAACGAAAACAGCGTCCAGCGCGCCAGCACGCCGCCGAGACGGCCGGGGTGCCACCCGGCCTCGGCCGTGATCGCGGCCAGCAGGGCCACGGTCAGGATCCCCGACGCCGTGGCCATGATCGATGCGGGGATCTGGATGAAGACCACGGCCTCGTGCAGCAGCTTGATCAGCCCGTACACGTAACCGGTCAGCGCGACCAGCACGCTGACGAGCGCCCCCGATAGGAAAAACACCATGTCGGTCTTGCGGAGCAGCGGCACCTTGCCGACGACAATCCGTGGAAGATAGTCGCCAAAACACACCAGCGCCCCTTCGAACCACCGCTCGCGCTGGCGCAACAGGTCGCGAAGCGTCACGACACCTTCTTCCCAGATCTCGGCGTCGTAACAGTAACGGATCTCCCATCCCGCCAACGTCAGACGCACGGACAGATCGATGTCCTCGGTCAATGCCTGGGCGTTCCAACCGCCGACCGACCGCAGCGAGTCGCGTTTGACGATCAGACCGTTGCCGGCCAGACAGACAAACCCGCCCACGGCCTGACGGGCCCGCTGTAGGAGAGTTTGAAAGATGCGGTACTCGTCCTCTTGGAAACGCGTGAGGATGTTGCGCCGCGCGTTGTAGATGAGGCGGCGCCCCTGCACGGCGGCGACGGTCGCATCGGCCAGGTGCGGCACCATCCGCCCGATGAGGTCCGGCGCAATCCGCGCGTCGGCGTCAAAAACGGCGATCAACTCGCCGCGGCTTGCGGCGATCCCCGCCTCGAGCGCTTCGGCTTTGCCGATGCTGCCCGGTGGGGTCCGCACGACGGTGAGCGCCAGTTCGGCCTGCAGGCGGTCCAGCAGCGTGCCCGTGCCGTCGGTCGACCAGTCGTCAACGGCGATCACTTCGACGCCGCCGGCGTACGCCTGCGCGCACGCGCTGCGGATCGCGCCTTCGATCACCCGCACTTCATCTTTGGCGGGAATGACGATGCTGACCATCGGAAGTTGGCGCCAGCGACCGGGAGCCGGACGGTGGCGCAAAATACCCAGCAGCAAGACGGCGCCACCGAAGACTGCCAGCACCAGAAACAGGCCCTGCAGCCACGCCAGGTGCACCACGTAGTGGCGCACCCCCGCCGTCTCTCGGTAGCTGATGCTTTGCACGACGCCGACCGTCCAGATCGCTGCCAACGACGCCAGGACGAGATGCCGGCGTGCGGGTGATCGAGCGATCATCCTATCGCTTCACGCCCGCGGCGACCATCTCGGCCAGACGGCGCTCGTAGGGCGGATGTGCGACGCCCGCCTCGGTCACGATGGCGGTAATCAGACGCGCCGGGGTGATGTCGAAGGCGGGATTACGAACAGTCACGCCGTCCGGGGCGATTTGCCGTCCGGCGGCGTGTGTGACTTCCGCAGCCGCGCGCTCCTCGATGGGAATCGCGGCGCCGGCCGGCATCTGCAGATCGATGGTCGACGTGGGCGCGGCCACCAGAAACGGAATCCCGTGCGCCCCGGCCAGGACCGCCAGTGTATAGGTGCCGATCTTGTTGGCGACGTCGCCGTTGGCGGCAATCCGGTCGGCCCCGACGATCACGCGGTCGACCTCACCACGGGACATCAGGGCGCCCGCGGCATTGTCGGTGATCAGGGTGAACGGGATCCCCAGCGTCTTCAGTTCCCAAGCCGTCAGACGGGCGCCCTGGAGCACCGGGCGTGTTTCGCACACGATGACCCGAATGCCCTTGGCGGCCTCGTGCGCGGCCCTCAGGATGCCAAACGCGGTACCGTAGCCGGCGGTGGCGAGCCCTCCGGTGTGGCAGTAGGTCAGGACGCGTTCACCGGGCCGGATCTGTTCGGCACCGAACCGCCCGATCGCCAGGTTCGCGGCCTGATCCTCGGCGGCGATAGCGTCGGCTTCCGCGGCGAGCTGCCGAGCGCGATCGACGGGATCGGCGATCCGCCGGGCCAGGGCCAGCATCCGGTCCACAGCCCAACGGAGGTTGACTGCTGTGGGACGCGTGGCGGCGAGCAAGCTCGCCGCCGATTGGACAGCGGCGAGAGAGCGCTCCGCCGGGAGGGATGACGCCTGCGCGGCGGCCTGGGCGATACCGTAGGCAGCCGCGACGCCGATGGCCGGCGCCCCACGGATACGGAGGACGCGGATGGCTTCGGCGAGCGCGTCGGTCGTCTGGCAGGCGACGACGACGGTCTCGTGCGGCAGCCGGGTCTGGTCGACGAGACAGACAGCGCCGTTCTCGAACCAGACGGTTCTCATGCCGGCCCAGCGGTCTCAGACCATCGGGAAGAGCGCGCGCGGGCCTTCCTGCGTCGCCTCGGCCAGCACGGTCACGGTGCTCGGCGTAAACAAGAAGATTTCATCGCCGATCCGCTGCATCTGGCCGTCAACCGCGTAGGTGACCCCACACGTAAAATCGACGATCCGCTTGGCCAGGTCCCGATCCGTGTCCTTGAGATTGACGATGACGGGACGCCGGGACTTCAGGTGATCGGCCCCAGCGCGCGCCTCATCGAAGCTGTGCGGCTCGAGGACGACGATCTCCATGGCCCGATTCGTGTGGAGGCTGAACACCGGCGTCCGGCGACGCCGCGGCTCGTCCTCCGTCACGCCGTCCGTCTCTTCCTCGGTGAAACCCAAAAACGACCACAATCGCTGCATCGCGCTCACCTCACACCTCCCGCTGGCGCCTCCCCCCTGGACGTGGCCTCTCCCGTGGCCGTCGTCACACGCGCTCGCCAAAGATCGCGCGGCCGATTCTCACCATTGTAGCGCCTTCTTCGACCGCAACCTCAAAGTCGTGCGACATGCCCATCGACAACTCTCGAAACGTGCCGCCCAGCTGACGCTGCAATCGGTCGCGCAGCTCGCGCAGGGTCCGAAACACGGGACGCACGACCTGCGGATCTTGGGCCGGGGGCGCGACCGTCATCAACCCGACCGGCTGCACCCACTCGCAGGCACCAAGCGCCCCGACCAGACCCTCCATCGCCTCTGGGGCGACACCGAACTTGGTCGCCTCACCACCGACGTTCACTTCGATCAGCACCGAGACCCGCCGGCCGGTTAGACGCGCCGCGCGGTCCAGGGTCTCGGCGAGCGCGACCGTGTCGATCGAATGGATGACGCCAAACGCGCCGACCGCCTGCCGCGCCTTGTTACGCTGCAAGTGCCCGATGAGGTGCCATCGCGGCCCCGCGCCGACAGCGGCGATCTTCGGCAACGCCTCCTGCACGCGGTTCTCGCCGAAGTCCCGCAGTCCCGCGTGAAACGCCGCGCGCACCCGATCAACGTCGACGCTCTTCGTGGCGCCGATCAGCGTGATCGAGGCCGGATCACGGCCGGCCCCGGCGGCAGCGCGGGCGATGCGCCGCCGAACCACCTCGAGACGTTCTTCCACGCCCGACACGCCAGACCCGGTATTCGGTTTGGAAACCATCAAACCCTTGCGAGGGGTGTTCAGCGCGCCGGCGAGGCGATCAGCGCCGCCATATGGCCGGTCTTGCCGTCGCGACGGTGGGAGTAAAACAACGCGCGGTGGTCCGCCGTGCACAGATCGACGCTCACGATCGCGCCGGCCGAAAGCCCCGCCGCTTCCAACTGGCACCGGTTGGCCGCCCAGAGATCGAGACGCCAGTGCCCCGGCCGCGCCGGCGCAAACACGCGGTCGCGCCACGGCCACGGCGCAAATCGATCGTACACCGGTGCGTCGACCTCATAGCAACACGGGCCGATCGCTGGGCCGATGGCGGCGATCAGATCGCGAGGGTCGGTGCCGTACATGTCGCGCAACGCTTTGACCGCCGCCTGTGCCGCGCCGGCCGCCGTCCCTCGCCACCCGGTATGAAGGGCGGCCACCGCCCCTCGCCGCGCGTCGACAAACAGCAGCGGCACGCAGTCCGCGCAATGGACCGCGAGCACGACGTTGGGGTCGCGTGCCACCAGCCCGTCTGCTCTGTCGATCGTCGTTCCGCGATGCGCGGCGGCGGCCTCCGCGACCTCAGCGCCGTGCACCTGCGCGGCGTCCACGTGATCATCGGGGACGTGCCCAAGTGCTTCGAGCACGCGGGCCCGGTTCGCCGCGACCGCGGCCGGCGTGTCACCCACGCCGCGGCTGAGGTTCAGGGCATCGAACGGGGGATGACTCGTCCCCCCGACACGGGTGGTAAACGCGTGGACGACGTGCAGGTCCACAAACCGCGTGGAGACGAGGAGGCGAAGCCCGTCGCGGGCCTCCCAGCGCCAGCCATCGGGCAGTGCGGGAATCACACGACCTTCTCGCGCACCTTCGAGCTGAGAACGTCCATCGCGGCCACGATCAAGACAATCCCCAGGATTGCGGTCGAGGCCTGCTGCCAGAGGAGCAACTGGATGTACTGGAGGAGCAGAAACCCCAGCCCGCCGCCGCCGACGAAACCGATGATCGTCGACATGCGCACGTTGATGTCCCACCGGTAGATCGTAAACGCAATAAACGGCGGAACGATCTGAGGAACGACCGCGTAGCGGACGATTTGGAACATCGACGCCCCGGTGGCCGTGATCGCCTCGATCGGCCCTGCGTCGATCGACTCGATCTGCTCGGAGTACAGCTTGCCCAGCGAGGCGATCGAATGCAGGGCCAGTGCCAGCACGCCGGCGAACGGACCGATCCCAACCCAGACGGCGAAGACCGTTGCGATGATCAGCGGTTCGACCGACCGCGCGATGTTCATCGCGGTCCTGACGGCATAGTAGATCCAAAGACTGAGACGGCTCCGGGACATCAGGTTCTTGGCCCCCAGGAACGACAGCGGAACCGCCACGACGATTGCCAGCGTGGTGCCCATCAGGGCCAGAAACACGGTCTCGACCATGCGGAAGGCTGTGCGTTTCATCGCATCGCTCGGGCCGAGACGGCTACCCTCAAGGGTCACCTGCGCAACCAATGCGTGCTCCGTCCCAATGACGTTGGGGACGGTGATTGTGGTCTGGAAGCGCCCCGACGTGTCGGTCGTCAACTTCGCAATCGACGCCGTCGCACCGGCCTGGTCCCGCCAGATGAGTTCGACCGGGCGAGAGGGCGCGAAGCCTTCTCCCGTCACCGTGATCTGCCCGCCAATCTTCGTAGACGTCGTGCTCAGACTCACCCGGCCTGGACCGGCGGCCGGCGCCGACGGCGGCGGGGGCGTACCGTCCAGGCCGATCCCAGCCTCCGCTATCTGGCGCAACGGGTACCGGTCTAGCAGATCAGGATGCAGTAGGTCGCTCAGCAACGGCTTGGCCAGGTGCCACTTCGTCGCCATCTCGATGAGGTTGATCTGGGTGACCCGCCACCCGTAGGCGTAGATCGCCACGAGCGCCACCAACCAGAGAATGAGCCTCAGCGTCCCCGTTCCTGGGCGTGGCACCTCAGGGACCTGCGGCATGCGTGCCGTGGCGTTCTGCCCCATCCTTACCCCTCCACTCTGCCCCGGCGCGGTAGGGCCTAGCGAATCTCCACCTCGACGGCCTCTTCGCCGAAGATCTCCTTGAAGCGCCGCTCGTCAACCTCCGATGGCTCCCCTTCGAAGACGATCTCGCCGGCCTTCAGCGCGATGAGCCGGGTCCCGTACCGGCGCGCCAGGCTCAGAAAGTGTAGGCTGCACATCACCGTGACACCGTCACGACGGTTGAGGGCCTCAATGTACTGCAGCACCGAGTGAGACGTCGCGGGATCCAGGCTGGCGACCGGTTCGTCTGCCAGAATCACCTTCGGATCCTGCATCAAGGCGCGCGCAATACCGACACGCTGCTGCTGCCCACCAGATAGTTGGTCGGCGCGGGTATGCGCCTTCTCGGGGATGCCAACAGTGGCCAGGTGTCTTGCCGCCGTCTCGCGTAGTTCGCGCGGCCAGTGATTGGTCAGCGCCCACGACGACGGCACGTACCCGAGCCGGCCGGCCAGCACGTTCGTGATGACCGACGACCGCTTGATCAGATTGAAGTGCTGGAAGATCATGCCGATTTGCCGGCGCAGCCGGCGCAGATCGTCAGGCGCCATCGCCGTCACGTCGACGTCGTCGATGTAGACCTTGCCACTCGTCGGCTCGATGAGCCGGTTGATGCACCGCATTAAGGTGGATTTCCCGGAGCCGGACAACCCGATGATGATCAGGAACTCTCCGGGCCGCACAGAAAACGAGATATCCTTCAGGGCCCGCGTACCGTCTGGATACGTCTTCGAAAGATGCTCGATGCGAACCGCGGCTCCCGGCATAGCCTCTCCTTGAGACGACAGACAACGAGGGAGAGGCTCATCATCCTCTCCCTCGTTGTTACTTCGCTACGACCCCGGCCACGCTAGCGGGGTCGGATCAGCTCCTCAAGATTGAGACCGAGCATCTTGGCGGCATCCCGTACCGACTGGAAGTATTCATCAAACGACCTGAGCTGGGAGAGCTTGTAAGTGGTCTTAAGCGCCGCCAAGTCAGCATAGCCCTCATGCTGGTAGAGTGCGTAGATGGTCTCCTTGCCTGGCGCAGTCTTGGCGATGTTGAACAGCGCCTTGATCGTCTTCTCACGGACTTCGTCGGGAAGACCACGGCGGAAGGAGACCGTGTCGTTCGGGATGGGATCAGTGTACATGAGAACCTTGACCTTGTCCCTGACGTCTGGGTACTGTCTGACGACGCGGTCGCGCGCCTCGAAGGCAGGATTGTCTGGATCGCCGAAAGTAGCCCCCGCGTCGACCGAGCCCTGGTAAATGGCCAGTACCACCTTGTCATGGCCACCTGCGAAGACGACCTGGCTGAAGAACCGGTCCGGGTCGATACCGTTCTTCTTCAGGAGCGCTGCTGGGAAGAGGTATCCGGAGGCCGAAGCGGCGTCGACGAAGGCAAACCGCTTGCCGCGCAGATCGTTCAGGGTCTTGGCATTCAACTCGGCCCTGTAGAGAATCTGAGACACGTAGAATGGCTTGTCCTGACGGATGCTCACCAGCCCCACGTCGACACCACAGCGCTGGTGGGCAAGTACGTAGGCAAACGTCGCCAGAAAGCCGACATCTACACGACCAGCGCACATCGCTTCGATCGTGGCGGCGTAGCTGGTCGGCACCTCGGCCCGGACCTTGTACCCCGTGGCGACTTCCAACATCCTTCCGAGCGTGCTTCCGGTGTCCAGCACGCGACGCGCATCCTGCGACGGCACGAACGCCAGCACCAGGCTCGTCTCGCCGGCCGCCGGGTGCGGATACCACCCACCGGCGCCGAACGCGAGCACGAGAGCGACAACGAAAACCACACCGTACCGCACACCTGTCATCGTCTTCCACCTCCGGACGGACCGGCACCGCCCTGTGAACTACTTCTTCGGCACCACCGTGACCGCCGACACTTTGCCCTGGTCACCTTCCACACGGAACCGGACGCCCTGCCCTTCGTAGTAGAACATCACGGCACCGCGGCCCAAACCCGACATGCGCTCGGGCGCGCCGTACTGCTGGAGCAGATCTTTGAACGTGGAGTTGCTCAGGGAGACGCCTCTGTTGGTGACGAACCGCACGTGATCGGTGAAGACAAAATCCACACCCCCGGTCTCGCCCTGGCGTTTGGTCCAGGACACCACCAAGACCGACCGGTCGCCCTGTGGGTAGACCCAGTAGATATTCAGACCGCCGTCGCCGCCGCGGTCGTTCGAAATTTCATCGGGCATGCCAAGACGGTTGAGCACCTGCTGCTGGTTCATGCCGAGCTGGATATCGCCAATCGCCGTCCCGGGGATGACGATCCAGTTCGCCGGCCCCGCCGGGTTCTGCGCCGACTGGGCGCCGGCGGACATCGCCACGCCGAGCACGACGAGCAGGCTAATCGCAAAAATCCCCCGCGCCATGACACCTGTCCCCCCCGCTACCGACACTATCCTCAGTTTACCACACCGACTGTCCGGTGATCCTCAGCCCGGGGGCCCGCCGCTGGGGTTGGGACGTCAGGACTCGCTCAACACCTCGAGTACCCGCATTGTCGGCACGTGGCGCAGCCGTTCTCGTGTACCAGCGACGACCCACAATCGGGGCAGATGCCGATGAACTCCAGCGCGATGTCGGCAACACCGCGGGTCGCCTGCGGCTCGGGCGCGGGGCCGCCGTTCCCACTGTTGGCCTCCGGCGGTGGGGAAAAGCGAAGCGCCTCCTGGCGTGGCCGCGGTCGTGGCTCGGGCAGCGCGTCGGCTCTCGGGAAGGCCTTGTCCGGGCGGAACGTGTCCCCGTAGAGCACCCGACCCAGCGCGAGCGCGACCGCCTGCGCGATCGTGGTCACGCGCACGATGGTGCCGTCGGTAGACCGATCGAACGCGAGCTCTTTGCTCTGTACCCGCCACAACTGCTCGATCACGTCGCGCGGATCCAGACCACCCCGCAGGGAGAGCGAGGCC
Source organism: bacterium (assembly GCA_041497675.1). GTDB lineage: Bacteria > Sysuimicrobiota > Sysuimicrobiia > Sysuimicrobiales > Humicultoraceae > JBGPNN01. The sequence goes on along the minus strand of JBGQGY010000031.1, from coordinate 17,804 downwards.
AGACGACCGATCGCCTCGGCCTCGACGTCGAGCGAATGCACGAAGACCTCGCAGATCCCCAGTTCGTCCTCATTGATCACGACGTAGACCCGGCCGCGCGGCGTCTCGATGCGTTCGGTGCGACCGGCCGTCACCTTTGGACGCTGGCGCGGGATGACGCGGACCGGAGCCGCGGGCGTCGCCGGCGCGGCGGTCGCCGGTGTCGTCGTTTGCGCCGTCTGTCCCTTCGCCGACTGGCCTTTGGCCCGCGCCTCGGTAATCAGGACCCCTTCGCGGCTCCCCTCGCGATAGACGGTGATCCCCTTGCACCCCATCTTCCACGCCTGGACGTAGATGCGCTCCACCTCTTCGGGCGGCGTGTCTTCTGCCAGGTTGACCGTCGAGGAGATCGAGTGATCGATGTGCTTCTGGATCGCCGCCTGCATGCGGACCCGCATCTCCGGTTGGATCTGGTGGGCGGTTACGAAGTACTCCGGCAGGTCTTGCTCACGCTCGATGCCGCAGCGCTGCATGTAGTCTCTCACGAGCGTGTGGTACACGGTGAAGACCTCTTTCGAGAGGGACTCCGATCGGCGGATATACGAGATATCGAAGATCGGCTCGACGCCGCTGGTCACGCCGGCCAGGGCCGCCCCGCTGCCCACAGGCGGGACGGTGAGCAGCGCGACGTTGCGGAGGCCGCCGCGCTCGACGCGCTCGCGGATCCTCGGCGACAGCGTCTGGATGAAGGGTGAAGCCAGGTGCTGCCGCGCGTCGTAGCCGGGGAACGTCGATTTTTCGGCCGCCAGGTTGACGCTCTCGTCGTAGACGATGTTCTTGATGCGATCGTACAGCCCGTCGACGAACGCGACCGCCTGGTCGGTATCGTACTTCAGGCGCAACTTGATGAGCATGTCGCCGAGCGCCGTAAACCCCACGCCGATCCGGCGTGAAAAGAGGCTGGCCTCACGCTGCTGCGGCAGCGGATGCTTGTCGGCGTTGTAGTCAAGGACGTTGTCGAGGAAACGCGTCGCGTAGCGCAGCGCGCGCTCGAGCCCTTCCCAGTCGACGCGGGCCTGTGACGTGAACTCGTCATGCACAAAGCACGCCAGGTTGACGTTGCCCAGACAGCAACAGCCGTAGGGCTCGAGCGGGATTTCGCTGCATGGGTTCGTCGTGACGACACCCATCCCGTCGTATTCCGACGTCGACCAGCGCTTGACCGTGTCCCAAAAGATCACGCCGGGCTCCGCGTGGTCGCGGGCGCCCTTGATGATTTCTCGCCACACGTCTCGCGCGCGCACGGACTTCCGGTACTGCGCTCGATCGTTCTCAAAAGCCAGATCCCAGACGCCGTCTTCTTCGACCGCGCGCATGAACGCGTCAGAGATCCGGATGCTGATGTTGGCGTAACGTACCTTGTCGAGGTTCCGCTTGACTTTGATGAAGTCCAACAAGTCGGGATGGTTGTCGGCGATGGTGATCATCAGCGCGCCGCGGCGGCCCGATTGTCCGATGGTACCCGTGGTGAGTGAGAAGAGCTCCATGAACGAGACCGACCCGGTGCTGCTGCGCGCCGCGTTGTTCACCGGCGCGCCCCGCGGCCGAAGGATCGAGATGTCGGTGCCGACGCCCCCGCCGAGGCTGTACGTGCGGGCGGCCTCCTTCATCCACTCGAAGATCGATTCGATCGAATCATCCCGGATCGGCAGGACGTAGCAGTTGAGCGCGGTAACGCGCCGGCTGTTCCCCGCCGCGTGCATGATGCGGCCCCCGGGGATGAACCGAAAGTCCTCGAGCAGCCAGCCAAACTTCTGCGTCCACTCATCCCGCTTCTCCGGCGTTGTCTCCACCGACGCCAGTTCCCGGGCGATGCGCTGCCACATCTCTTGCGGCGTGCGCTCCAGCACGGTGCCGTCCCGATCCCGCAGCGCGTACTTGTCGTGGAAGACGCGCGCCCGGAGTTCGTCGCCGGCAAAAGCGGCGAGCGTCTCCGGCGAGAGGTCCGATGACGCGGCATACCCCACAGGTTCGCGGCGTGGGGTCTGCGAGTGGGTCGAAGAGGACGATGCGGCATCCATGGACGTCACCCCCGGTTCAATCTGTGTGTTCTGTTTATCGCTTGCGGTGTGGATCGGGAAGCGTGATCAGCGGTACTTGATCGCGGAGCGCGTCCTCGCGGCGCCTACGTTCCTTGAGGGTTTCTATTTCCTCCGCAATCGAATCGACGTCCTGAAAGCGCCGGTGCTCGGAGGCGAACCGCACGTACGCCACGTCATCAAGCCCCCGCAGTCGCTCCATGACGAAATCACCGATCGCGGCCGAGGCAATCTCCACCGTGCCCTGCTGGCGAATCTCCCGCTCGACCTCGTCGACCAGGGCGTCGACGGCGTCCATCGAGACCGGGCGCTTCCCGCAGGCGCGCACCACGCCGGCCTGCACCTTCGCGCGGTCAAAAGGTTCGCGCCGCCCATCGCGCTTGACGACCATCAGCGGGGCCATGTCCGTGCGCTCGTACGTGGTGAATCGGCGCTCGCATTCCAGGCACTCACGCCGGCGCCTGATGGCGCGTCCGTCGAGAACGGGGCGGGAATCGAGGACCTTGCTTTCCTCATGGCCGCAAACAGGGCATCGCATAGGGGAACCCCACCGGTAGAGGCAAAATCGATTCTAGGATCCCATATCTGGTGTGTCAACGCTCGCTTCGGCCCTCTTGCCACCCCACCCGGGTCCGATCGCCTGTTTTCTCGCTCGCGCGGGGTCCGTCATCGATTCGGTACTCGCTGGTTGCCCAGCACCCGAGCCCCGAGGGCCAGGAACGGGAGGGTGGCCACCAGGAGCACACCCACAGTGACCGCCAATTGGGCCCCGACGGCGCGGCCGGCCAGGATATCCCGGTAGGCCAGACCGGCGTTGACGACCGGGATCAGCGGCATCCAGGGCCGGTCGTCCCACTCACCCAACAGCGGCACGAGCATGATCGGCAGCGCCACCAGGAGGTAGAGCCCGGTGAACGCCTGCTGGGCCTCTCTGAGGCTCCTGGAACCCAGGCTCAGCAGCAATTGCACCGCCGAAAGGAGCGCGCCCAGGGCCACCCCGACCACCAGCAGCCAGGCCGCCACTCCCACCGTCAGACCGGCGGCGGCCTGGTCGGGCAGGAGGCGGGCGCCAAGCTTCGCCGAGGCGATACTCGACGCCACCATGACCACGGCGGCGAAGACCGCCGGCAGCAGCACGGCCAGGAACTTCCCCACCACGATCGCAGACCGGGATGGGGGACTCACCAGCAGCGCGTCCAGGCTCCCCCGCTCGCGCTCCCCGACACCGACGTCGAGCGCGGCATACTGGCCGCCGAGGAGCAACCAGACGGCGAGAAAGAACGGAAGCGCGATGGCCAGCGGGCCGCCACCCAGGGGGTTGGACGCAAGGATGGGGCGCGGCTCGACGATGACCGGCACCATCTGCTCGGGGTCCAGCCCGCCGGCACGCGCCGCGGTCTGCAACTCGGCCAACGCCAGTTTTGCGGCCGTGCGGATGACCTTCTCCACCGCGGCGCGCGACGCCGCACGAGTCTCGTCGTAGAGCACGAGGACCCGCCTGGGAGGCCCCTGGGGGCCTTCGTCGACCAGCACGGCATCGACCTCGCCGCGGCGGAGCGCGGCTCGCGGTGAGGGGGTCGAGACGAGGCTGAAGACGCGCTCTTCGAACCCCGCGGCCGCGAGCCCGGAGGCGTCTCCGCCCTCGACGGCGATTCGCGCCGGATGTTGGAGCAAGAACGTCTCTTGTCGCTTTGCCAGGGCGGGCATCAGGAGCACCACGACCGGCATGACGACGGCGGGCAGCACGACCGCGGCGATCAGCGTTCGCCGGTCACGGAGCGCTTCGCGCATCTCCTTGAGAAAGACCGCCACGACCGCGCGCCACCAGCGGCCCGGGCGACTCGCGTGTGCCGGTGTCGTGGGCGCGCGCACGGCCTATCGGTTGATCAGGTCGCGGAGTGAGGACAACGGCAGGACGACCGATGCGCTGAGGATGAAGATCACGATCAGTGCGAGCCCCACAAGTTGCCGCGACCGGCTCAGTGGCGAGAGGTCGTCCAACGGGCCCACGTGCCCGCGCCGCATCAGCAGCGCCATCAAGAGCGCCATCAGCCACGCGCCCATCACGGCCGCCAGGGCGATCCCGACGATCGACAGGAGCGCGTGGGCGCGCGGACCCAGCGCGGCCCGAACCGCGTGGCCCCCATCGAGCATCCCGGTCGGCAACAGGTTCAGGCTGGTGACGAAGAGACCGATCCACCCGGCGAAGAGCACAGGGTGCATCAGGAGATCACGGCCGGGCGGGACGTCGACCAGCACCCGCGCCAGCACACGCATCAGCAGCGGATCGGGGAAGGTGATCAGCCCCTGCACCCGCTCGGGTTGGATCACAAAGGAGTGCAGGATACCGTAGATCAGCACGGGAATGGCGGCCACGAACCCCGCGATCGGTCCCGAGGCACCGAGGTCCATCAAGCTGTCACGATTTGGCGCAGGAGCGCGCGTGATAATCACGGCGCCCATGGTGCCGACGGGCGGCATCATGGGGATGAAATAGGGAAGGCTGGCGTCGATGCCGCGGCGGACGGCCGCGAGCTTATGACCCATCTCGTGCGACACCAGGATGAAGAGGACTGCCACCGAGAACTCCATCCCGCCGGCGATCGGATCTGTCAGGTACCCGTCACGGACCAGCGCGACCGATTGCGCGTATCCGGCGTAGAACGTGGTGGCGAGTGTGGCTAAGAACAGCAGGGCGTTCGTCTGCCACGCCCAGCGACCCGCCGCGGGTTTGGGAATGAGGATCAGGACCGGCCGGCCGTCCTGGCGCCGCAGCAGCGGGAGGAGGTCCAGCGGCGCCAGACGCCGCTGAAGTTCGACGAAGCGGTCGCGGATGCCCTCGGCGGTCGTCAGTGTGAAGATCGGCTGGGGCCCCGGCAGAGGCGTGGCCCCAGGAAACAACGCCTGGATATGCCGCCAGGCGGTGAGGAGGCGATCATCCTGTTCGGCCGCGACGTCGTGTCCGCCGGGCGCGAATGGGTACGGTTCCAACGGCAGTCCAGCCGAGGGCTAGCGGCGGCGGAGGAAGGCCGGGATGTCCAGGTCGTCGATGAGCCTGACGGGCTCCTTCGGCCGCTCCGAGGTCGCGGCCACCGGCTCTTCGACGCGGCGTACCGAGTCGAACCCGGTTGCGATCACGGTAATTCGCACTTCGTCCTTGCTCTTCTCGTCGATCACGGCGCCAAAGATGATATTGGCTTCGGGGTCGGCGGCCTCGCGGATGATCTGCGCCGCTTCGCTCACCTCGAGCAGGCCCAGATCGATGCCGCCGGTCACGTTGATCAGCACCCCGCGCGCGCCGTCCATCGACGTTTCCAGCAGCGGGCTGCTGATCGCCGCCTGCGCCGCCCGTGTCGCCCGCTCCTCGCCCGACGCGACGCCGATCCCGATCAGGGCCGATCCGGCTTCAGTCATGATCGTGCGGACGTCCGCGAAGTCGAGGTTGATCAGACCAGGAATGGTGATGAGGTCGGCGATGCCCTGCACGCCCTGACGCAGCACGTCGTCGGCCGTGCGGAAGGCCTCGATGACCGTCGCCTGCCGATCGATGATCTGCAGGAGCCGGTCGTTGGGGATGGTGATGAGCGTGTTCACTTTCTGGCGTAGGCTCTTGACGCCCTCTTCCGCGGCGGCGGCGCGTCGCTTGCCCTCGAACCCAAAGGGCCTCGTGACGACGCCGATGGTCAACGCATTGTGCTCGCGCGCGATCTCGGCGATCACCGGCGCGCCCCCGGTCCCGGTCCCACCGCCCATGCCCGCGGTGATGAACACCATGTCCGCGTTGCTCAGCGCTTCCCGCAGCTCGTCCCGGTTCTCCTCAGCCGCCTGCCGGCCGACGTTGGGATCGCCCCCGGCGCCCAAGCCCCGTGTCACCTTCGCCCCAATGTGGATCTTCTTGTCGGCCGACGAGAGCGCAAGCGCCTGCGCGTCGGTGTTGATTGCGATGAATTCGACTCCGCGCAATCCCGCCGAGATCATGCGGTTGACGGCATTGCTCCCGCCGCCTCCTACCCCCACCACCTTGATCGCGGCATACCGACGGAGATCACGCTCAACATTGGCCATGGTGCTCCTCCTCGATGTAAGATCCCGAGGTCCGATGTGGGTTACCCCCCCTGGAGGATCTCCCTCACCCATTCCCGGGCACGTTCCCAAACCGAACTCGTCCCGTTGCGATGTACGGTCCCGACCTGCGTCCGCGCCGTGGAGCCGTGGACGACCAACCCGACACCGGTGCTGTACGCCGGACTGCGCACCGCCTCGGCCAGCCCCGACAGATGGTTCGGCGCGCCGATGCGGGCCGGCATACCGAGCCGCCGCTCGGCGTACTCCTCCAACCCCTCGAGCTGCGCCGTGCCGCCGGTCAGCACAATACCGGCCGGCACTCGGTGTGTGTATCCGCTGCGCCCGATCTCGGCCTGGATCAGCGAAAAGATCTCGTCCAAACGCGGCTCGATGTACTCGGCCAGCAACCGTCGAGGCAGCACGCGCGGTTCGCGGCCCCCGACGTTGAACACCTCGATCATCTCACCTTCGGTCACGATGGCCGGCGTCGCCGCGCCCCATCGAATCTTGAGTTTCTCCGCCTCGGGCATCGGCGTGCGCATGCCGACGGCGATATCGCTCGTCAGGTGCGCGCCCGCGACCGGCAAAATGCCCACGTGGCAGAGCCCGCCGTTGGCGAAGATGCCGATGCTTGTCGTCCCGCCACCAAGGTCCGCGACGACGACCCCGAGGTCTCGCTCGGCCGCGGTCAGCACGGCCGCCGCTGATGCCAGCGGCTCGAGCACCATCTCATCGACGTCGAGACCGGCGCGCTGCGCGCACTTGGCCACGTTGGCCAGGGCCGTCGCGACACCCGTGACAATGTGGGCTTCGACTTCCAGCCGCGTGCCGAACATGCCGACCGGTCGCTTGACGCCGTCCTGCCCGTCGACGACGAAGTCGCGCGGCAACAGGTGGATGATCTCGCGATCCGAGGCAGGCAGTGCGGACATCCGCGCCGCGTCGATCACGCGCGCGACGTCGCTTTCGCCGATCTCGTGGTCACCCCGCGCCACCGCCACCACGCCCCGGCTGTCGGCAGAGGCAATGTGCTCACCTGAAACGGCCACATAGACCGCTGAGACTTTCACGCCCGCCATGCGTTCCGCGCGCTCGACAGCCTGCTCGATCGCGGACACGGTGGAGTCCAGATCGACGACGACGCCGCGGCGCACGCCGGTCGAGGGCGCGATGCCGGCGCCGACGATGTGCACATCACCGTCTTCGTCCACCTCGCCGACGATAGCGCACACCTTGGTGGTTCCAATGTCCAGACCCGCAAGCGGGCCCCGACGTGCCATATGCTACCTGTGGTAGGGTTGAGTCTTGTGCGCCCCTAGATCTGGGTGCGCTATTCCACGCCTACCGCGCTTCTCCTCCTGCAACCGGTTTCACGACAATCGAGCCGGCGTACCTCAGATCAATCGATGCTACCGACAGGCGCCTCGCGCGAAGCGCCGCGAGCAACCCGGGTACCTGCGCCAGCCGATCGGACAGACCTGAGAGACCTCCGGCCCGCACCTCGAGCCCGGATCGCATGACAAAGGTGAGATCAGGGCCGGGCGCGACGATGACCTTGAACACGTCCGCGGCCAGGGCTTCCGGCAGCGCGGCCAGCGCGTCCAACGCGGTCTTCCCGGCGTCGGACGAGACGCGCGTTCCAGGACGCACCCAACCGGAACGACCGCTCCGATCGACGACGCGGACCAGGTCGCCCGGATCTGGGCCTACCTCCACCACCATGAGCTCCTGGTCGACGAGGGCAAACTCGTCGCCCAGGACCACAGCGATCACCGGGCGCCGTTCAACAATGGCAATGCTCATCGCGTGAGGGGGCCGCGCCCGCACGGCGGCCGTCTTGATCCGAGGATGCGTGGTCAGACGCGCCGCCACGGCGGCTGCGTCAACGGCGAAAACCCGCTGGCCTGGCCGCAGCCCCGAGAGCGTGCGGATCGTCGACCCGTCCAGGGTCATGGCGCCGGTGACGTCGATGCGCTCGATCGCAAAGAGCGAGGACTGCGGCAGCGCCGCCGCCGCACACAGCGCGGCCATGACGATCGCAAATCGGGCCGGGACTCTGCGGCGAGTGGGCGTGGACGGGGTCGGTGTCGGCACGGTGTGTACGGCGATGATCGTCGCTAGAATTCGCCGAGAAGTTTGACCTCCATCTCCAGGATCGTACCGGTACGCTCACGCACGCGCACCTTAACCTGTTCCGCAAGCGCCATCACGTCGGATGCGGTTGCGCTTCCTTCATTCACGATGTAGTTTGCGTGGACCTCGGAGACCCTGGCGCCACCCACCGTCAACCCCTTGCCCCCGGCTATGTCGATCAGGCGTCCCGCGTGATCACCGGGCGGATTGCGAAACATGCAGCCCGAGCTCGGCGGACCGATCGGCTGCGTGGCACCGCGGTGCGCCAGCCAGGCGGTCAGACGCTCCATGATGGCTGCGGGATCGCCGCGCTGGAGGCGAAACGTCGCGCAGATTACGACCCAAGGGTGGTGCTGCACAACAGATAGGCGGTAGGCGAATCCCAGGGCCGCGCGGTCGAGGCGCCGATCGCCATCGGGCGTGTACACGTCGGCCGCCTCGATCACGTCTTCGATTGCGTGACCGTGCGCGCCGGCGTTCATCACCACGCTCCCGCCCACCGATCCCGGGATGCCGGCGGCAAACTCCACCCCCGCCAATCCCGCCCGGGCGCACCGCAACGCCAGCGCGGGCAGACCGGCCCCCGCCTCCGCGGTGACGCGTTCGCCGTCAATTTCGACGCGGTCCACACCCTTGCCGATCTTCACGATGATGCCCCGGATGCCCCGATCTCCCACGAGGACGTTCGATCCCGCGCCAATGACTGTCGGCCTGATGTCCTCGTTGGTGAGGACGCGCATCGCCGCGCGCAGTTCGCCCACGTTCCGCGGAATAACGAGGACGTCGGCCGGGCCGCCGATGCGGAATGCCACGTGGCGGGCGAGCGGCGCGTCGCGCCGGACGTCCCGCACGCTTTCACGCAGGCGGCGTTCGATCCCCGCGAGGGTCGTCGCGGGCATCAGGACCGGCCCTCCGCCTGCACGCCGGCCTGGGCGCGGCCCCCCGCATCGCGCGCCGACAGCCGGGCCAGGAACGTATCCGCCGCCCCGCCGATATCGCCCGCCCCCAGCGTCAGCACCATGTCGCCCGGGGTCACCAGACTCTCGAGCAGATCCAACGCGTCATCGGTGCCGGGCCGAAAATGCACCGGCCGCTGTCGGGCGATCTCGTCCACGATCAACCGCGCGCTGACGCCGGGCAGTGGCGCTTCGTCCGCCGCGTAGATCTCGGTGACGACCACCTCGTCGGCGGCCTGAAACGCGCCGCCGTATTCGGCGAACGTTGTGCGGGTGCGCGAGAAGCGGTGGGGCTGGAACAAGACGATGAGCCGGCGGTGCGGCCACCCTTCGCGCGCGGCGCGTATCACCGCCGCGACCTTGACCGGGTTGTGGGCGTAGTCGTCCACCACGAGCACGCCGCCGGCTTCCCCGCGGACCGCAAACCGACGCGAGGCGCCCCGAAACAGTCGCAGCGCGTCGACGGCGGTCTCGACCGGCACGCCGGCCTGTGCCGCGGCCGCGATGGCGCCCAACGCGTTGGAGACGTTATGCCGGCCCGGGACCTCGAGCACGAGCTCACCGGTAGGCCGGCCACCGTACCACAGGGCCGTCCGGGTGGTGGCGCTCTGGATCGCGATGATCTCGCCGCGCACGTCGGCATCGGCCGAGAACCCGTACGTCATGATGGGCCGCGCGAGGTGCTCGCGAAGACGGCGCACTTCCGGATGATCGATGCACAGCACCACGTAGCCCCGGTCGTCGACCCCGCGCAGAAATCGTAGGAACGTGTCGGTGAGATGTCCCACGGACGTGTAGTAGTCCCGGTGATCCGTCACGTCGAGGCTCGTCAGCACAGCCGCAAACGGGGTCACGTGCAACAACGACCCGTCGCTCTCGTCGACTTCCGCGACGATCCACTGACCGCCGCCGATACGCACGTTGCCGCCGTATTCGGACACGTCGGCGCCGATGAGCGCCGTCGGATCGCACCCACCGGTGATCAGGACGCGGGCCAGCATCGCGGTGGTCGTCGTCTTACCGTGGGTCCCGACCACGCCGATCGACCGTCCGGCGGCCATCACGTACCCCAGCACCTCGGCGCGATGCCTGATGGGAAGTCCCAGGTCGCGCGCGGCGCGCAACTCTTCGGTATCGCCCGCAATCGCCCGCGACACCACCACGACGTCGACCCCGCGCAGGTGCGCGGGACTGTGACCGACCTCCACCACGCACCCCGCGCGCCGCAGCCGGCCCGTGGCTTCCGACGCCCGGAGGTCGCACCCGGAGACCACGAGACCACGCGCGGCCAACACCTGCGCGAGCGCGCTCATCCCCGCGCCGCCGATCCCGATGAAGTGCACGTGTCCGCCCGCGGGGATCACGCCTTCGCCTCCTGCGCCGATCGCTGCGACGTCATCGATAGAACGATCCCCGCCACGACATCCGCCGCATCGGGCCGGCCCAGACCCCGGCTGGCCTGACTCATCTTCTCGCGGCGCGCGTGATCGCCGATCAGCGCCAGCACGGTATCGACCAGCGCCGTCCCTTCGAGGGCGCGATCCGCAACCCGCACGGCGGCTCCGGCGCGCTCAAGGACGGCGGCATTCTCCTCTTGATGATTGTCGGCGGCATGAGGATACGGCACCAGGATCGCCGGCAGACCCCACGCGGTGACTTCCGCCAGCGTCGACGCGCCCGCGCGACACACGACCAGATCCGCGCACGCATAGGCGTCGCCGACCGGATCGAGGAACGGCACCGCGATGTGCCGGATGGCCGGCGGGCCAACGTGCTCGCGATGTCCGATCGTCTGCCTGACCCACTGCAGATGTTCCGCGCCGGTATGGTGCAGCATCTGCAGGCGCGAGTCGTACATGAGCAGATCGGCCATGCGGCAGACGCCCCGGTTCACGTTGAGCGCGCCCTGGCTGCCGCCGATCACCAGGAGTGTCAGGCGGTCGGTGGACAATCCCCAGCGCTCTTGTCCGCGCCGCCGATCGCCCTCCAGCGCCCGCCGGCGAACGGGGACCCCAGTCACGTCAGTGCGCCGGCCGGGGAGCCGCCCGGCCGCGGCCGCGTGTGGGACGGAGATCGACCGCGCCCAGCGGGCCAGCAGGCGCGTGGCCTGTCCGGGTATCGCGTTTTGCTCTTGGAGAACGAGTGGCTTGCCCAGCACCGCTGCGGCCGCGCCAACCGGCAGGCACACGTAGCCCCCGGTCGCCACGACGACATCGGGCCGCCAGCGTGCCACCAGCCAAAGCGCGTGTGCCGCGCCGGCGCCCATGACCGCGGCCGACCATATCGTGCCCAGACCGCGGCGGCGCGGCATCCTGGCCGCGGTGATCGACGCAAACGCCCACCCTTCGTCGGGGACGGCGCGGGCTTCGAATCGATCTCCGCCGACGAACAGGATGGCGGTCTCCGGTTTCCGGCGCCGCAGCGCTTCGGCAATGGCTATCCCGGGATAGATATGTCCCCCGGTGCCCCCGCCGGTGATGATCACCTTCATGAGGATCCGATCGCGCGGGCAACCGGGAGCGCATCAGGCCGTGACTGCACGGCAACGGGCGTCTCGCCCCGCATGTACTGCGAGATGTTCAGCAAGATGCCGACCTGGATCATCGTCGTGACCAGCGAGGTGCCGCCGAAACTCACGAAAGGCAGCGGCACGCCGGTGACCGGCAGCAATCCGGTGGCGACTCCCATGTTCATCAACGCCTGACCCGCGACGCTGGCGGTGATGCCCAACGCCAGCAGCGCCCCGTAGCGATCCGGAGCGGCGCGGGCGATGCGAAAACCGCGATAAATAAAGAGCCCGAAGACTGCGAGCAGCCCAAGCGTCCCCAGCAATCCAAGTTCTTCCCCCAGGATGGCAAAGATGAAGTCCGTGTGACGTTCGGGCAGATAGAAGAACTTCTGGCGGCTGGCCCCGAGCCCGACGCCAAAGAGCCCTCCCGAGCCAAACGCCAGCAGGGATTGGATGATGTGGAACCCCGCGCCCTGCGGGTCGTGCCACGGATTCAGGAAGGCGAGGATCCGCTGAAACCGGTATGGGGCGATGACGACCGCGAGCCCGACAACCGGCAGCGCCGCGATGGCGATCAGCGCCAGGTGGACGATGCGGGCGCCACCCACGAACAGCAGGCTCATCGTCACGGCGCCCAGTACCATCGCCGATCCCATGTCGGGCTGCCGGAGCACCAACACCGCCAGCCCGGTGGCGATCGCCAGCGGCGGCAGCACGCCCCGCCGCAGGTTGCGGATGCTCACTCCACGGTGCGCCAGGAAGTGGGCAAGATATAACACCAGCGCGAGTTTCGCCAGTTCGACCGGCTGGAAGGTGATCGGTCCTACGACCAACCACCGCCGCGCCCCGCCCGCGACACGACCGATCCCGGGGATCTGCACGGCGACCAGCATCAGCGCGGCCAGCACGAGCACCGGAACGGTAAAGGCGCGCAACCGCTGATAGTGGATGCCGCGGGCCAGCCACAGCGCGGCGAAGCCCAGCGCCGTCCACGCCGCCTGGCGCTTGAGAAAGTACGCGCTGTCGGCGAGCCGGTCGTAGGCGACCACGCTGCTGGCGCTGTACACCATCACGAGCCCAATCGCGGCCAGCGCCACCGCGCTCGCAAATAGGGTCGTGTCCGCCTGGTGCCGATTGAGCACGGGCAACGCGCGGCTCATACCGGGGTCCGCGTACCCGCCCGTGCGGGTAACTGCTCCGCGAGCGCGCAAAAGCGATCGCCGCGAGCGCGGTAGTCCGCGAATTGATCGAAGCTCTCACACCCCGGGGACAACAGGATCGCGTCACCCGGCGCCGCCGCCTCCCATGCCTGGGCCATCGCCGCATCCAGCGTCCCCGCCTGCACCACGCGCGGGTGACCCGGCAGGTCGGCACACACCTCCGAGAGCAACGCCGCCGTCGTTCCGATCAGGTAGACGCCCTTCACGGGCGAGGCGCCGAGGGCCTTCGCCATCGGCACGAAATCCTCCGCGCGGGCGGACGTGCGCACGCCGCCTGCGACGAGATGAAATGGCCGCGTCATGCCGGCGATCGCCGCGGCCGCCGACGTCGGATTCGTGCCCAACGAGTCTTCATAAAATGTTATCCCCTCCCGCTCCCCGACGATTCGAAAGCGGTATGGGAGCCCACGAAAGGCCCGCAGCACGGAGGCGATCGATTCGCGGCCCGCGCCCGCGATCGCAGCGGCCGCCGTCGCCGCGAGCGCGTTTTCGATCATGTGCGCGCCCGGCATGCCGATCTCGGACACCGGCAACACGGCCGCAGGCGTCGAGCCCGCGATCACGATCCGCGCATCGTCGACACAGGCCCCGACCGGCACCGGTCGCCGCCGGCTGAACCAGTGGACGCGAGACTCTGCGCCCTCCGCAAATCGCGCGACCCGCGGGTCGTCGGCGTTGAGCACGGCGTGATCCCGCGACGACTGGTGGCGGACAATGGTGCGCTTGGCGTCGGCGTACGCCTCCATCGACCCGTGATCGTCGAGGTGGTGCGGCGCGATGTTGGTCACCACCGCGACGTGGGGGCTGTACGGCAAGCCAACCAGCTGGCGGTTGCTGATCTCCAGCACCAGCCAGGTCTGCGGGGTCAGCCGATCGAGCGCCGCCAGCGCCGGGACGTGCGTGCGGTCGTTCCCCGAGGTCACGATCGGGATCCCGGCCGCCTGGAGCATCGAACTAATCAGCGTCACGACGGTGAATTTGCCGTTGGTGCCGGTGACGCCAAGGATTGGTCCCGGGCAGACTTCGAAGAACAACTGGGTCATGCTCGATAGCGGCACGCCGCGTCGCGCCGCGTCGCGAACCGGCCCGTTCTGCGGATGGCGCATCCACGACTGCGGGACGACGATCACCTCGGCGTCGTCCAGCCCTTGGAGATAGGCCGCGCCCTGACGCCACGCGATCGGTGCCGCCTGCAGCCGCCGGATCAAGGCCGCGCGACCATCAGCGTCGAGCCACCGGTGTGTGCGCGCAACCGTGTCGGCAAAGCGCTCGGCCGGCTCGAGATCGTGCGCGGTGACCGTGGTGATAGCGTGCTGCACCAGAAAGTCGATGACCGATGACCCCTCGGTCCCCGACGGCCCCAGCACATGGATCCGCCGGCCGCGCAACCGCGCCAGCACATCCTGCACGCGCGCGCCCGGGGACGTCATGCGACCACCAGCATGCCCAGCAGGAGACACAGCAGACCGACGAGATAGAATCGCCGCACGACGTCCTGCTCGCGCCACCCCGCCAATTCAAAGTGATGGTGGAGAGGACTCATGCGAAAGATCCGGCGGCCGCCGGTGCTCTTGAAATACACCACCTGCAGGATGACCGAGAGCGCCTCGGCGACAAAGACGCCGCCGAGGACGATCAAGGCGAGCTCGCTCTTGGTGATGATCGCGAGCGCCGCCAGCACGGCGCCCAACGCGTTCGATCCCACGTCGCCCATGAAGACGCGCGCCGGGTGCGCGTTCAGGCGCAGGAACGCGGCGGCCGATGCGGCAACGGCGCAGCCCAGCACCGCGGCCGATGGGTGAAGACCCGCCCAGCCAATCACGGCCAGACCAACGGCCGCGAGCGCGACCAGACCCGCGGCCAGCCCGTCGAGCCCATCGGTGAGGTTCACAGCGTTGGCAAACCCGACGACAAAGAGCATGACGAAGAGGATGTACCACGGTCCCAGATTGATGGTCCCCCGCCACGGCACCGCGACGTCCGTGCCGATCCACGGCGCGCCGGCCGCCACCCACCCCAGGACCGCGGCGGCGGCGACCTGCAGCATCACACGCTCGCGTGCGCGCAGCCCCAGGTTGCGGTTGCGCTGGATCTTCAAGACATCATCGAGCAGCCCGATCCCGCCAAACACGAGCATCGCTCCGAGACCGAAGAGGAGCGGCGGTTGGAGTCCCCCCGCGACGACCGATCCCACGAGGACGGCCAGGACGATCAGCAGCCCACCCATGGTGGGCGTGCCCGCCTTGCCCTGATGGCGGGCCGGGGCGTCCTCGCGGATGTGCTGCCGCGCCCAACCGGCCAGCAGCGATACCGCGCGAGGTCCGGCCAGGATCACCACGACGGCGGCGATCGCGGCGGCCAGCACCATCTGCGCCGGCAGCGACAGGCCGGTGCTCACGGTTGGCTCACCGGCTGGCCCTCTCGCAAGGCCTGGACCACGTGCTCCATCTCGATGGCCCGCGAGCCCTTGACGAGCACGACATCGCCGGGCCGCAGCACGGTCTGAAGCACTCGTGCGG
Organism: bacterium; assembly: GCA_041497675.1. Taxonomy (GTDB): domain Bacteria; phylum Sysuimicrobiota; class Sysuimicrobiia; order Sysuimicrobiales; family Humicultoraceae; genus JBGPNN01. Next base: position 2,324 of record JBGQGY010000031.1, on the reverse strand, counting down.
CCTCATCCGTCGTCGTCACCGCGGCCGTGGAGGCCAGCGGCAGCCCCGCGTCCACTGCGCCCTCCAAATACCAGCGGCTGTTCGGCCCGACCACCAGCAGAAAGGCCGGTTCCAGCGCGGCCACCTCGCGGCCGACACGGCGATGAAACTCGTGGGACTGCGGGCCCAGCTCGCGCATCTCTCCAAGCGCCAGCACCCGCCGCCGCCGGCCGCCGACCTGAGCGAGCACGTCGAACGCGGCGGCCATCGACTGCGGGCTGGCGTTGTACGAGTCGTCGATCAGCATCACATCGCCGACCATCACCACATCCTGCCGCATCTTGGCCGGGTGGGTACCGGCGAGACCCTCGCGGATCTCTGACAGGTTCAACCCCATTGCGTGACCCACCGCCGCGGCCACCAACGCGTTGCGGACCTGATGGCCGCCCGGCAGCGGCAGATAGATCGGGGTCTCCTGATCGTGCACGCGCAGATGGAACGCGTAGCCGCCGTTGGTCCGCGTGATCTCGGTCGCCCGCACGTCGGCAGGGTGCGTGATGCCCACGGTCACCACCGAGCAGCGGACGTCGCGGAGAAGCCGCTCGGTCAAGGCTTCGTCTGCGTTGACGATGGCGACGCCGTCGGCCGGGAGCCCGTCGAGCAGTTCCGCTTTGGCGGCGGCGATCTGTTCACGCGATCCCAGGAGCTCCAGATGTGTGTCGGCGATGTTCGTGACTGCCCCAATGCGCGGGGCCGCCATCTCCACCAGTTCGCGAATCTGCCCGAGCCCGCGCATCGCCATCTCGATCACGGCCACGTCGTGATGGGCCTGCAGGCCCAACAGCGTCAGCGCGACACCCAGCTCGGCGTTCCACGAGGGGGCCGAGCGCAGGACGTCGCAGCGCCGCGCCAGCACGTCTGCGCACAGTCCGACGGTCGTCGTCTGCCCGACGCTGCCGGTAATACCGATCCCGGTCGCGTGCTGCGAGCGGCGGTGCAGCGCGGCGATGGCGCCCAGCGCGCGCAGCGTATCGTCGACGACGATCGCCGGCCCGCGGGCCGCCCGCGGATCCGCGATCAACGTCAGCGCCGCACCGCGCCCCAAGGCGTCGGCCACGAAGGCATGTCCGTCGGTCTGGGGGCCCCGCAGGGCGACGAACAGATCGCCGCCAGACACCACGCGGCTGTCGATCGCCACGCCGGTGACGGCGTCGGGGAGATCAATCTCCGGCGGCAGCGCGCGTCCGCCCGTCGCCGCCAGCACGTCTGCAACCCTGAGGCGTAGGCTCACGGTGCGCCTGTCCCTCCGCTTGCGGCCGCCCGTGACGCGCGCAGCGCCTCGCGGGCGATCTGACGGTCGTCAAAGGCGTGCCGCACGCCTGCGACCTCCTGATAGGATTCATGCCCCTTCCCGGCAATGAGCACCAGGTCGCCGGGCGCGGCGGCGCCGACCGCCAGGCCGATCGCGCGCCGCCGATCTGGCTCGATCTCCACGGTCACGGCGCGGCCCGCGGCGCCAGCGTCGACGCCGGGGGTGATCTCATTGATGATCGCCCGTGGCGGCTCGCTGCGCGGATTATCCGACGTCACGATCACCCGGTCGGCGTGCTCCGCCGCGATGCGACCCATGATCGGCCGCTTGGTCCTGTCGCGATCACCGCCGCACCCAAACACGACGATGAGACGGCCTGTGGTGATCCCGCGCGCCGTGCGCAGGACGTTATCGAGACCGTCCGGCGTGTGCGCGTAGTCCACGATCACCGCAAACGGCTGCCCCTCATCGACGGACTCGAACCGGCCGGGAATCCCCGGCATCGAGGCCAGCGCCTCAGCGACGACCTCGAGCGCGATGCCCTGGGTCAGCCCCACCGCCAGCGCAGCCAGCGCGTTGGCGACGTTGAACGCGCCCGCCAGCCGCAGCGTCACGTGCGCGCTGCCGGCCGGCGTCTCCGCCACGAACTCCGATCCACGCAGGTGCAGGCGCAATTCGTGACCGCGCACGTCGGCGGGCGCGTGCAGCCCGTACGTCATCACGCGGGCGCGCGTCACTGCGCGCAGTACGGCCAGCGCCGGATCATCGGTGTTGAGCACCACCCACCCGTCGTCCGGCAGTGTGGCGAACAACCGGGCTTTCGCCGCCAGGTACGCCTCCATACTCTTGTGAAAATCCAGGTGATCGCGGGTCAGGTTGGTGAAGACGCCCGCCTCGAAATGGCAGCCGGCGACCCGCTCCATCGCGAGGGCGTGCGACGCGACCTCCACCGCGGCGTACCGGCAGCCTCGGTCCACCATCGCCCGCAGCGCCTTCTGTAAATCTGGGGCCTCAGGCGTGGTCCGATCCGTGG
>JBGQGY010000030.1:0-31954 GCA_041497675.1 bacterium | reverse complement strand
CGCCCGGTACGCGTCTTCGGCCGAGACGGGCGTCGGCCGCCCGGTGACAATCGCCTCGAGGAACGCCTGCTCTTCTTGCTCATACCCCAGCCGCTGCTCGTAGGGGAGCGCGCGGAAGTCATGCATCGCGGTCGAGCGCCCTAACCCAGGCGCGTGGACCAGCCGCTCGAATCCCTCCGTAACAGCGGTGGCATGGTCGCCGAACAGCTCAACGCGCTCCGTGGGTGCCGTCCACGTCGCATGCCCGCATGTAGAGAACGTCACGATCGCACCGCTGCGTGACCGCAGCAGCGCGACGACGTCGTCCAGGTCCGGGTAACACGACGACCGGGCCAGACAGCGGACTTCGTCGATTGGGCCCAACACCCACCGCGCCGTGTCTAACAGGTGGATGCCGGTGTCGTAGATAAAACCGCCCGAGATCGCCGGGTCTGAAAACCACGCCGGAGTCCGCATATCGCCGTCGTTCATCTTGATCGTGCCGGAGTAGACGGTCATCCCACCCGCGACGAGCGCGCGCAAACCCGCGTAGGCCGGCGCAAATCGGCGGTTGAACCCCATCTGGTACGCGCGTCCCGTGCGCTCGACCGTCTGCAGCACGCGACGGGCGTCTTCCAGACTGGTCGCCATGGGCTTTTCACAGAACACATGCACGCCGCGCTCGAGCGCCGTCATGCACGACTGCGCGTGATGGATGTTTGGGACGGCGACGAAGACCGCGTCCAGGCGCATGGCCAGCAGGGTGTTCAGATCGGGGCAGGGCTCGGCACCGGCGGCGGACGCCGTGGCTCTCGCCCGCGACTCGTCCGCATCCGCGACGCCGACCACTGAGACGCCGGCACACCCCGCCAGGGTTCGCGCGTGCACACTCCCCATTTGTCCCGCGCCGTAGACGCCGATCCGAAGCGTGCTCATATTATCGTTTGAGGCTCGGGTCGAGCGCGTCGCGCAGCCCGTCCCCCATGAAGTTGAACGACAGCACCGTGATCAGGATGGCGACCCCAGGATAGATTGCCAGCCAGGGCGCCGACCAGAGATACTCCTGCGCGTTCTGCAACATGTTCCCCCAGCTGGCCACCGGGGGCTGGATGCCCAACCCGAAGTAGCTGATCGTGCTTTCGGCGAGGATCGCCTGCCCGACCGCCAGCGTGAGGGTGACGATGATCGGTGCCAGCACGTTAGGGAGGAGGTGGTGAATGATGATGCGCCGGTTGGATGCCCCAATCACGACCGCGGCGTCTACGAAGTCGAGGCGCTTGACACGTAGCACTTCCCCCCGCACCAGCCGGGCGGTAAACATCCACCCGAACAGACAGAGCACCAGGATGATGCTGGTTAGGCCTGTCCCCAAGAACTTGGCCAGGACGAACATGGCGGCCAGCGACGGAATGCTCAAGAAGATCTCGATCAACCGCGTCAGCCCGGTGTCCAGCCAGCGGCCGTAGAAGCCCGCGATGAAGCCGACCAGCGTGCCGATCGAGGTAGAGATGGACGTCGCCACCAAGCCGACCGCGAGGCTGACGCGCCCGGCCAGCATCAACCTGGTCACCACGTCCCGCCCAAGCTCGTCCGTCCCCAGCAGGTGTCCGGCTCCGGGCGGGCGGAAGACCTGGCTCAGCCGCACGACTTCGGTCCGGTGCCCGGTGAGCGCCGGCCCGGCCACCGCCAGGACGATCAGACCAGCCGTGACGACCGCGCCGACCGCCGCCAGCCGATGCCGCCGGAACCGCCGCCATACCATCCGCCAGTAGCTCGTGATCTCCGGTGGGCCCGGCGTCACCATGACCCGCTGCGCCGCATCAGGGTGTGCGCGCGTCATCATCGATCACTCGTACCTGATGCGCGGATCGAGCCAGGCGTAGGCGAGGTCGGCCGCCAGGCTCGCGGCGACGACCAGCACCGCGATGATCATCAACATCGCCATCGCGACGATGTGGTCGCCGGACAGCACCGACTGCACCAGCAACTGCCCCGTCCCCGGCCACCCGAAGACCGTCTCCGTGACCGGGGCGCCGCCCAAGAGGGCCGGGATGGCCAACGATAGGATTGTGACCAAGGGCATCATCGCGTTGCGCAGCGCGTGTTTGTTGATCACCGTCGGCTCGCGCAGCCCTTTGGACCGCGCCGTGCGGATGTAGTCCTGCCGCAGCGCCTCCAGCATGCTGGACCGGACGTATCGGACCAGCAACGCCCCGGTGTAGAAGGCCACCACCGCCGCCGGCAGCAACATGTAGCGCAGGCGATCGAGCGCCATCGGCCAGCCTGGTGCGACGCCGGTCGTTTGGAATCCCCCGGGCGGCACCACCCGTAGTTTCACGGCAAAGATGTAGATCATGACAATGCCAAACCAGAACAGCGGAACGGAGAATCCAAGAAACGAGAGGAAGCTCACAATGTAGTCCGTCAGCGAGTACTGCCGGAGGGCCGCGTAGATCCCGACGGGCACCGCGAACAAGAGGGCGAGGACGAACCCCGTCATGGTGAGCGCGAGCGTGTTGGGCAGGCGCTCCGCGATGAGCTGGCTGACGGGCTGCCTGAAGCGGACAGACCAGCCCAGATCCCCTCGCACCGTGCGCCCAAGCCACTTGACATAGCGTACGATCATCGGTTGGTCGAGGCCGTACGCGCGCTTGAGGGCCTCGATGTTCTTGGCGTCCACGTTTGGGTCGCTCAGGATGAACATGTCCACCGGGTCCCCCGGTGCAAGGGTAAGAAGGAAGAAGAGCAGGAAGGAGATACCGACCAGGAGCGGGAGCATCTGGAGGAGCCGGCCCGCCAGGTACCGCGCCATCCCGAAGAAGCTCCCTTAGCGCGCTACCGGCTCCACCGCCACGCGCGCGTGTTCCACGTGTAGTATCCCGGTGTGTACGACAGGCCGAGGGGGCGGAGCCCGGTCAGGCCGTCCCGGAGCACGGATGCCCCCACGAAGTTGTAGAGCAAGATGATAGGTACTTCCTCGGCCCACATGACCTGGAAGCGTTTCTGTATCTCACGGCGCTGTCGCGCGTCGAGGGTGACCTGGTACTCGCGAATGACCTTGTCCCACTCGTCGTTGCGGTAGCGGCTGTGGTTCGTCCCGAGCTGCCCGGCCGGCGGGGCGTTCCACGATCCCCACCAGGTGTCGATGTCGCTGAAGTCGTCTACCGGATGGCTGAAGTTGAGCATGTCCGGGGGCCGTTTGCCGGTCAGCCAGACCTCGCCGAGGATCGTCCGCACCGGCTTGTTGTCGATGATCAGGTCGGCGCCCACTTCGCGCCACTGCGACTGGACGACCTGTTCGACCCGCTCGCGCGTCCGGTCGCCGGCCGGCGCCGTGATGATCTGGGACAGCCGCTCCCCCGCCGCATTGCGCCGGATGCCGTCCGGGCCGGGTCGCCACCCCGCCTCGTCCAAGAGCGTGCGCGCCCGAGCCGGATCGTAGCCGTACTTCCGGATACCGGGGTTGTAGGCTGGATGCGTCGGCGGGAGATAGCTGTGGCCAACGAACACCTTGTTTCGGAAGATCGTCGCCGCGATGCTGTCACGGTCAATAGCGTGCAGCAACGCCTGTCGCACCCGACGATCACGCACGATGGGGTTCTCGAAGTTGTACCAATAGGCCTCGCTGGCCGGCGCCGCGTAGTATTCGACGCGGTAGCCCGACACCCGGCCCGTTTGCAGCAGGTCCTCCACCTCGAGCGCCTGCGCGAGCGGGATGCCGCCGGGGTTGGGCGGCGAGGCATCGAGGCGGCCGGCGGCAAAGTTGGCGACCAGGACGTTGACGTCGGTAAAGAACTTGAACACGATCCGGTCCAACACCGGCCGGCCGAGATGGTAGTTGGGGTTGGCCTCGAAGACCATCTCATTCCCGCGCAGCCATGACTTGAGGACGTACGGCCCCACCCCGACCGTCTGCGCCGGGTCGGATCCATACGGGATTTCGGCGAATCGCTCGATCCCCACGCGCTGGACCATCGGCTGCACGATGTGCCGGGGGAGCGGTGTAGAGAACGCGCCGAGCCACAGCAGGTTGGCCCGCACCCAGGGCTTGCTGTACTTGACGACCATCGTGTACGGGTCGGGGAACGTCACCGCACTGATGGCTTCGAGGGCCGGACGGGAACCCAGCGGCGCCTTCGGATCTTTATAGATCTCCCACGTGAACTTGAAGTCGTCGGTCGTGAGCGGCTTGCCGTCGTGCCACTTCACGTCGCGCCGGAGTTTCCAGGTGACCTCCATCGTGCCCCCAGGCCCCGTCTTCCACAAGCCGTTGGCGACCGTGGGCAATTGTTCCACGTATTCGTTGATGAGATCCAGCCGGTCGTTGCGGACATAGCTGTAGGCGGTGAAAATCGGTAGGAACTGCACGTCGGTCGCCGCCGCCGCCGTGAGTGGGTTCAGCCCAGCCGGCTCTTGGATCATCCCCAGGACGATGTCCTTCCTGAATGCTGGAGCCGCGCCGCTTGACGGCGGCCAGAGGCCGGCGGCGAACGCCAGCGCGACGACGATGACGACGATGCCGTCCAACCGTGTGCGCAGCATGAACGACCCTCCTCAGGCGCTCTTGAAGTGCGGCAGCACCTCGTCGATCACGCGCCGCAGTTGCCCTTGCTGATTCCACGAGGTGCAGCGCAGCGCCACCGAGTGGAACCCCATGCGCTCGTAGGCGCGCAGGTGCTCGACGCATTGCTCGACGGAACCGGCCGCCGTCCAGCTCGCCACGCGGGCGGGCGGCATGTCGACCATATAATACGAATCCAGAAACCGCTTCGATTCCGCCAGCGCTGCCTCGCGGTCCTCGTTCACGTTGATATTGTGATAGAGACAGGTCTCGAGCGCGGCCGGATCGCGTCCGGCCTCTTTGGCCTTCGCTCTCACGTCGTTGATCCGCCAGGCGACATCCTCGAGATCGGAGAGGGACGTCATCCACCCGTCGGCGTGGCGGACGGCGCGCCGGTGGGTCCGTTCCACCGTCTCCCGCGGCGCCATCGAGTTGTTGGCGATCCATATCGGCGGGCGTGGCTTTGCCGCAGGCTTGGGCTCGATCGTGATGTCGGAGAAGCGGTAGTGCTTGCCTTCGAAACTGACGTTGTCCTCGGTCCACAGGCGTTTGAGGATCGTGATCCACTCGATCAGCCGCTGGGCCCGCGCCTTGTTATCGACATTGTAGAGCGCGCCCTCCGCCGCGCCCCCGGCCTGCGGGACGATGCCGGTGCAGGCGACGAGCACGGTGCGTCCCCCGGCCAGCAGGTCGAGGCTGGCCCACTGGTACGCCAGGAGGACCGGGTCGCGCAGCGGGAAGCTCGCCATACAGGCGGGACCGAGGCGCACGCGGCGCGTGCGGGCCGCAACGCCCGCCAGCAGCGTGATCGACTCCATCCGCGGTTTGCCCAGGAGGCTGTCGCCGACCCATATACTGTTGAACACGCCAGATCGATCGGCAACCTCAGCGAGATCCAGCATTTGATCGGAAGTCACGGCGCCCATCAAGACGCCGCGGTTGGGCAGCGTCAGTCCAAACTGCATCAGCGATCCCTCACTCCCACTGCCGCGGCTCAAAGCGGCTGAGCACTTCTGGCGCTCCATCAGTGATGAGAATCTGCTCTTCGATACACGCGCCCCCGACGTCCGGAATGTTGATGCCGGGTTCGACGCAGATCACCATCCCCGGCCGGAGCGGCGTCCGATCGCCCATCGCCAACAGCGGCGGCTCCATCGTCTCATACCCGATCCCGTGGCCGATGAACGGCCGGGCAAACTTCCCAAACCCCTGACTCTCGATGACCTGGTTGGCGGCCTTCACCAGATCCTCCGCGAGGACTCCCGGCCGCGCGGAGGCGACGGCGGCCCGTGTCGCGCCGAGAGCGGTTTCCATCTGCTTCTTCTGCGCCTCGGTGGCCTTACGGCCGACGACCGTACTTCGCAGCACGTCGAACTGCTGCCCCCAATACGCGCCGATCAGATCCAACGCGAGCATTTCGCCGTTGCGCATGACCCGGTCCATGGCCTGGGGCCAACGGATGCCCCAGGCGCTGTAGGGACCCGAGTGGGTCCGCAGATAGCGAATAAAGTCCGCGCCCGCGGTCATCGCAGCGCCGATGCCCGCGCCGCACACCGCGGCCTCCGTGGCGCCGTCGCGAATGGCATTGAACGTCGCTGTGTACCCGATATCGCAGATCGCGCAGGCCCGCCGCATGAGCTGTTGCTCGCGCTCGCTCTTGATCAGGCGGAGTGACGTCAGCAGGTCGTCGGCGGGCTCCAACGTGAGACCCGGCAACGCCTGCGTGATCTCGCGGTACATCGCAACCGGCATGAGGTCGTCGCCGAGGAGACCGACGCGGGCCGCCGCGAGCTGCTTCTCCCGTAACGCGTCGCTGATGGACCGGCTGAAGTTGCGGGCGTGGCGGCAGTCCTTGATGGGCACCAGATCCCGCCGGACCGTCGTGTCGAAAAACAGCACCGGCTCACCGTCTAGGGGAATGATCAGCGCGGCGTGTCCGAGACCCCGGGCCTCGCCCCAAAACATTCCGGTCGGAAACGGCGGGAAATGGTTGGAGAGGTAGGCGACGTTGGCCGGGCGATCGTAGAAGGAGCGGGCGACGGCCACCAGCCCGGCCAACCCTCGCTCCCGCGCCAGCGTCTTCAGCCGGTTGAGTCGATTCAACACCTCTGCCTGGGGAATGCCGTCGGGTATTGCGGTGGTGGCTCCCGTCATGAGGCCCTCAAGGCCTTTGCGCGCAACGCGGGCAAGACGTCCTGAGTATAGATGCGGTACTGCGTCGCCTGGTCCCACGCCGTCAGCCGGATGGTGATCATGTCGAAGCCGGCATCGATGTACGATTGAATCTTGGCCACGCAGGTGTCCAGCGGGCCGTATGCCGTCCAGGCGTCGACAAACCATTTGTCGAAGTTCGACCCATAGTACGCGTCGAGAAACTCCTTGCTCTCGCGGAACCCGCGTTCGACGTCGCTCTGCACGTTCAGGTTGAAATAGAGACAGGACTTCAACCGGTCCGGGTCGCGTCCCGCCGCCCGGGCATGCTCTTTGACCCGCGCCCATCGGGCCCGGAACGCGTCGGGTGCCACGATCGTGGTCATCCAACCGTCAGCATGCTCGCCGACGCGACGCAGCGCCCGTTCGACGCCCTCCTTGCCGATGGTCTGCTCGGACGGGTTGCTCGCGATCCAGATCGGGCAGGGCTGCTGTACGGGTTTTGGCTGCAGGTCGACGTTCTCGAACGCGTAGTGCCGCCCGCGGTACGTGGCGTGCGGATCGCTCCAGAGCAGACGCAACGCGCCGATCATCTCGATGAAGCGACGGGGTCGGTCCTTGCTCTCCACACCCATCACCTGGAGCTCGTGCGCGGCCGCGGGTGTCTGGCTACCCGGGTAGCCTAGACAGGCGGCGAGCAGCATCCTGCCGTTGGAGATCACATCGAGACTGGCCCATTGCAGTGCAAACAGCACCGGATGCCGCTGCACGATCGTCGCCATGCATCCGACACCCAGCATCACCCGCTTCGTGCGGGCGGCGAGCGCGCCGAGCAGAGCGATGGCCTCCAGCCGCGGCTTGCTCAGAATGCTGTCCCCCACCCACACATGGTCCATGAGGCCGGAACTTTCCGCGGCTTCGGCCAGGTCCAGGAGTTGCTTGGTTGTAAACGCGCCGAGGGCCACCCCACGGTTGGGCAGCGTCAGACCAAACGAGGTGCTAGTGCCCATGCACCGACTCCCCTTTCACCGGTAGGTCGTAACGCCGACGGATACTCGTGCCCAGCTTGCCGATATCGGCTCCGTAGACATGCAGGGAAATGGCCATCGCGGGGCCCCGATTCGTCACTTTGTGGATATCACCTGGGGGTGTGTAGGCCGCCACCGTTCCCGTCGGATTGACCGATTGCCCGGCTTCGATGAGGCACGTCGCGGACCCTTCCTGGGCGAGCCGGTACTGACTCTCGTGCTCTTCGCCCTCGTAGACGCCAACGACACACCAGGAGATGTGATCGTGGGTCGGTGTCGCCTGTCCGGGCAGCCACACGAGCGAGACGATCGAAAAACTGCCATCGTCTTCGACGTGCAGGATGTGTTGCTGGTAGCCGGCGGGATTCGATGCGCGCTGCGCCGGGGCCAGCAAATCGGGTTCGTGGAGGTTCGGTCGCAGCGCCGCCGCGACCCGGCCCGCGACGCCCGCCGGATCACCCGTCGCCCGCACGGCGCCACGAATGGCGCGGATCAGCGTGGCGAGGCGGGGATTCATCGTGGCAGGGAGCGACACACGTAACCACCTCCACAGTTGCTAGAAGGTTATTCAAGTACGAGAAGCCTATGTAGTATACGCGATCGTGGCCCGAGATCCCGCGCCGTCATGAGCGGCTCGCTGGCGGCCCAGGTGGGGTAGATGAGCACACACACAGCACTGAAAGAGCGAGTCTCGCGCGCGGCCGCGGAGATTTTTCCTGTGCTTGTCGGGATCAGCCGACAGATGCACGCCCGGCCGGAAATCGCGTTTCAGGAAGCGCAGGCCGCCGGCTGGCTTTCGGCGGCCCTGAAGGACAACGGGTTCTCCGTGGAGCGCGACGTCGCGGGCCTGGCCACCGCGTTTGCCGGGACCTACGGTAGCGGCCACCCCGTGATCGCGGTCCTGTCCGAGTACGACGCCCTGCCCGAACTTGGTCACGCCTGCGGGCACAATCTCATCGGTCCCTCGGCGATCGGCGCCGGCCTCTGCGCCCGGTTGGCGGTGGATGCCCTGGGCGGTACCGTCAAGGTGTTTGGGACGCCGGCCGAAGAGGTCGGCGGTGGGAAGCCCGTCATGATCGACGCGGGCGTCTTCAAGGGCGTCGACGCCGTGATGATGTTTCACCCCTATCCCGGCGAAGCGAACTCCGCCGCCGTCGGTGGAGCGTCGCTGGCGCTGCGGGGACTCGACATCACCTATCGGGGGAAAAGCGCCCACTCCGCCTTTGGTCCCTGGGAGGGCCGCAACGCCCTCGACGGCGTCATCCTCCTGTTCAACGCGCTGAACGCGATGCGGCAGCAATTGAGGCCCGACGTCCGCCTGCACGGGATCATCACCAACGGCGGACAGGCGTTCAATATCACGCCGGAGGTGGCCGCCGCCCGCATCGGCGTCCGCTCGTTCGACACGAAGTATTTACAGCAGGTCGCCGCGTGGATCGAGGACGCCGCCCGGGGCGCGGCCGCATCCACCGGCACGACGGTGGAGATCGTGACCTTCATGCGGTATGATGCGATGAAATCCAACCCCACGCTGGGCAGCGTGCTGCGGGAGAACCTGCGCACCCTGGGCCTGACCGTGCCGGACCCGAGGCCGACACCGCCCGAGCGGGCGGCATCGTCCGACTTCGGAAACGTGAGCCAGGTCGTGCCGGCCGCCGGGTTTGCCGTTGCCACGCATGCCCCGGGTACAAACTTTCACACGCCCGAGTTCGCGGCGGGCGCCTGTACCGATCAGGCCCTGGCGGGCATGCTCATCGCGGTGAAGGCCATGGCGACGTCGATCGTCGACCTGCTGGCGGATCCCGGTTTGCTCGGGAAGGCGCGGGCTGAGTTTGACGGCAAGTGATGGGGAGCCGGTACGAGCACAACAAGATTCCCTATGATCGCGCCGAACGGCTGAAGTGGTTGGAGATCCCGTTCCCCATCGACGAGTATCACGCGCGCTGGGCGGCGGCGCAGCGCCTGATGCGCACCCACAGCTTTGACGTCCTGGCCGTCTACCAGGCCGGCGAATGGACCAACATCAAGTATCTTGTCGGGTTTGACAATTTCTGGGGCGCCGGCGTGCTGCTGGTGCCACGCGACGGCGAGCCCGTGCTTGTCACGAACGCGATCTTCCACGGCGAGCCCATGCACTCGAGCTTTCACACGACGTTCATTCAAGATGTGCGTCCGGTGCTGCACCCGCATTCGACGGCCACACCGGAGAACATCGGAAACGTCGCCGGAGGCGTCCTGCACGAGTGGGGGGTGACGACGGGTACCCTTGGGATCGTCGGGGCGGGCATCATCCCCCGCGTGATCGAACAGGCGCTGGCCGCCCGTGTGCCGGCGATGACTGTGAAGCCCGCCGACCACCTGCTCAGCACGATGCGGCGGATCAAGAGCCCGCGCGAGCAGGCAGCCTTCCGCCGCGCGGCCGAGATTACCGACTTAGGATATGCTGCCGCGGCGCGCGCGATCCGGCCGGGAGTGACGGAGTGGGAGATCATGGCGGCGTCCATCCAGGCGATGCAGGCTGCCGGTGGTGAGCGACCCGGCGGCGGGTGCCAGTCCGGCCCCCGGACCTCGCTGAAGAACATCGGGCCGTCGGGCCGGGTGGTGCAGGAGAACGACTTGATCTTCATCGATCAGGGCTGCGCGCTCGCAGGCTACCGTACCGATACCGCGCGCAACTTTGTTGCGGGGACGCCCAGCGCTGAGATCCGGCACATGCTGGAGACCGTGCTGGAACAGAACGAGCGGATGCGGGAGCAGATCCGCGCGGGAGCCCGCATCGCCGATCTCCAGCGGGCGATGGAGGCGATCGCCCAGCAGGCCGGGCTGCTGGAGTACGATTACACGCGGCAGTGCTTCGGACACGGCGGCGGACTGACGTACCTCGAGGAGCCGCACTTCCACTGGGGGACCGAGGAGGTCCTCGAGGCCGGGATGACGTTCTACCTCGAGCCGATGATCATCCGGCACGGGGTGGGGACCGCGTGCATCGAAGACGTCGTGCTGGTCACAGAGGGCGGCTGCGAGTCGCTGACCCGGTATCCGCGAAAGACCTGGTAACTTCGATACCAGCGCCCTCGAAGGAGACGCGACGTGAGTGAGATGAAGGGTCTTCGCCTGGTCGTCATGCCGTCCCCCGCGCGTGTCGACGACCCGCCGAGCATCGTGGTGTCTGGCTGCCGGCCCGGTCAGGCCGTCACCGTTCGCGCGCGTATGCGCGATGGGCTGCGACGTCACTGGGAATCTCATGCCGCCTTCGAGGCCGATACTGGCGGTGTGGTCGACGTCACGCGACAGCGCCCGGTCGCCGGTACGTACGAAGATGCCGACCCGCGCGGGTTGCTCTGGTCGATGAGGCTCGGCGAGGGCCAGCCCACGGGATTGTTGACCAGCGCGGCGCCACTCGAAACAGAGTTTGCGGTAGAAACGGGCACGACGCCGGTCGCAACGGCGCGGGTCACCCGATACTTCGCCGCGCCGGACGTGTCGCGAACGGACGTGCGAGACCATGGACTGGTCGCTACCTTCTTCCGACCCGCCGGTACGATGCCTCGCCCCGCGATCATCGTGGTGCCCGGATCCGGTGGTGGGGTGCCCGAGACGAGCGCGGCGCTGCTGGCATCCCACGGCTTCGCGAGCCTGGCGCTGGCATACTTCCGCGCCGAGCACCTCCCCGAGTCGCTCGTCGAGATCCCGTTGGAGTACTTCGAAAAGGCGATCCTCTGGCTGCGCGGTCAGGAGGCCGTCGGAGACCAACCGCTCGGCGTGATGGGCGGGTCGCGCGGTGGTGAACTGGCGCTGCTGCTGGGTGCCACGTTCCCCGCGTTCAAGGCGGTCGTGGGCTATGTACCCAGCGGCATCGCGCACGCGGGCATCTCGGGCGGTGGCCTGCAGGAGGCCCGCCGGAGGCCGGCATGGACGTACCGAGGCGAACCGGTGCCGTTCTTGTCGTCACGCAACGTCGGTCAGATGGAACCCACGCCGGTGACGTCAGAACCGCTGCCGCTGACGCCGATCTTCCTGCGTGCGATGGAGGACCGCGACGCGGTCGAGGCCGCGGTGATCCCCGTCGAGCGGATCAACGGCCCAGTGTTGTTGATCTCCGGGCAGGATGATCAGATGTGGCCATCCCCGGTGCTCGCGGAGATCGCCATGAAGCGGCTGGCCCAGCATCACCACCGGTACCTATACCAGCATCTGTCGTATCCTGGCGCCGGACATGTCATCGGCCAGCCGGGCACGCCGGCGACGATCACCGCGTCTCTTCACCCATTGGCGGGACGATGGCTCGCGTTCGGTGGCAACGGGAAGGACAACGCCGCCGCGGCCGCGGACTCGTGGCCGAAGGTGGTGGCGTTCTTTCGGGATGCGCTGAAGGCGCGGTGAGCGGGCCCGGCCGTCAGGCGGCCGGCACGCCTTCCATCGTTTCTTGTGCGACCTGATCGACCACGGCCTTCAGATCGCCCGTTCGCTCGAAGGTCGCCAGCTGCCGGTCGGCGCTGGTGCCTTCCTCGAGGATGCGGTAGGCGTACTCGACTTCCTTCCGGCTGCCGAGCTCATCGACGACGTCCCCGATAAACCACTCCAACATTTCGCGGATCAGATCGCGGGCCGGCAACTCGGCCTGCTTGCCGAAGTCAATCAGCTTGCCGTCGAGACCGTAGCGCACGGCGCGCCACTTGTTCTCTTCGATCAACTCCGCGGGGTAGACTCGGAAGGTCAAGTTGTCGCGCCGCAACTTCCAGCACTTGGCGATGATCGCCTGTAGGATCGCGGCAATGCAGGCGGCCTCGTCGACGCGGGTGCACACATCGCAGATGCGAAACTCGAGGGTTGGGTAGTTCCAGTTTGGCCGCGCATCCCACCAGATCTTGGTCCCGTCGGGGATACTGTGGGTTTGGACCATCGTGTCGATCATGTACGAGAAGTCGGCCCACGATTGAAACGCCCTGGGAATGCCGGTCCGTGGGAAGTTGCGAAAGATGATGCTGCGGTAGGACTTGAGACCCGTGTTGCGACCCATCCAGAACGGTGAGCTGGTCGAGAGACACAACACGTGTGGGAGCAGGTACCGCGACACGTTCATCGCGTCGATCAGAAACTCACGATCCTCGATCCCGATGTGCACGTGGGTGCCGAAGATGAGCAACTGCTGGGCGAGATCCTGCATGTCTTCTTTGACGCCCATGTAGCGGTCGTAGGGTGTGATCTCCTGCTTGAGCCATGACGAGAACGGGTGCGTGCCCGCCGCGGCGATCTTCAGACCCGTGCGGCCCGCCACGCGGGTAATCTCGCTGCGCAGGCGGACTAACTGCGCACGCGCCTCTGCCGCCGTGCGGCACACCGTCGTGCCGACTTCGACGATCGACTGATGTAGCTCGGGTTTGACCTGCTCGCGCAGCACGAGATTCTGACCTTCGAGGATCTCGGTGATATACGAACGCAGCTCGCGCGTGTTCGGGTCGACGATCTGATATTCTTCTTCGATCCCAATGGTGAGCGACGGAGGGTTCATGTCAGCGCTCCTCTATGATGACCGTCGGCAGTGTCGAGCCGCCGCCGGCCGAGACGTTCAGCAGCGCCGCCGTCGACAGCCGCGTCATACACCCGTCCACGCAGTGGCCGTAGTAGACATAGGGGTTGGTGTCCAGCATGCGGTCGATGATGTGCACGTGGCCGTCCACGAGGCTGGGATACGGTTCACGCGGAATCGGCACACGCTCTTGGACGATCGCGCGTTCGCGGAGCGCCGCATCCACCGCCCGCTCCCAGTCGGTGGCCGGCGTGTCCCACCCCAGCACCACACCTTTGCCTCCGTATTCGTCGTCTGGCTTCAGGACGAACCGCTCGCGTTCCTTGACGGTGAACGGGATGAGATCCACCGGTCGGCCCTGGTATTGTGTGCGCCGCTCCTCGAGGCGACGCGTCCAGGGGATGTGCGCGTCGATCGCCTGGCGCTCTTGGGCGCTGAAGAGGCCGGCATTGCGCTCGTCGCTCAAGACCGCGAGGCTGGCCTTCTTGTGCAGGATCTTGCAGCGGAAAGGGTTCACCATGCACACGGCCCGGTCGCCAACTGCGCGGATCACCGGGTGATCCATGCCCCCGCGGTCGACCAGTTCGCTCAGCAGCACGCGCTTGTAGATGAGATCGACCGGCGCCCCTTCGGCCCACAGACGGCCGCCCCGATACTCGACCTCGCGGGGATCGGCGATGACGCTCCGCAGCCCCTGCGAGAGAAAGTAGTCGTTGAACAACACGAATTCGCTGTACGTCGGCACCTCGCGCCAGTCCAGGATGGCGATCCGGGGCGCCTCACGGCGGCCCGACCACTGGCGGTACGCATCGAGTAGGGCATGCGTCAGGTTGTGGCGACCCGGGAGGGGCCGTACCTGATACGCGCGGAGGAACTCGCGCATGATCGGCAGACCGTAGAACACCTCGGTCAGGACATCGTTGTACGCGATGGCCGCGGGGGTCTCGGTGTTGTACTCGGTCAGTAGTAGTTGATCCGTGTCGGGCAAGAAGAACGTATCGATCCGCGAGGTCGGGCTCGCGCTCCGGAACCCTGGGTCCTGCCGAACCAGCGCTTCTTCCCACTCGGTCAGCCCGAACTGGCCGCGGAACTCTGGATCGGCCACCGCGGTCTCCAGCGCACGGTCAAAGGCGCGGAGCAGCGCGGTCATGCGTCGGCGGATGCGCTCGTACTGATCGGGCGAGAGAAACCGCGGCCGCAGGACCGTGCAGATGGGGCGGTCGCCGAAGAAGAGACCCCGCCGGCGTAGCTGATCATCGAGCTGCGCCTGAGAATCGGCGGCGACCTCGTCGGTCAGCAAGTCGTGGTAGCGGCTGATCGCGTCCTGCAGGCGCATGGCGCCCAATTCGCCGGGCCCGGCGCTACGCCTGCGACGTGACGACCGCGTAGCGCAGCACGTCGTCTCGCCGTTCGATGACGACCCGGCCTTCGTCTTCCAGCAGATCCAAATGGCCGATGACTTCCGAGAGCGCCAGGAACAGATTAAACGGACCCAGATTGGGGTACCAGGTCTCTGCGAGCTCGCGCAGCGTCCACGACCGGCGGGCCAGCATCTCGGCCAGCCGATTTTTGCGCGCCTCGTGATGGTCGAGGATCTCGTGCACCCTGGCCACGGGGGTCGTGATGGGCTCCCCATGCCCAGGGTAGGCGATCGCCGGCGCCAGCGCCGCCACGCGCCGCAGGGACCGCAGATAGGCTGGAAGCATGCGCAACCGGCGGCCCTCGGTGTCAAACTCGATCACCGGGTTAGGGCTGATCTCTTCGAGCAGCAGGTCGCCCGCGATCAGCGCGTCATCCCATCGCAGACAGATGTGACCCTGCCCGTGGCCGGGTGTGTGCAGAACCTCGAGGGTACCGCCGTCGAGGTCGAGCCGATCGCCGTCGTTGACCAGCCGCGTCGGTGTTATCGTATCGATCTGGCGGCGGAAACTCCGAAACGAGTTAATGACCGTCTCCCCGACGGCCGGGGCGAAGCCGGCCTCGGTAATCAGCGCTCGCAGGGGCTCGACGAACGCGCGATCGGCGGTCATCTTCGGTACTTCTAGGGGGTGCGCGCAGACTTCGGCGCCACTGGCGGCCACCACCGTCGCGGCCAACCCGAAATGATCGATATGGCCGTGGGTAATGATGAGCCGCCTGATGTCCGCGAGACCAATCCCTGCGGTCCGCAACCCCGCTTCGAGGGCCGCCTGCGCCTCGCTTGACTTCGGCCCGCAGTCGACAAGCGTGACGGGCGGGCCCGGGAGCAGGTACGCATTGACCGGACCAACGGGATAGGGGGTGGGGAGTTCAATAGCGATGATGCGCACGCCGACACGGTGGATTCGCGGACAGGCGGCCCAGGTCCTCGGCCGCCCGCAGGAGACGGAATTTGCGCTCCAGAAGCAGCGAGCGTCAGGAGGGATCCCTGTGATGGCCTCGCGATTTCTGTTTGCGCTTTGCGCGCTCGCGACCCTTGGTGGTTCTGTACTCGGTCGGCCCAATGTCGCCATCGCCGGTGCCCAAGTCACCGCGCAGTACATCATCCGCAACGTAACGACCGGAAAGTGCATCGACATCGCTAACGGCTCGACGGCCGCAGGCGCCGAGGTGGCCCAGTACATCTGCCACGGTGGGCAGAATCAACGCTTCCGCTTCGACTTTCCTCTGCCGGGGTCGGGACTGACGCGCATCAGCAATGTGCACTCGTACCTGTGCATTGTCCCGACCGGATACCAGGGCCCGTCCACGCCCAGAATGGGCCTGGTTCAGTCTTCGTGTACGGCACCGGAGGCAAGCTTCAACCTCGTGCGCGCCACTCACCAGGGACCGGTCGGGGAGCGCGTGGTGCTGCGCTGGGCATTCGACTCAACCTTCTGCATCGACGTGCCGAGCGCAGCGCGCACCGATGGCCTGATCCTACAGGCATATCGATGCCATGGGGGGCTAAATCAGCTCTGGGACATCGCCCGGTAGCGCCCCTCAGCCGCACCGAAGACGTCGCGGCGTTGATGGAAGGGGTTGGCGGGGTCATTGCGGTATGGCATCATCCAGGTAGCGGTCTGCCAACTCGGAGGAGGTGCGTGAGGAGTGAGCGACGAGAAGCCCGGGAAATGGATACGAGTCTCCGACAATCGCTGGCGGCGGGTTTCCAGGCGCGAGTTCCTGAAACTGGCCGCCGCGGGTGCCGCGGGGGCAGGTTTGGCCAGCACCGCGTTTGCCCGCCTGACCGGACCGTCTGTCGTGCACGCCCAGCCCAGGCAGTTGCGCATCATGAGCTGGAGCCACTTCGTGCCCGCGTACGACGCCTGGTTTGACCCATTCGCGAGGGCGTGGGGTCAGAGCAAGGGCGTGCAGGTGACTGTAGATCACGTGAGCTTCGCCGATATCGTGCCGCGGGCCACGGCCGAGGTGGCGGCGCAGCAGGGCCATGATTGCTACTTCTTCATTTCGCCGCCATCCCAGTTTGAACAGCAGGTGCTCGACCTGGCCGACATCAACCAGGAAGCGGAAAAGCGGCACGGCCCCATCGCCCCGCTGTGCAGAAAGAGCACGTACAATGCGAAGACCAACAAGTGGTTCGGGTTCTCCGACGACTGGGTGCCGGATCCGGGTGACTATCTCAAGAGCGTGTGGGCGAGCGTCGGCTACGTCAACGGCCCAAGAACCTGGGACGACCTGCTCACCGCCGGCGCCGAGATCAAGAAGAAGTTCCCCAACATCCAGATCCCAATCGGCATCGGCATGTCGCAGGACATCGACTCGAACATGGCGACCCGGGCTATGATGTGGTCGTTCGGCGCGTCGATCCAGGACAAGGACGAGAACGTCGTCCTGAACTCGGAGCAGACGGTCAAGGCGGTTGAGTACGGCGTCCGGCTCTTCAAAGAGGTCATGACGCCCGCCGTCTTGAGCTGGAACGCGGCCTCGAACAACCTGGCCTTGAACGCACGCGAGACGTCCTACATTCTCAACTCCATCTCTGCCTACCGCTCGGCCCAGGCCCTGGGGCTGCCGGTGGCCAGCGACATCTTCTTCACCCCTGCCCTGAAGGGTCCCGTGACCGCGCAGGTGGCCACGCACGTCATGGGCGTCTGGGTCGTGTGGAGGTTCGCCCAGGCCCCTGATCTGGCCAAGGAGTTCTTGCTCCACCTGGTGGACAACGCCCGCGAGGCAGTCATGGCCAGCCGGCTCTACAACTTCCCATCACGCTGGGGGGCCGTGGCCGACAAGAGCGTCCCGGTGGCGCAGAAACCGGCCGCGGGCCGGGCCTGGATGAAGTCGCCGGTCTACCGGGATCCTTTCGGCTCTCTGCCGCCGGACAAGCTGAAGATCCTTTACGACTCGGAGCCGTGGTCCACGAACGTCGGCCATCCCGGATCGGCCAACCCGGCTGAGGGCGAGATCTACGACACCTACGTCATCACCGACATGTTCGCCAAGGCCGCGACTGGACAGCTGACCCCCAAGCAGGCCGTCGAGGAAGCCGACCGCCGGGTCAAGGCGATCTTCGACAAGTGGCGCAAGGCGGGTCTGGTGGGCGGAGGCAAGGACAAGTAACCTACGTCAGGGTAGGCGTCGGGGTGTGCCTTCGGGTACGGGGCGCACCCCGACTTGTCCGTCTGGCGTGCTGAGGCGGCTTCATGGCGCAGATGGGATACGTTGAGATCCGAGGGCTCAAGAAGCACTTCGGAGAGGTGCACGCGGTCGACGGGGTGGACCTGTCGGTCAGAGAAGGCGAACTCCTCGTCCTGCTGGGGCCCTCGGGCTGCGGCAAGACGACCCTGATGCGAATGATCGCCGGGCTGGAGACGCCGACGGCTGGGCAGATCTACATCGGCGGCCAACTGGTCGATGAAGACGTGCCGCCCCGGGCGCGCGGCATCGCGATGGTCTTCCAGAGTTACGCGCTGTACCCCCACAAGACAGCCTTCGACAACATTGCCTTTCCGCTTGAAGCTGTTGGGATGGCCCAGGCGGCGATCCGGCAGCGCGTGATGGAGACGGCAAGGAAATTCGGCATCGGGCAACTCCTGGCCCGCCGGCCGCGGCAATTGTCGGGCGGCGAGCGCCAGCGCGTGGCACTATCGCGGGCGGTCGTGCGCGATCCGAAAGTGTTCCTCTTTGACGAACCGCTGTCCAACCTGGACGCGCAGCTCCGGGCGATCGCGCGCCACGAACTCAAAGAGTTCCAGCGGCAGATCGGTACGACGACGGTCTACGTGACGCACGACCAGGTCGAGGCGATGGGCCTCGGCGACCGGATCGTGGTGATGAACAAGGGCCAGGTCCGGCAGGTCGGGACGCCGCAGCACGTCTACGATCATCCCGCCGACACATTCGTGGCGACCTTCATGGGGTCGCCGCCGATGAACCTGATCCAGCGGGATGCGACCACGCTCCTCGGGTTCCGGCCGGAGAACTTCCTGCCCCGCGAGGTGGCCCCCGCCGAAGAACCGGTGACGTTCCGCTTTCGCATCACGCGCGTGGAATATCTGGGAGCAGACCGCCTACTGTACGGTCACCTGGAAGAAAACACGCGCTCGGACCAGACGGTCATCTCGGAAATCCCGGCGACGATTACCATGCCGATCGCCGAAGGGGAGCTTCACGACTTCTCCGTCCCCCGCAGAGCACTTCGCACGTTCGATGCCGCCACGGGCTTGAGGCGGGATGGGGCTGCCTAGCGAAGCGCCGCCAGGCTTGGCGCCGGCCGTCACGCCGATGCGACGCCGGACCCTAGCCGATCGCGAGGATCTCCTCGGACGGCTGATGCTGGCCCCGGCCCTTTTGTACGTGACCGTGCTGGTCGGCGTTCCCTTCGTGCTGGCCGTGTTGCTGAGTTTCTCGTCGGCGACGGCGGGCAGCCTGGAGTTTTCCTGGGTCGGGTGGCGGAACTACCTGACCATCCTGCCGGACCCGCAGTTCCAGCGGGCGCTGTGGAACACGTTGCGGTTCGCTGTGATCTCGCAGTTCCTGGTGATCGTGCTTGCGCTGACCGCGGCGCAGGTGCTCGACGCCGCGTTCGCGGGGAAGCGGCTGGTCCGGTTCCTGATCCTCCTCCCGTGGGCGGCGCCGGTCTCGCTCGCCGCCATCGGCTGGACGTGGATCTTCGACTCGACGTTCAGCGTCATCAACTGGACCCTGCGGTACTTCCACCTGGCGAAGGGCTGGTACTACTGGTTTGGCGATCCGACGCTAGCGATCGTGGCCATCATCGTTGTGCACGTCTGGCGGATGTTCCCCTTCGCGACGGTCATCACGCTGGCCGGGATGTCGGCGATCCCTCACGAGATCAGCGAAGCGGCCGTCATCGACGGCGCCAGTTTCTTCCGTCGTTTCTTCCACGTCAACCTGCCGCTGCTGCTGCCCATCGTCACCGTCGCGGTGCTCTTCGGGGTGGTGTTCACGGCAACGGACCTCGGCGTGGTCTACTTGTTGACCCGGGGTGGGCCGTACAACAGCACGCACGTGCTGGCGAGCCTGGCGTTCCAGCGAGGCATCCTGGGCGCCGACCTGGGTCAGGGCGCGGCGGTCGCGCTTTTCCTCCTGCCGGTGCTGGTCATCGTGGCCGTCCTGATGCTGCGGACGGCGCGCCGTACGGAGGTAGGGGTATGAAACCCGGGCGGGTGGTACGGATGCTGAAGCGCGCGGGTCTGTATGTGACCGCGCTGATGTTCACGCTCTTTGCGGTCTTCCCGTTCTACTGGATGTTCCTGACGGCGTTCAAGCAGAATCAGGATCTCTACGTGCGGGGGACCGATCTCACCCACGTTCCCTGGATCTTCAACCTGCGGCCGACGATGGAGCACGTGAACCTGCTCTTCCAGCAGACCCTGTATCTGACCTGGGTGCGCAACACCGTGCTGATCGGTGCCGCCGTCGTGGTGATCACGATCGTGCTTGCGGTGCCCGCCGGCTACAGCCTGGCGCGGCTGACCGGGCGGTGGGGCGAGCGGCTCGGCATTGGCATCTTCCTGACGTATCTGATCCCGCCGACGCTGCTGTTCATCCCGTTTTCGCGCGTCATTGCCATGCTTGGGATCCAGAATAGCCCGTGGGCGCTCATCCTCGTCTACCCGACATTTACGGTGCCGTTTTGCACATGGCTGATGATGGGGTTCTTCCGGTCGATCCCGCGGGATATCGAAGACCAGGGCATGATCGACGGGTATAGCCGGCTCGCGGTGATCGGGAAGATCGTGCTCCCGCTGGCCACCTCCGGTATCCTGACTGCGGTGATCTTCGCCTTCACGCAGGTGCTGCAAGACTTCGTGTATGCCCTGACGTTTATCAGCTCGCTGGACAAGATGACGGTCAGCCTCGGTGTGCCGGTCGCGCTGGTGCGGGGCGACGTCTTCTACTGGGGTTCGCTGATGGCCGCCTGCCTGTTTACCAGCGTTCCGATTGCGATCGTCTACAATTTGTTTATCGATCGCTTCATCGCCGGGCTGACCGCCGGTGCCCTGAAGGGCTAGCACTCCCGCACCTTATACGTCCGCTGGGGTGGTTCCCTCAGGGTCCGTCAGGAGGGAATCGGCATGCCGTCGAATGGCCCCGAGCAGTTCGTCAGCGGTTTGCAGCAGGCATGGCGGCGCGAGCGGGCCACCGCCCGCCTCTATCGTGCGCTGGCAGAAGGGGAGCCCAGCGACGCACGGCGCGGCGTGCTCAACACGCTGGCCGAGGTGGAGGAGGGCCACGCGGAGCGCTGGGCCGGCCGCCTCCATGAGTTGGGCGCGTCGCTCCCGCCCGACCACGACACCCTGCGCGACCGGGTATGGCGGTGGATGCTCGTGCGGAGCGGGACCGACAACGCCCTCAAACGCGTCGAAGACGCCGAGGAAGATGACACCGCTGCCTACGCGGCGCTCGCGCAGATCGCGCCGACCGCCGCCGACCGAGAGACCATCACCGCCGTGCGGCGCGACGAGGAGGGTCACGCGCGTCTGGCGGGCGAGGCCACCGCATCGGCTCCCACGGCGACCGATCCCCGGGGCCTGCTCGATGTCATCCTGAGGCGCGAGCGGTGGCACAGACGGGGCGGCGGGTGGATCGGTCAGGCGATCTACGGGGCGAACGATGGCCTCGGGGCAGTCTTTGGGATCGTCTCGGGCGTGGCCGGCGCGACGGCCGGCGGCCCGGCGGTGCTCATCGCGGGGCTGGCGGGCATGCTGGCCTCGGCACTCTCGATGGGGTCGGGGGCGTATCTGGCAACGAAAACTGATCGTGAGGTCCAGGAAGCTGAGATCGCCCGTGAGCGGCGCGAAGTCGAGCAGAATCCAGAGGAAGAGGAACAGGAACTCGCCCTCTTCTATCAACTCAAGGGCGTCCCCGAGACCGAAGCGCGCGCGCTGGCGGCCCACCTGATCGCCCGGCCCGATCACGCCGTGCGGACGCTGGCGAGTGAGGAGTTGGGGCTCTCCGAGCAGTCGTTTCCAAATCCGTTGACTGCCGCCATCTCTGCGACGGTGTCCACCGCGTGCGGCGCGTTCATCCCGATCATTCCGTTCTTCTTCGCGCACGGGATGGCGGCGATCGTGGCATCATTCGCAATCAGCACGCTGGCGCACTTTCTGATCGGCGTCGCCAAGACGGTCGTGACGGGGCTGAGCCCGTGGCGCAGCGGTGGTGAGATGACGATCGTCGGCCTGGGAGAGGCGCTGATCACCTACGGGCTGGGGCTGCTGTTTGGTCCGATGGTAGGGTAGCTTGGCTGCGGCTCGACCACCGAGGGGGGACACATGACGCTAAAGACATACCGGAGAAAGCGCGACTTTCGCGTGACGACCGAGCCGTCTGGTGAGCGCGTCAAGCGCCCCAAAACCCCGGCGCTCATCTACGCTGTACAGAAGCACCAGGCGCGGAATCTCCACTACGACTTCCGGTTGGAGTGGAAAGGCGTACTGTTGTCATGGGCGATCCCCAAGGGACCGTCGCTCGATCCGTCGGTGAAGCGTCTGGCGGCACCGGTCGAGGACCACCCGGTCGAGTACGCGAAATTTGAGGGCGTCATCCCCGAAGGGGAGTACGGCGGAGGCACGGTGATGGTGTGGGACCTGGGCACGTGGATCCCTGAAGCCCCAGACGTCGACGCCAGCCTTCGGAAGGGCGATTTCAAGTTCACCCTGAAGGGGAAGAAACTCAAGGGTTCCTGGGTCCTCGTGCGCACACGCGGGTTCCCGCCCGGATCGGGGCGGCCGTCGTGGCTGCTGATCAAACATCGCGACGCGTACGCTTTGGCCGAAGATATCACGATCGCAAAGCCACGATCCGTGGTGTCGGGGCGGACGCTTGCCGCGATCGCCCGCGATGAGGGAGGCGACATCCGGAAGGCGGCCGCCGGCGATCCGTGACCGCCGGGCCCGTGGAGCACCACCGCTCTGCAACGCTGCCCGACTATCTGCGCCCACGGCTCGCGCTGGTTTTCGTGGGGATCAACCCCGGTGTGTATTCGGTCCGCCAGCGGCACTACTTCGCGCGAAAGACCAGCCGGTTCTGGCCGGCGTTCTCGCGGTCGGTGCTGAGTGCCCCGGTCCGCAGAGCGGTTGGCCGGGACACGCTGGGGCCGGAAGACGATGCCGAGTTAACAACATATGGGATCGGGTTTACCGACGTGGTCAAGCGACCCAGCCGGAATGCCTCCGAGTTGCGCCCCGCCGACTTCGAGCGATGGGCGCCGCGTCTGCTGGGGCGCCTGCGCAGATACCGGCCGGGGGTGGCCTGCTTCCACGGCCTCACGGCGTTCCGCGCGTTTGCCCGGTACGCGCTGAACGACGCGCGGACCGATTGGACGCTCGGCCCGCAGCCGCTGCGGATCGGGCCGACGCGGCTGTTCGTCGTGCCCAATCCCAGCCCGGCGAACGCCCACTTCACGCCGAAAGATCAGGTGATCTGGTACGATCGGCTCGCCGAATATCTAAAACCGAGGACTGCGAGGTGGCGAGATGGATCCTGAGAAGGCTTTTGGCCGGGTAATGGCCACGCTGCGGCGCGACCCAAGAGTCGGCGAGGCGAAGATGTTTGGCGCGCTCGGCCTGAAGGTCGGCGACAAGTACTTCATGATGCTCTACAAAGGACAACTCGTAGTGAAACTTCCCGCGGGACGGGCGTCGGCGCTGGTGGCGTCTGGCGACGGGAAGTACTTCGACCCCGGCCATGGCCGGCTGATGAGGGAGTGGATCGCATTCGCGCCAGACCTTGCGGCTCGGTGGGTACGGCTGGCGGCGGAAGCAAAAGGGTTCGTGGCATCTCTCCCCGCCGGCAAGACCCGCGCGGGCGCAAGGACGAAGACAGGCAGGTAGACGCAGATGAATCAGTGGACGGCGGAGGAGATCAAGCGCGTCGGCTATCAGGTGATCGATCTGATCGCCGCGTATCTCGAACACCTGCCGGACCGGCCGGTATTTCGTCCGGTGCCCGAGGGGCTGGCCCACCAGTTCCTCTCGACCCCAGCGCCCGTCACCGGGGTGGATGCCGACGCCATCATGGCGGAGTTCAGGGACACCGTAGCGCCGTATCCGTTCGGCAACGGTCATCCGCGGTTCTGGGGGTGGGTGAACTCGCCCCCGGTGGTGATCGGCGCGCTGGCCGAAGCCCTTGCCGCGGCGATGAACCCAAGCTGCGCCGGCGGTAACCACGCGGCGATCTACGTCGAACGGCAGGTGCTGAACTGGTTCAAAGAGATGCTGGGGTTTCCCGCAGACAGCATGGGTCTGTTGGTCAGTGGGGGATCCATGGCGAGCCTGACGGCGCTGGCCGTGGCGCGGCACGCGAAGGCCGGATTCGATGTGCGCCGCGAGGGTCTGCAGGGGAATCGGCGCCGGCTCGTGTTCTATCTTTCCGAAGAGGGACATGGCTGCCTGCGCAAGGCCGCCGAACTAATGGGCATCGGCGGCGCGAACGTTCGAGCGGTCGCCATCGATGCCGATCTCAGAATGCGTGTCGACGAATTGGAGGCAATGATCGCACGCGACCTGGCCGCCGGGCACCAACCCTTCGCGGTGGCCGCCAGCGCCGGCACGGTCAATACCGGCGCCATCGATCCGCTCGCCGAGATTGCCGAAGTCTGCCGGCGGTACGGGCTCTGGTTCCACGTCGACGGCGCGTACGGCGCCCCTGCCGTTCTCACCCGGCAGTATCGCGACGAATTGACACCGATGGCCCTGGCGGACAGTGTGGCGCTCGATCCGCACAAGTGGTTGAGCATCCCCGTCGAGGCAGGACTGGTGCTGGTGAAAGACGAGCAGGCGATGCGTGATGCCTTCAGCCTGGTGCCACCGTACCTGCGCACCGACGGCAGCCTGACGGGTGTCGGCGGGTTACCCTGGTTCAGCGAGTACGGGCTGCAGCAGACCAGGGGCTTTCGCGCGCTGAAGATCTGGATGGCCCTCAAGCAGTACGGGCTGAGCGGGTATGCGCAGATGATCGAGGAGCAGATCGCATTGGCCCGCTACCTGCACAACCGGGTCACGGCCACGCCGGACCTGGAGGCGCTGGCGCCGCCGGGGTTGAGCATCGTGTGCTTCCGGTACGCGCCGCCGGCGTTGCGGGGCAATTCGGAGAAACTTGACTCAGTCAACAAATTGCTGCTCGAGCGCATCCAGTTGAGCGGGGAGGCGTTCTTGTCGAGCACCGTGGTTCGCGGAGCCTTTGTGCTTCGGGCGTGCATCGTCAATTACCTGACGAAGCGGTCGGATCTGGACTTCCTGTTCGAGCTCGTGCTGCGGGAAGGCCGGGCGCTGACTCGGTAGATGCTGCTCAGACCGTCTCGCCTGCCACGACCGTACGGCGCACGTCGGCCGCGTCGGCGCCCGGCGCGTACCGCACCACCACCAGGTCAGCGCGCGCACCGGGAGCCAGCGAGCCGGTCTCGATCCCCAGCAGCCGCGCGGGGTTGATGCTGGCCATCGTCACCGCCTCGGCGAGCCCCACGCCAGCATAGGCGATCACCCTGGGGATGGCCGAGGCCAGATCGAGCGCCGAGCCCGCCAGGTACGGCGTTCCGCTGAGGCTGATGCGGCCGGCCGGCGAGAGCGTGACCTTGACCCCGATCCAGTCGTAGTCTCCCGGCGGCATTCCGGCTAGCGCCACCGCGTCGCTGATGAGGATCGTCCGTTCGATGCCTTTGGCCCGCACAAACGTCCTGACCACCGGCGGCGGAAGATGATGACCGTCGACGATGATACTGGCCGAGAGCGCATCGGTGCCGAGTTGCTCCCAAATGTAATTGGGATGGCGCGGCAGCATGGCGTGCGCGCCGTTCCCCAGGTGTGTCGAGAGCCGCGCCCCCGCCGCGACCGCGTGGCGGATCGCTTCGGGCGAGGCCGCGGTGTGCCCAATGGCGGCCACCACGCCCGACGCCACGACCTCGCCGATGAACGCTGCGGCGTCGGGCCATTCCGGCGAGAGGGTGAGGATCTTGATGCGGCCGTCCGCCGCCCGTTGGAACTGTATGAACTCGTCCCAATCAAGCGGGCGCACGTGCTCCCTGGGATGCGCGCCCCGCGGCCCATCCTCTGGTGAAATGAAGGGTCCTTCGACGTGGATACCGGCCACCGCGCGGTCCACGACGCGGTGAGCGCGGCAGGCCGCCGCCACCACCTGGAGCCCCCGCACCATGCGTTTGTGGCTCTGCGTGCAGATGGTGGGGCAGAAGCGGGTGACGCCGGCGCGCTGCAGGTGGTGGACGACGGCGGCGACACCCTCGACCGTCACGTCTTCCGCGTTGAGGTCGATCCCCGCGACCCCGTTCACCTGGATGTCGACCAGACCGGGCAGCAGCCACTCATCTTCAGGCACCGCGCCGGGGGGCAGGTCTCGGACCTGCGCGATGCGATCGGCGGCCAGCGTCAGTTCGACCGGCGCGCCCCGCCACGGATCCCGTCCGGCCAGCACGACCGGCATGATCAGTACGTCCCGTCCACCAGCCGGCGGACGACGGCGAGCCCTTCGCGATACTGCGCGTCGAGATCGGGAACGCCGCCGACGTCGACTCCCACATACCCGGTGAACTGGTGCCGCCGCAAACCGGCAAAGAGCGCCTGCCAGTCCACGGTGCCACGCCCCGGCGCGAGGTGCTCGTTGTCCCGGCCGTCGTTGTCGGAGGCGTGGACGTAGAAGATCCGCGAGCCGAGCTTCTCAACCGACAGCGGCAGGATCTCCTTCTGCGCGTGTAGGTGGCCGCAGTCGAGCACCGCGCCAAACGAAGGATCGTCGACCTGCTCGCACAAACGGAGCAGCGCGTCGGTGTTGCTGACGAGCTCGCCCACGCGCGGCTCGAGACACAGCCGCAGCCCGGCGTCACGGGCGATGGCCACGCACGCCCGGATCGTCTCGACCAGCGTGTGCCACACACGGTCCCACGCGAATCCGTCGGGGATCCGCACGTCGAACTGCCGCTTGAACTCCACGGCATCACCGTAGGGCCGATGCTTCAGGAACTCGACCGGCGCTGCGTAACTGTCGACCTGCACGGTCGGCGTGTTGAAGAACACCGAGACGTCTACGGCGAGGCGAAACAGGTCGAGGGCCGCGCGCCGGCGAGGCGCGTCCAGGCTCACCAGGTCGGGCAGGACCGGGCAGAAGTTCATGATGCGGAGACCCAAATCGTCACACCGGCGCTTCAGGTCGGCACGCGCCGCGTACACCTCGCGCATGTTCTCGTCGCGCACACCCTCGAGCTCTGCCGCGTCGAATCCAAGCGCCCGCATCTCGCCCAGGACTTTGTACGTATCGGCCATGGACGGCGGGTACCCATACCTGTTGATGGCATAGAGCCAACAGCAGTTGATCTTCATGACACCCCTCCCGGTCTCGCGTCTTCAGCGGGCGCCTCGGGCTTCCTCCCAGTAGGAATCCTTGAAGCCGCGGCGAAGCCGATCCCCAAATTGTGTGGGTCAACATGAAGGGCTAGATGGCGATCCGCTTTGCCATCGTCGGGTGCGGCACCATCGCCCCGATGCACGCCGAGGCGATCCGCCGGGCCGAGGGCGGCGTGCTGGTGGCCGTGGCGTCGCGTCGCGTCGAGCAGGCGAAGGCGTTTGCAGCGGCGCGCAGCATCGCCTGGGAACCCGACCTGCCGTCGCTTCTGGCGCGCCGGGACGTTGATGCGGTCTCTATCTGCACACCGAGCGGCCTGCATGCCGAGATTGCCGTCGCCGCGGCCCGCGCCGGGAAGCATGCGGTCGTCGAGAAACCGTTGGCGATCACCCTGGATCAGGCCGATGCG
This sequence comes from bacterium, assembly GCA_041497675.1. Taxonomy (GTDB): domain Bacteria; phylum Sysuimicrobiota; class Sysuimicrobiia; order Sysuimicrobiales; family Humicultoraceae; genus JBGPNN01. The sequence goes on along the minus strand of JBGQGY010000030.1, from coordinate 4,499 downwards.
GCGATCGAGGCCGCCAGGCAGAACGGCAGGGCGCTGGCGGTGGTCTCCCAACTACGGTTCGCACCGGATGTGATCGAGACCAAGCGGGCGATCGCGGACGGCCGCCTCGGCCGGCTGCTGCTGGCCGATCTTTCGATGAAGTACTTTCGCTCGCAGGCGTACTATGACTCCGCGGCGTGGCGAGGCACCTGGGCCATGGACGGCGGCGGCGCGCTCATGAACCAGGGGATCCACGGCGTGGATCTGCTGCTGCACCTGGCCGGGCCGCCCAAGACAATGTTCGGCTACGCGCGGACGCTGGCGCGGCAGATTGAGGTCGAAGACACCGCGGTGGCCGTGGCCGAACTCGAGGGTGGCTGCCTGGCCACGTTGACCGGCACGACGTCCGTGACGCCCGGGTTCCCGCGGCGTCTGGCGCTCCACGGCGAGCGCGGCTCGATCGTGCTGGAAGAAACGCGCATCGTAAAGTGGGAGATCCAGGGCGAGCCGGAGCGCTCGGTACACATGGTCGCGACCCTCGCCGCATCGAGCGTGCCCACCGCGATCGGCACCGACGAGTTCGCCTGGCAGTACCAGGCCATCGTCAACAGCCTGAACGAACGGCGGCCGCCGCCTGTCAGCGCAGAGGAGGCGCGCCGCGCGCTGGCCACGGTGCTCGCGATCTACGAGTCATCGCAGAGCGGACGCCCGGTGAGGATGTGACCTTCCAGCGCGCGATCGTCACGGATGAAGTTGCGCAAGATCCGGCCGAGGGCATCCGGCTGGCGCGGCGGTTCGGCCTCCGCGCCCTCGAGATTCGCTCGGTGTGGGAGAAGCGTCCCCACGAGCTCACGGCGGCGGATGTCCGTGCGCTCCGCAGCATGGTCCGCGACGCGGGTCTGGCCGTGTGCGCGGTGGCCACGCCGGTGTTCAAGTGCGCGCTGGACGACGCCCGTCAGGGGCGCGAGCATCTGGAGATCCTCAAACGTTGTCTCGACGTTTGCCGGGAACTCGACGCGCCACTCGCCCGCGTGTTCACGTTCTGGCGACCGGGCGCGGCTGGAGCACCCGACCTGCCGGGGCGGGCGCTTGCGTGGCGCGAGGTGGTAGCACACATCGCCGACCGGCTCGGTGAGGCCGCGGACATCGTGCGGGACGCGGGGTGCCGGCTGGCCATCGAGAATGAGCCCAGCGTGTACGGGTCGGCCTGCGCTCATGTCGCCGAGCTCATCGCGCGTCTGAACCACCCCGCGATCGGCGCACTGTGGGATCCGGGCAACGCCGTCTACAATACCGAGGCCGAGCGGCCGTACCCGGATGGGTACGAGGCGCTGCGACCCTTCATCGTCCACGTGCACATCAAAGACACACGACGGGATCCCAGCACGAACACGGCGCAGGCTGTGGCCCTGGGCGACGGTGAGATTCCCTACCCGGCGATCTTTCGACGACTGCGTGATGATCGGTACGCGGGGTTTGTCTCGCTCGAGACGCACTATCGCGTCGGTGCCGCGCTGAGCGAGGAGGCCGCGCGTATGCCGAGCGGGAGCACTTTTTCTGCCGGCGGGCTCGAGGCCAGCATCATCTGTCTGGAACGGTGGGACGCGATGATGGCGGCGATCGACGTCCCGCCTGTCGGGGCCTAGCGTGTCCGCGCTGGCATTTGCAGAGGGGGGGTATGAGACCAGGCTGGCCCGCTGGAGCCGCCTGGCACCAGAGGCCGAACAGATCGTCCTGGAGGCCGCCGTCGGTCTTCTGCGGGATCTGTGCCGCGCACAATAGCAACAGGCGTCCTGTTGATATCGAACATATGTTCGTATATCATGCTTTCATGTCAGATCGTCAGTTCCCCGAGATGCAGGTCAAGTCAGTTCTCAACCGCGTCGCGGGTATGCCTTTCCGATGGTCCATCAACCCGTATAGAGGATGTTCACACGGCTGCAAATTTTGCTACGCTCGCCGCACCCACTGGTTCCTAGACGAAGACGGTGTGAACGAGTGGGACACCAAAGTGTTCGTCAAGGTCAACGCGCCGGACGTGCTGCGCCTGGAACTGAGCCGGCCAAGCTGGAAACGAGAGATGGTGGCGCTGGGCACCGCCACCGATCCGTACCAGGCGATCGAGGGGCGCTATCGCATCACCCGCCGTATTCTCGAAGCCTTGAGGGACTTTCATACCCCGGTCAGCATTATCACCCGCTGCCCGATGATCGTCCGCGATCTCGATATCCTCCAAGACCTGGCCCGGCGCGCAGGCGTCACCGTCTGTATCAGCGTGGCCACCACCGACAATCGTCTTGCGCGACAGATCGAGCCAACGGTGGCGCCGCCGGTGCAGCGCCTACGGACGGTCGAGCGGCTGGCCGCCGCCGGCATCCGCACCGGCGTGATGCTGGCGCCCATTCTGCCCGGGCTGACCGATCAACCCAAGCACATCGAAGCCGTCATCCGGGCCGCGCGCTACCACGGTGCACACTTCATCGGGCACAACGTGCTGCATCTGGGAGACGTGACCAAAGACGTCTTCAACCAGTTTCTTCGCGACCAATACCCTGACCTGTTGCGAGTCTACAAGACGCTCTACGGGAAGAAGTACGCGCCGCCTGACTATCGAGCGGCCATCTTGCGGATCGTGAGTGAAGTCAAGGACCGCCTGGGCATTCGTGAGCCCCGTTATGTTCAATCCTCGCAGCGCGACGAGCAGCTCGTGCTATTCGAACGCTAGAACATCACGCCACCGTCATCCCGCCGTCGATGACCACCACTTGGCCGGTGATGTAGCCACCCGACGGCGCGACCAGACACAACGTCGGGCCGAGCAGGTCCGCCGTTTGGCCGATGCGACCCATCGGGATGCGATCGATCAGCGTCTGCCCGCCCCGATTGATGACCGTCTCGGCCATGCGCGTGCGGATGAACCCCGGCGCCAGCGCGTTGACCGTGATACCGTGCCGAGCCCACTCGACGGCCAGCTGGCGGGTCAAGGCGAGAATGGCGCCCTTGCTCGCCGCGTATGCGGAGATCGGCGCGATATCGGGTGACGAGGCCCGCAGCCCGGCCACAGAGGCGATGCTGAGGATGCGGCCGTAGCGCCGCGCGATCATGCCCTTCGCCACCGCCTGACACATGAGGAAGGTGCCTGTGGCGTTGGTTTCCATCACCTCGCGCCAGCGCTGGACGGGCATGGTTTCGGCGGGCGCGCCCCACGTGCGGCCTGCGGCGTTGACGAGAATCGACAGGTCGCCGATCGCGATCCGCGCGGCTTCGACGGTTTTCACCACTTGATCCGCGTCCGAGACATCGGCCGCAAAGGCCGCGCACGTGATCCCCGCGTCCTTCAACTCGCGTGCGGCCGGCTCCAACCACTCGGCGCGCCGTGCCACGATGGCGACCTTTGCGCCGGCTTCGCCCAACGCCCGCGCGATCTCCAGCCCGATCCCGCGGGACCCACCGGTGACGATGGCCGCCTGCCCGCGCAGGCTGAACAAGCGTTCAAACAGGTCGCCCGGCATGTCGGTAGAGCCTCCTCAGCAGCGTGATCTGCCCGACGTGGTAGGCGATGTGCGAGACGCAGCCCAAGACCAACTGCGCCATCGCGTACCGTGACGCCGCATGCTTCGCCGTCAGCGCGTCCTGATCGAGCGAGGCCACGCGGCGCACGAGGGTCGCGTGGAGCGCCGCGGTGCGGGCCACGGCCAGACGCCACCCGGCCGCGCCACCGCGTGCAGCCGGCCAGGCCTGCTTGGTGGGTTTTCCCCGTCCTTCGAGACGATCGAGTACGAATCGCGACCAGTGATTGATGTGGTGCACTTCTTCCCAGACCGAATGGGTATCGGGCGCCGGTTTCCACTGCGCCTCATCGACACGCACGTTCTTGAGGATTTCAGCCAGGCCGATGTTCCCCCAGTTCCTCCGGCCCGCGGTGTCCTGCACGAACACCGCCAGGGCATCGGCAAATGGATCGCGCGCGGTCGGCACGTGTGGCGCTCCCTTCGGTGGGTTGTGGTCAGCGGCAGTGTGTTCTGCGCCCCGCCCGGGTGCCCTTCCGCCGTCTCCGGCAGGAAGCGGGGAACGGGCATAGTACGTTTAGGGGCATGGTGCTCACCATTTCTCGTCCGGCGACCCGCACAGACACCGTTCCGGGCCTCTTCTTCGCGCAGGCCGAGCGGCGGGCGAACCACGTCGCCCTGCGGCGTAAGCGATACGGGATCTGGCACCGGATCACCTGGCACGAATACGCCGGACACGTCCGGGCCGTGGCTAGCGGCTTGCTGGCGCTGGGGGTGCAGCGCGGCGAGCGGGTCGGGCTGATTGGTGAGAACCGGCCCGAGTGGGCGTTCGCCGACCTGGGCATCCAGGCCACCGGCGCCGCCACGACGGGCATCTACACGACCTGCAGCCCCGAGCAGATCCACTATGTGCTCGATAACGCCGCCTGCCGCGTCTTCATCGTCGAAGGCGAGGAGCAGCTCGACAAGATCCTCACGATCCGATCGCAGCTGCCGCACCTCGAACACATT
>JBGQGY010000029.1:0-32225 GCA_041497675.1 bacterium | reverse complement strand
GAAGAGATCGCGCGGTGGTCGCTCGGCCGTCGTTTCGCAGCAATGGACCGGCCATTGCCGCTGGCGGCCAACAAGATGCTAGGGGAAACGACCCGATGGCGGCAGCTTGACCAGAACGATCAGCCCGTGAGACCGGGCCGCTACGAGTTCATCGGCATACACACCACCAAGGAGAACCAAACGACGCTCGTGCTCAGCTACCTCCGGGGACTCGTCTCCGCTTATCCGGACAACACGTTCCGGCCAAAGCAGCCGGTCACCCGGGCCGACCTGGCGGTCCTCATGGTCCGCGCCCTGGGGTTGGAGTCCGAAGCCATCCGTCGCGCGAACGAAACACCGAGGATCGCCGATCTGGCGGAGATTCCAAGCGAGGCCCGCGGCAGCATCGTGGTGGCCATCGACCGGAAAATCGTGCCCGCCTTGCCGGATAATACGTTCCGCCCGGGGCGCACCGCGACGCGTGGTGAGGCGATCTTCGCGCTCAACGTGCTGATGGAATCCATGGGACGCTACGACTTCCAGGTCGGGACGCTCCGTGAGATCCGGGGCGGTCCGCCTGCGATCATCGTCGTCGAAGACGAGAAAAAGCAGATCGTACAATACCGCGTCGCGGCCCAGAGCGCGATGTACCGTAACGACCAGCCGGTGCTCATGCAGCAACTGCGCCCCGGCGACCATCTCAAGATGCTCAAGCCATCCGATGCCGGTCTGGTCATGTATGTTGAAGCCACGGCCCGGTGACGCCGATGTGGTTCTTTCTTGATACCGCCAACCTGGACGAGATTCGAGCGGCGCACGCGTGGGGCATCCTCGATGGGGTTACGACCAACCCCACGTTGGTGGTCAAGGAAGGGCGCGAGCACCGCGAGCAGATCGAGGCAATTTGCAGCATCGTCAAGGGTCCGGTGAGCGTCGAGACCACCACGACCGACGCGGAGGGCATGATCCGCGAGGGCGTGGAGTTCGCCACCTGGGCGCCCAACGTCGTCGTGAAGGTGCCGATTACGCCCGACGGCCTGCGGGCGCTCCGCAGCCTGCGAGAGAAGGGGATCCCCGTCAACGTGACGCTGGTCTTCTCACTGCCGCAGGCGCTGCTCACGGCAAAAGCGGGCGCGACGTTTGTGAGCCCGTTTGTGGGTCGGCTCGACGACGCCGGCAACGAGGGCATGCAGGTGGTCCGCGACATCTGCGCCGCGTATCGGAACTACCCGTTTGAAACGAAGGTGCTCGCCGCGAGCCTGAGGCATCCGATGCACGTCGTCGAAGCTGCGCTGGCGGGTGCCCATATTGCCACGATGCCGTTCAAGGTCATGGAGCAACTCTTCAAACACCCGCTGACCGACGTCGGCCTGGAGCGTTTCCTGGCCGATGCCCGGCGGCTAAAAGCCGAACTCGAAGCCCGGCGCGCGCGGGTCTAAACCGCCCTGATTCGGGCATAAAAACAGGAGAGTGATCTCTGCGTGCCCATCGCAGAACTCGAGGCCAAAACCCTCACTGATCTCCAAGATGTTGCCAAAGATCTCAATATCGCCAACTTCCGGCGATATCGAAAGCAGGAGTTGATCATGCGGGTCCTGCAGGCCCAGACCGAAGCCGCCGGCCTACTCATTCGAGCAGGCATCCTGGAGATCATGGCGGAGGGCTACGGCTTCCTCCGGACAAGCGGCTACCTGCCGGGCAACGAGGACATCTACGTCTCGCCGTCGCAGATCAAGCGGTTTGGTCTGCGCGTGGGTGACGAAGTCCTCGGCCAGGTCCGCCCACCCAAAGACAACGAGAAATACTTCGCGCTGCTGCGGGTCGAGGCCGTCAACGGTCTCGACCCTGAACAGGCGCGCACGCGGCCGTCGTTCGAGCAGCTGACACCGGTCTTCCCACACGAGCGCATCAAGCTCGAGGTGGCCGAATCGGACTTGACCGTGCGGGTGATAGACCTTTTCGCGCCGATCGGCAAAGGCCAGCGCGGTATGATCGTCAGCCCGCCCAAGGCCGGCAAGACGACCCTGCTCAAGAAGATCGGTCAGTCTGTCGTCGAGAATCACAGCGAGATCTACTTGATGGTGCTGCTGCTCGACGAACGTCCCGAAGAAGTCACCGACATGCGCCGTTCGGTCGAAGCCGAGGTCATCGCGAGCACGTTCGACCGGGCGCCGGAGGAACACATCCAGGTTGCCGATCTGGTGCTCGAGCGCGCCAAGCGACTGGTCGAAGGCGGCCGCGACGTCGTGATCCTGCTCGACAGCCTGACCCGTTTCTCGCGCGCCAACAACCTGGTGATTCCACCGTCGGGACGCACGCTGTCCGGCGGCCTCGATCCCGCGGCGCTGCACCGGCCCAAGCGCTTCTTCGGCGCGGCGCGCAAGATCGAAGAAGGCGGCAGCCTGACGATCGTCGCCACCGCACTGGTCGACACCGGCAGCCGGATGGACGACGTCATCTACGAAGAGTTCAAGGGCACCGGCAACATGGAGCTGCATCTGAACCGCAAGCTCCAGGAACGCCGTACCTTCCCCGCCATCGATGTCAAGATGTCAGGGACGCGGCGTGAAGAACTGCTGCTCACCGAAGAGGAACTGCGCAAGGTCTGGGTGCTGCGCAAGAGCCTCGAGCAGCTCGATACGGTCGCGATGGCGGAATTGATCCTTGACCGGCTGCGCAAGACGCAGAACAACGCGGCGTTCTTGCGCTCCATCGTCAAGAGCAGCGAGGACAACTCGGGCTAACAGCGGCCGTGGTCGTCGTTGGCGCGGAGCGGCCCGGCTCCGCGAACGGCTGAGCGGCAGGAACTCGCATCCGAGTGCCGAAGACTCGGAGCGTTCCAGGCTCACGCAGGTCGGCAGGTCGGTGAAAGCGCACGCAGCCCGCGCGTGCGCAGGGCAGATCAGTGTGTTCTAATCTGGCTCGTTCGGTTCGCCGGTCGCCGGTACCGGCGCTGACAACGTTATGGAGGGCGACGTTGCGCAGCACGGCCGTACCGCTCAGTGTGCTTGCCGCTGTCATGCTGGTGGGTCCCGTCACCGGGACGCCGTTAGCCCAATCATCGTCTTCGATTCTGCCACCCGCCCGCCAGGCCGTGTTGGCCGCCGTCTCGGCGGGTCCAGGCGTGTTGGTCGCCACGATCGCCGCGCCATCGACGCCCGCCGTTCCGAGTGTCACCGCGAGCCAGACGGGCCCGCGGCCCGCCCGCACGTATACGATCCAGGGTGGCGATAGTCTGTGGAGCATTAGCCAGCGCCACAGCGTGGCCATGGAAGCGCTGGCGGCCGAGAACCGGCTGGCGGTGACGGCTCCGCTCAGGCCGGGGACGATCCTGGCGATCCCCTCGGCCCCTGCTGAGACGGCGTCATCCTCACCGGCCCAGACCAAACCCGCGCGCGTCGCCCGCCCGGCCTCCGCCCGCATTGCGGGGGTGACCGTCACGCACGTCGTCCAGTCGGGCGAGACGCTGTGGGACATCGCGAAGGAGTATGAGACCAGCGTCAAGATCTTGTCCGAACTCAACGACCTCGGCGATTCCGACAGGATCAAGCCGGGACAGCGGTTGGCCGTTTCCGGACGATCGCTCCCCCGCTACCGCCAGATTCCGCGCGTGGCGAGCCGCCCGGCTCGGCCGGCAGAGCCCGAACCCGACGAATCGATGTTCAAGCGCGTCGAGGGCCTCTCCTGGCCCTCGCGGGGGACCCTGACATCGCGATTCGGGTGGCGGTACCGCCGCCACCATGACGGGATCGACGTCGCGGCGCCGTGGGGGACGCCGATCCAGGCCGCGCGCGACGGCATGGTCATCTTCACCGGATGGCACGGCGGGTATGGGAAAGTCGTCTTCATCTCGCATGGCGATGGTGTGGTGACCGTCTACGGGCACGCGTCGACGCTCCTGGTCAAGATCGGGGATCAGGTCAAGCAGGGTCAGGTGATCGCCAACGTTGGCTGCACCGGTGTGTGCACGGGGTCGCACCTCCACTTCGAGGTGCGCATCGACGGGCAGCCGGTCGATCCGCTCAAGTTCCTCTAGTCACACCTCCATTGCCTGCTCGACGTTGGTTGACCGGTCTGGTATAATGCCGCGTGTTGTCATCTTCCAGGTAAGGAGACATCCATGAAGCAGGGCGTGCATCCCGAATACCACGAGGCGCGCGTGACGTGCGCGTGCGGCGAGACGTTTGTGACCGGCTCGACCCGAAAGTCCATCCGCGTCGATATCTGCTCGAAATGCCACCCGTTCTACACCGGCACGCGCAAGTTCGTCGATGCGGAGGGTCGTGTGCAGAAGTTCGCCAAGAAGTACGGGCTCAAAATCTAGCTTCGCACGCGTATCTCGGCTGGCGCCGTCGGTGCGACCGCTTGCGGTCGCCGGCGGCGCGCCGGTTTTTCCTGGCAGGTTCTAGGCCGATGCTATAATCGACACGGTGACGTGACGTGGATCCCCTGGTGCGACAGCGGCTAGAGGCGATGGAGGCCCGCTACGAGGCGGTTTCGGCCGCCCTGGCGGACCCGGCCATTTTTGCCGATCAGAGGCGGTACCAACAGACGGCCAAGGAGCACGCGGATCTCGGAGAGAGCGTCGCCAAGTGGCGCGAGTACCGTCAGGCCGAGCGTGAGGCCGCGGAGGCGGACTCGATGGCCCGCGAGGAGACCGACCCCGACCTCCGGGCGATGGCCCGCGCCGAGTCCACCCGGCTGCGCGCCCAGATGGACCAGCTCGAAGCCGACCTTCGCCGTTTGCTGCTGCCGCGCGACCCCTACGATGAGCGCAACATCATCGTCGAGGTTCGGGCCGGCACCGGCGGCGACGAGGCCGCGCTGTTCGCCGGACAACTCTTCCGGATGTACGCGCGGTACGCGGAGCGGCGGCGGTGGAAGACCGAAGTGCTGTCTTCGAACCCCACCGGGATCGGCGGCTTCAAAGAACTTATCTTTAGCATCGCCGGGCGCGGGGCGTACAGCCGGCTGAAGTACGAGAGCGGCGTCCACCGGGTGCAGCGCGTCCCGGTGACCGAGTCCTCCGGACGGATCCACACGTCGACGGCGACGGTCGCCGTGCTGCCCGAAGCGGAAGAGGTCGATGTGGCGATCCGACCCGACGAGATCGAAATCGAGACCTACCGCGCCGGCGGCGCAGGTGGGCAGAATGTCAACAAGGTTGAAACCGCCGTGCGCATCAGGCACCTGCCGACGGGCATCGTGGTCGCGTGTCAGGATGAGCGCTCGCAGTTCCAGAACCGCGAGAAGGCGATGCGCATCTTACGCGCGCATCTGCTCGAGCGCGCCGAGCGCGAACAGCAGGAGGCGATCGCGAAGCAACGCCGGCAACTGGTGGGCACCGCCGAACGCAGTGAGAAGATCCGAACGTACAACTTCGCCCAGAACCGCGTGACCGATCACCGCATCGGCATGAGCGTCCACCAGATGGACGTCGTGCTTGACGGCGAGTTCGATCAGTTCATCGAGGCGCTCACTGCCGCCGACCAGGCGGCGCAGCTGACTGCGGTCGAGTGACCGTGCCGCCCCGAATCCTCCGGTGACCGTCGCGGAGGCGTGGCAGGCGGGTCGCGAACACCTGGCGGCCCAAGGCATCGACGAGGCCGCGATCACCGCCGAAGTCCTGCTGCGTCACAGCCTGAGCCTCACCCGAACCGAACTCTACGTGGCCTGGGACCGACCCGTAGACGATGCGGCGTTCGCCCGCTACCAGGCCTCCATGAACGAGCGTATCCGGGGCCGGCCTGTCGCCTACATTACCGGTCACCGCGAGTTTATGGGTCTCGACTTTCTCGTGGACGAGCGCGTGCTGATCCCGCGTCCCGAGACCGAGACGCTCGTCGAGATGGTGCTGGCGTTGACGGGCGGGCATGCGTCGCCGCAGATCGCGGACATCGGGACGGGGTGCGGTGCGATCGCCGTGAGTCTCGCCGTCACGCGGCCCACGGCGATCATCATCGCGAGCGATATATCGCCGGACGCCCTGGCGGTGGCCCGCCTGAACGCGGCACGGCACGGTGTGACCGATCGAGTGCGCTTCCTGTTGGGGGATTTGGTCGATCCGATCGCCGCGGCGGGGTACCGTGTCGACGCGATCGCCTGCAATCCTCCGTACGTGGCTCCCGATCAGATGGTGACGCTCCCGCGTGAGGTCCGCGACTTCGAGCCGGCCGCAGCGGTGATCGCCCCGGGATACGCCGAGAGTGTCCACTCACGGCTCATGCATGAGGCACCGCGGGCGCTGGTGCCCGAAGGCTGGCTGGTGCTGGAGCTGGCAGCAGGCCAGGCGCCGCGCGTGGTCGAACTGTTGGACCAGACGAGGCGCTATTCGGCTGTGCAGACGCGTAAGGACGGCCTGGGATGGGAACGCGTCGTCGCCGCCCGCCTCAGACCGGCTACGAGTTCGGAGGCACGTCCGTGAGTTACTACAGCCTATCCTTCGGGCCGGCGGTCGACCATCAACCGGAACCCCTGAGCATCATCCGCGTTGAGCCGGACGATTCGACCGCTCCGCGCAAGGCCGTGGAGGTGTTGCGCGCGGGTGGGGTACTCGTGTTTCCGACGGCCGAAGGCTACGTGGTCGGTTGCGCGGCCACCAATCCGGCGGCCGTCCGGCGACTGTGCGATATCACCGGCGTCGCGCCGGGCGATCTCCGCTACCTTGCCGCCTCGCGCGAGCAGGCGGGCCGCGTCCCGCTGCCGGCTCACGTCACGACAGACCCGATTCCGTTGGCGCTCACGCGGGGGGCCAATGCGGTGCTGGCCGTGGCACCGTGCGGCCCGGGTCTCGCGCCGGCGCCCACGGCCCAACACGTCGTCTTCGTCCTTGGGGATCGCGTCGATCTTGTGCTTGATGCTGGCGCCGTGCGCCGCCCCGCGGCCATGGCCATGAGGTGATCGAGGTGCGGGTTGCCATCGGCGGAGACCACGCCGGGGTCATTCTGAAGGCCGAGATCGCGCGGCTCTTGCTCGAACTCGGGCACGAGGTGCGTGACTTTGGCACCAACGCACCCCAGCCGGCCGACTATCCTGACTACTGCATCCCCGTCGCGGAGGCGGTGGCCCGCGGCGAGGTGGAGCGTGGGATCATCTTCGGCGGCACCGGCAACGGCGAGGCGATCTCGGCAAACAAGGTCGTCGGCATCCGGTGCGCGGTGGTACACGACGTGACGACGTCCCGTCTGGCGCGATCTCACAACGACGCAAACATGATCTCACTCGGCGCGCGCATCGTGGGCTCGGAAGTCGCGAAGGAGATCGTCAGGACGTTTCTAACCACGCCGTTCGAGGGCGGCCGTCACATTCCCCGCATCGAAAAAATCCACAAGTACGAGCGGGAGCACACGAAACCCTGAACGTGGCTCAGGTCCGCAGCCGCCAGTAGACATACGCCATCGCTCCCAGCGAGAACACCGGGAGCACGATCGAGAGCGGCAGCATGTCCTTCAGCGTGATCCCCGACAGGATCAGGAGCAGACCGCCCATGACATCCTCTGCCGTGCGTCTTCGTCTTTCGGTGATCGCTTGGAGTTCGGATCGGATCTCGGAGAGTTTGCCTCTGAGCGCCAGTTGTTGATCCCGCAACCCCCGTGATTCCTCTCCCACTGTGTAGATCATCCGCTCGGTCGGATAGTGGAAAATGTTGGGCAGCGGGTCCCTGTCCAACCCCTGGTGCATCGTGCGGCGCGCGCCGTCGAGCACCCTCAGCGTAGTCGACGCGGCCTCGTCTGAGGCGTCCGAGGCCTTCCGCAGACATTCTTCATTGTGCGCCAGGACGGCCGCGGGAGCCAGGAGGTAGGGACTGATGCCGACGAAGGGCGCTGCGTCGAACGCCCGGTCCGAGGCGGCTATCGAGACGAGCGTGCCCTTGTGGATGGCGATCAGGAGCCCGTCGGCGACGTGCACCGATCCGAAGACGTCGCTCAGTTCGCTGGGCCCGACCCGATCGAAATCCAGCAGCCCCTGCATGACTCCTGCGACGCCTTTGACCGCGTTGGTGTGGAGGTCATCCGGAGAGGCATCGCCCGGCGAGGACGATTTGAAGGCCCGGATCACGTGCCAGACCGTGTTCCAATCGACCGACCCGGGCGGCGCCGCGGCATCTCCCGTGATGACCTGAACCGTCCCGAGTCGTGGTTGTCGCGTGTGCGCGTCTCGGAGACCCAGCGTGCGTCCGGCCATGTCCTCGATCGTGAGGAGGTCGCCGTCCTTCGACAAGAACGTGACCCGGCGGTCGATGCGCAGCGACGAATCAACGCCGACCCCTTCTCCACCTTCCCACAGCTTGATCAGTTTCACCAGATCGTATTCATTCAATCGCGCCGCGTCGGTGGCGGCGCCCGGGGAGAGGACGAGATGGAAGACTGAGAGCCCGCTGCGGAAGTCTGTCCGGCTCGCATGCACGTCCACAGCGCGCCGCCGTCCGCGCGCGGGATCGGCGTCTGCGCAGACCAGCCGTATCTCCAGCCCCTCGGACACGTACGAGAGCTCGGCCGGATACTGGATCTCGACGTGTCGTATCGCGTCGGGGACCGGGAGGATACGCGTGCCAAACGGCGGCTCCTCGCGGTACGCGTACGAGACCAGGTCGCGTTCGAACGAGCTGAATTCCGGCGACGACCGGATCCGGTCCGGCGGGCCGGGCGTCCTGTCGACGAAGTGGAACGCGACCCCGTACCGTTCGAAGGACAGGACCGGGTGTTCCTGAATGTGATGCTCGTGCGGGGTCACGAGTTCGGCGCGTGGTCGGGTACCGACCCAGGTACGTGCAGGATCAACGCTCCGTCGGGAAGGTCCGCGATCATCCTCGTGAAATCGGGATCACGTGCGGGATCGACCCCAAGCGACTGGTAGAACTCGCGAAGGAACGCCCGAACGGTCCGTGAGTCCAGCACCTCGGGCGGGCGGGATTCGATGGGAAGCGCTATGAGCAGGAGCGTGCCCGATCGCCCCCGACCCGGTTTGAGCTGGGGCTGGACGTATCGCACGGGCACCTGACGCGCCCCCAGCCTCGCAAAAATCTTCACGCGCTCCGCCGGCGTGATCGCTCCTTCGGACTCGGAGACCAACGCGGGATCGTTGACCTCCGCAAAGACCGCTCGTAGTTCCGTTCCTTGGGCTCTTGCGTCGACCTTGAGCTGCTCGATCGCTTTGGCGAGCAAGAGCCTCGCCACCCCTCGACGGCGCGCGTTCTGATCAACCGCGAGGTAGGTGAGAAGCCCGCATGCGCTGCTTCTGAAGAACTCCAGGATGAGAAACCCATAGAGGATCCGGCGTTCCTGTGCGCGGACGTGCTGACCCGCGACCAGAATGTGGAGGATCGGCTTGGGGGGCAGCGGCACTGGACCCCAGAGGAGCGGCTTCCAGATGGAAGGGTCCTCTTGTTGCTCGGGGGTTTGAAAGTTAGGAAGGTACACCGCTTGATAGAGATGATCGAGGAGCGACTCGTCGCGCGCGGTGCGCAGGTCGATGACTTCCGGACCTATCTCCATCGTATCGTCTGTCTCCTGTGTCCCCGGCGCAAACTCCTGCCGCTGCGGTGTCGTGCGAAGCCGCCTACGGCTTGTGGACCCGAGCGATCGACCGCTCGTAGGCCGCGTGGATGGCGCGGACCACCGCGGGGACGTCGGCCGGGCGCAGAGGCCGCGGGTCGAGCAGGATCGTTCCCGTGCTCGCGAGATGGCCCCGGACGAAGACCTGTGGCGAACCCTCGCGCAGTTCCCGCATCAACGTCACGGCGTCGAGTCCCAGGGCGCCGGGTGTCGGCGAAAGCGCGACGCGGGTGATCGCCCGTCCCGCCTCATCCACGGTCAGTTCAACCCGTGTGTGGGGCAGATCTCGCAATCCGGCCAGCAGCGTCTGACAGATCTGCTGTTCTTCGAGCTGCCGCGCCGCCCGATCGCGCGTCACGTAGCAGTCAAGCGCCGTCAGCAGTCCCACGATCGCCTCTTTGCCGACCTTCATCGGGCGGGCGATCCCGTGCTCCTGGGCGCGGCAGGCCTCGATGAGATCTGCCCGGCCGACGATGATCCCCGAGGTGGGTCCGCCGAAGGTCTTGCCCCCGCTGTACGTCACCAGGTCGGCTCCGATCGCGGCGTATCGCGCGAGATCGTCTTCGGCCGCCGCGTCGACGATGACCGCGCAGTGCATCCCGTGCGCCATGCCAATGACCTGGGGCAGGCTCACCATGCCCTTCTGAACGGCGTGGTGGGACTGGACGAAGAGGATCGCGGCGGTGTGCGCGTCGATCGTGGCCCGCAGTAGTTCCGGGGTGCACGCGTTGGCCGAACCGACGCGCACCGGGCGGCCCCCACCGATGCGGATCATCTGCTCGACCGGCGCGCCGAAGTGCACATCGTGACCGGCCTGCAACAGGATACTGCGCGGTTCCCACCCGGCGTCGGGGAGACGCGCCACGCGCGCCGCGTCGGTGCCGGCCACGCACGCCGCGGTCATGATCGCGATTCCCGCCGCGGCACCCGAGGTGACCCATCCGGCCTCTGCGCCGGCCCACGCCGCGATCATCTCACCCGCTCGCCGTTTGAGCACGTCCAGATCCACGTGGGCCTGGCCGGCCTCGGCCATTGCCTGGGCTACCTCCGGCGCCAGCGACGCGCCGCCAAGGTGGGTCATCATCCCGCTGGCATTGATGACCGTGGGGACACCGAGTCGCTCATACGTGTACATTGTGGGCACCTCGTACTCGTCGATGATGATAGCGCATCCCTTCGGCCGCCGATGAGACATCCCGGTACCATCCGGCGGAGACGGCGGCCAGCATCCCCGCGCCGCGCATGCCCGATTCGGGGTCGGTCCAGATCGGCGGTTGGCCGAGGACCGATCTCAGCCGGCGCCGCATCGCGGGAATGAGTGACAGCCCGCCGGTCACCAGGAACCGCCGCGGCGAGAGGCCCGCGCTGCGCGCGGTCTCCATGAGATTCTGCACCGCTGCCGCCACCGCGTCGAGCGCGGCGCCGTACGCCCGGCGGCCACGCTCCCGCGCCGCTTCGACTTTGGGCGCGGTGCCCGGTGCTCCGCGAACCCAGGCCCAGATCCCCGGTGGGAGGGGGTAGCCGAACCAGCCGTCCACCGGCGAGCCGGTCACGATACGCAATACGGTGTTGGTCCCCAACGTGATCATGGCGTCACCGATGTGATACGCGCCTCCACCCAGGTTCGCCAGCGCGCCGTCGTGGCCGCCGCACGCGACGGGCATGCCGCCCGCCACACCCAGATCCGAAGCGGCCTGCGTGATGAGGGATCCGATGGTGGCTTCGGACGGCAGTGGGTGCGCGAAGGCCTCGCGCGCGAGACCCGAGAGCGACATCGCCGCGGGCGGCCAATCGGCAAGCCCGCCCGGTCCGCTGGCCGGGTCGGTGACCCAGCGTCCGGTCAGGCGCCAGGCGATGTAGTTGTGCAGCGCGCCCGCGTGTCGAATGCGGGCGTGGACGTCGGGAAGAGATTCGAGCACCCAGCGGACATTCGCCACGATAATTGGCGCGTACGCGCGCGCCCAGAGCCCGCCGGGTTCCCATCCGGCCGACGCGTACGGGGAGAGGTCGCGGGGAATCTGCGGGACGCTGAACGGCATGGCCGAGCGCATCGCGCCGTCGAGGAACACGCCGTAGTATCCACGGCAGGACACCGCCAGCGCGGCGGGGCGCACCGGCGGCGGAAGGGCTCGAACCGCCGTGGCGAGGGAATGCCACCAGTGCTCGAGATCAGCATCCGAGGCGCCCAGACCCAGCGTTCCCGTGCGGCTGTCCGATCGGCCGGTCGCCGTAAGCCGGCCTGTCCGTTCATAGAGGCCCGCTTTGCACCACGTCGAGCCGAGATCGATGCCGAGGACCGTTGCGGTCACGGGTGGAGGCAGACGTTCCCCGCGCGAATGCACCAGACGGGCCGGATCATGCGCGCGGCCTTCTCGGTCTTTCGCTCCGCGTCCATGACTGGGAATTCGCCGTCCTCGACGCGGAAGAGCGTGAGGTCCGCCTCGCGGCCCACCCGTAGGCTGCCGAGGGCGTCGCCCTTCCCGATCGCGGCCGCCGGGCCCGATGTCGAGAGCCGGATGACCTCGCTGAGACCCATCCCCAGGTGTAAGAACTTGGACATCGTCGTGGCCATATCGAAGACCGGGCCGCGGATGCACAACTGGTGGATGTCGGTCGAGATCGAGTGAAGGGGGAACCCGGCGCTCATCGCTTGGCGCGCAGTCTCGAAGGCGAAACTGGCGTTGCCGTGTCCGATGTCGAAGACCACGCCGCGTTCCGCCGCTGCGCGGGCCTCGCGAATCGGCTGCCCGTCGCGGTCCAGGATCCCACCGGGCTTGCCGTGCCAGCAATGCGTGACAACGTCGCCCGGCCGCAGCAGTCTGAGCACGTCCTGGATGACCGGCGGCGCGTTGCCGATGTGGCACATCACCTTCGTGCCGGTGAGATCCGCGGCCTGCACGGCCAGTTTCACGGGCTCCACACCCATCAGCCCGCAGTGCGTTTGCGATGCGAGGACCTTCACCCCCAGGATGACATCGCGGTGGGCGTCGATCGTGCGGATCGTGAGTCGCTGGTTGAAGTTGTCCCACGCGCCGTGCCGGGGGACGCCGGGCATCGCGCTCGCGATGGAGACATTGAGGAACGCGAGGACCCGCGTGGCGGCCGTCTCGACGGTATACGCGCGAAAACCATCCCACTGGCTCGCGCCCGGCGACCCGGGATCGACCACGGTCGTGACCCCGGTCATCACGCCGGCCTCGCGGTCCGGATGTACCCCGTTGCCGCCGGCGCTGTGGAAGACGTGCGCGTGGATGTCGATCCACCCCGGCGACGCGTAGAGCCCGGCCGCGTCAATGACGCGTGACGCCGTGCCCCCGCCGGGTGGACCGATGCGGGCGAGGCGACCGTTCGTCACTGCGATGTCTGCCGCCCGGTTCAGATTCTGCGTCGGGTCGATCACGTGCGCCCCGCGTACCAGTAGGTCATAGCCGGCCATACTCAGGTCCCCCGTAGCCTCGGATCGAGCGCGTCTCGCAGCCCGTCACCCAAGAGGTTCATGCCCAGCACGACCAAGACGATAGCGGCACCCGGGAAAAAGGTCAGCCACGGCGCGTCGGTGACCAGCAACCGGCCTTCGGCCAGGATGTTACCCCACGACGGCACGCTGGGCGGGGCGCCCACACCCAGGAACGACAACGCGGCCTCGTTCAAGACGGCCGTCGCAAACCCATACGTGGACTGGACGATAATCGGTGACAGACAGTTTGGGAGGATGTGGCGTGCCATAATGTGTTCATCGCGCGCACCGACCGCCCGAGCGGCCTCCACGTAGACCTCTTCACGCAGGATCAACACCGCCGACCGCACGATCCGGGCGAACCGCGGAATCGAGACCACCGACAGCGATGCGATGACGTTAGTGACGCTCGGGCCCAGGATCGCCATAATGGCGATGGCCAGCAAGATCGCGGGGAACGCCATGACGGCGTCCATCGCGCGCATGATCCACGCATCCACCCCTCGGTAGAAGCCTGCGAGCAACCCGATGAGCGTGCCGCCCAGCGCGGTGAAGAGCACGGTGAGCGCGCCGACCTCGAGCGACAGTCGTCCTCCGTACAGCACCCGGGCGAACGTATCGCGACCCACCTGGTCGGTGCCCATGGGCGCGCCGGGCGCCGGCCGGCGCAGTTTGTTGGGGACGTCGATCTTCATGGGGTTTTGGTCGGTGATCACGGGTGCGAAGACCGACGCCCCCGTCATCACGAGCATGATGATCAGACCGGCCAACGCCGTCTGGTTGCGCGCGAGCAGGCGAAGCCAGTTCAGTCGTACCTCACCCTGGGATCGATGTAGGCATACATCAGATCGACGATCAGGTTGATCACGACGTAGAGCAGCGCCGAAAATAGCACTGCTCCTTGGATGACCGGATAGTCACGCCGGGAGATCGCGTTGATCACCAACATCCCCGCGCCGGGCACCGCAAAGACCGTCTCGACGATCACCGCCCCGCCGGCCAGCCCCGCGATCGACAGCCCGATGACGGTGAGGGTAGGCAGGAGGCCGTTCTTCAGCGCGTGGCGGTAGACTGTCAGCCGTTCGCTCAACCCTTTTGCGCGCGCGGTGCGGACGTAGTCCATCCGCAGCACGTCCAGCATCGACGAGCGCATCATCCGCGCGATCAGGGCCGAGCCTGGGAAGCCCAGCGCCATTGCCGGGAGAATCAGGTAGCGGACGCTGGCCCACACACCCTCGGCGAGCGGCGCGTAGCCCGCCACCGGGAGGGCCTTCATCCACAATCCAAACACGATGGCCAGGTTGATCCCCAGCCAGAACGAGGGGATCGACAACCCCAGCAGCGCGACGATCATCAGCAGGCGATCCGTGGCCTGATTGTGCCGGACCGCGGCTCCTATGCCCAGCGGGATGCCGAGCCCCACCGAGAACACGGCGGCCAGCAGCGTGAGCAACAGCGTGGGTTCCAGCCGATCGACGATCGCCCTCGTCACCGGCATCTTGAGGAACAAGCTCTCACCCATGTCGAGCCGCGTGAACAGACGCGTGAGGAACGACCAATACTGCTCCGGGAGCGGGCGGTCGAGACCCAACGCTTTTCGCATCGTCTCGACGTCCTGGGGGCTGGCGGCTTCGCCGGCCAGGACGGCGGCGGGATCACCCGGCGTGAGATGCACGAGGAGGAACACGATGGTGGCGACCGCCACCATCATGGGGAAGAGGAGCAGGACGCGGCGCGCGACGTGCGCGCGCATTTATTTGTCGATCCACACGTTCCAGTAGAATCCCGGACCGCGCGCGAAGATGCCCTTGACCTCCTTTCGCGCGGCGCGGAAGCTGAAGAAATCGCCAAATCGCAAGTAGGGGTTCTTCACCCAGAAGAGCCGCTGCTGCTCGACGAAGAGTTGCTTGCGTTTTGCGGGATCGACCGTGGTCAGCAGCGCGTTGTAGTTGGCGTTGTTGTCAGGATCGTCGTAGAAGCCCGGCCAGTCCGGGGTGAACGCCGCCGTGGCGGTCGGATCGCCGCCAAAGCCGATGCCGGTCGAGAAGATCTCGTACGCCTCGCGCTTGCCCCGGTTGCTGATCACCGTCGGCCAGTCACCGATGATCAACTCGACGTTGAAGCCGGCCTCCTTCATCTGCTCCGAGGCAATGAGCGCCGAGCGATACATGTAGTCGAAGTCGCGCGTGGTGATCCACCGGATGCGTTCACCCCGGTACCCGGCCTCGGCGGCGAGCGCGCGGGCTTTCGGCAGGTCGGGCTTGTTATAGAGCTCGCGCCCGGCCTCGTTGTACCAGAACCCCCACTCGCGCGAGGCCAGCGCGTGCGCGGTGCGGAAGAAGAGGGGGTTGTCGAACGTCCCGGCCATCACCTTGCTGTAATCGATGGACCAGTGCGCGGCGTTTCGCAGTTTCTCATTGCGGAACATGTTGCCCTGGCTCTTGTTGAAGACGCCGACCGGGGCCGAGCCGGGCTTGACGATGTAGGGGTCGACGGCCGCGTTCAGCCGCACCTGCGCGTACTGTGCCGGGTTCAGGACGTGCGCGACATCGATCTCACCGGCGATCAGGGCGTTCAGGCGGGTCAGGTCGTCTTTGATGACGGCGAAGCGCACTTCCTGCGCCCAGGCGGTGCGCTGCCCGGCCATCCCGCTCGAGGGCTCGCTGCGCGGCGCGTACTTGTCGAACTTCGCGAGACGCACGTGCCGGTCGCGGGCCCACTCCACGATCCGATAGGGACCGGTGCCGATCAGGTCGGCCGGTTCCTTGATCTCGGTGCCGCGCGGGTCGGGGCTCGCGTACTTCTCGACGATCTCCTTGGGCATGATCGCCAGCACGTTGTTGTGGATGGCAATGGCCGAGAGAAACGCGCCGTTGGGCTGCCGGAACTTCACCTCGACGGTGTACTTGTCCTTGGCGCGGAGCGTCTCGCGGTTCTCCATGAAGCGTTTGGCGCGGGCATCGAGACGCACCCAGCGTTCCATGGAGGCGATGACGTCCTCCGCCGAGAGTTCCTTCCCGTTGTGGAACTGGACCCCCTTGCGCAGCGCAATCGTGAAGATCCGGCCGTCGCTGGACACGTCCATCTTTTCGGCCAGCATGGGCTTGAAGTCGAGGCTCTGGTCCATCGTGAACAGGAACTCGTAGACGTGCTGCATGATGTCCTGGGTGATGGTGGCAGTCTGCCACATGATGTCCAGACCGGGCGGTTCGCTGTTGATGCCGACCCGGAGCACCTGTGTGGGCTTGGGTGCGACGGGTGCCGCGGCCCCGAGACCGGCAATCGCGAGAGTTACGAGCACCCCTGCGACGATTGCCAGACGCCACAGTTTCATATGATGTCCACCTCCTCGATCTATCCCACGTGTTTCAGGTGACCTACCGACGAACCTCGACCCGAGTCCAGTTACGCCAATTACCCGTGCGGATCTCCCAGATCACGTCAGCGATCCAGCTGAGGAGTAACACGCCAAATATCGGTCCAAGCATCCACCAGACGGGAAGACCGGCACGTATTCCAACGAACGCCGGTAAGAGAAGGACGAAGACCGCCTTGAGGCCCCGCCGGCCATACGGCGGCTCGGGCCCGGACCGGCGGCCGCCCCCCGCGATGATTCGGCTCAGTGTCACGACCCTAGTCTCCTCCGGAAGACACCTGGAGTCTACTGTATCCCCGGCACCGGGAAGCGACGGCACAGCGTCCGCACGTTTTCGTGGATCGCCGCCAGCCGACGGTTGTCCTTCACCCACGCCCGGAACTGCCGCAGCACCTGGGCCCGAGCCTCGCGGTCGTCCGGGAGCTGGAACTCCAGCGCCTCCTGGCGCACGTCCGCCAGCCAGGTTGCCAACTGCGCCATTTCCGCTTCTCGCATCCCGCGGGTCGTCGCCGCTGGCGTGCCCAGCCGGATCCCCGACGGATAGAACGCCGATGACGGTTCCCGGGGAATCGTGTTCTTGTTGACGGTGATGCCGACCGCGTCCAAGGCCTCCTGCATGAAGACACCGCGGCCCTTCCCATCGGGCGTCAAGTCCACCAGCAGCAGGTGATTGTCCGTGCCACCCGTGACGAGCCGGAAGTCTCGGTCGAGCAGCGCCTTGGCCAGCGCCTTCGCGTTGGCGACAGTTGCCGCCGCGTATGTCTTGAACTCGGGTTTCATCGCCTCCCCGAGGGCCACGGCGATCGCCGCGGTCGTGTGGTCGTGCGGGCCGCCCTGCAGGCCCGGGAAGACCGCGCGGTCGATTCGGTCGGCGAGCTCGGCATCCTTCTTGAACCCCCGATCCGTGACCATGATCATCGCGCCACGCGGGCCGCGCAGGGTCTTGTGCGTCGTCGTCGTGACGACGTGCACGTGCGGCGACGGGCTGGGGTGCGCGCCGCCCACCACGAGCCCGGCGACGTGCGCGATATCGGCTGCAAAGAACGCGCCGACCTCATCGGCCACCTCGGCAAAGCGGGCAAACGGGTACTCGCGCGCATACGCCGTGCCCCCGCACCAGATCAGCTTCGGCCGGTGTTCGCGGGCCAGGCGCCAGACGTCGTCGAAGTCGATGAAGCCATCGGCGCCGACGTGATAGGGGACGCTCTTGTAGAAGATCCCGCTGGCGCTCACTTTGGCGCCGTGCGTCAGGTGACCGCCGTCGGGGAGGTTGTGACCCATGATCACGTCGCCGGGCCGGCAGGTGGCCATGTAGACCGCGAGATTGGCTGGGCTGCCGGAGTAGGGCTGCACGTTGGCATGGGGCACCCCAAACAGGGTCTTCGCCCGCTGCTGCGCCAGCCGCTCGATCTCATCGACGACTTCGTTGCCGCCGTAGTAGCGCCGCCCCGGGTATCCCTCGGAGTATTTGTTGGTCAGGATGCTGCCCATGGCTTCGAGCACCGGGGCCGAGACATAGTTCTCCGACGGGATCAACTCGACGCCGTCGCGCTGCCGCTCGCGCTCCCGCTGCATCAACGCGTGCAGTTCCGGATCGTGCGTCGCCAGCAGCATTCCAGGCCCTCCCTGGGGTAGAGACCATGTGCTATCTTTGATGTTCGGTGGGCACCAGACCCGCGCCTCCAGGAGGGCCCCATGCCCAACGTGCACGTCTTCGATCACCCGCTGATCCGGCACAAACTGACGATCCTGCGCGACAAGCGGACCGGGCACAAAGAGTTCCGGGAAATCACCCAAGAGCTCAGCATGTTGATGGCCTATGAGGCGACGCGGCATCATCCGGTCCGCGAGATTCAGGTCGAGACGCCGCTGGCGACGACCACGGGCTGGACGATCGCCGGGCAGGAGATCGCGGTCGTCCCCATTCTCAGGGCCGGGCTCGCGATGGAGGAGGCCATCACGCGGCTGATCCCCACGGCGCGCGTCGGGCACATTGGCATCTATCGCGATCACGAAACGCTGCAGCCCGTCAGTTACTTCGTGAAACTGCCGCCGGATATCGCCGATCGTCAGACCATAATCCTCGACCCGATGCTGGCGACCGGCGGTTCGACCGTCGCGGCCATCGACACGTTGAAGGGGCGCGGCTGCCGCACCGTCAAGGTCATGGCCATCATCTCGGCCCCAGAGGGCATCAAGAAGGTGCACGCGGCCCATCCCGACGTCGACATCTACACCGGCGCCGTGGACAGTCATCTGAACGAGAAGGGCTACATCGTGCCGGGGCTGGGCGACGCCGGCGACCGGCTGTTTGGGACAAAGTAAGACGATGGTCGTGTTCGCCGTGCTGCTGGCCGCCGCGATCGGCGCTCTGCCGACCGGCTATCTCGTGGCGCGGCAGATGCGCGGTCTCGACATCCGGCGTCTATCCCCGCACAACCTTGGGTTGGGCGCCGTGATCGCGGCCGTCGGCTATCCCACGCTCGGGCTCGTCGTTGGGCTCGACCTGGCGAAGGGCGCGCTCGGCGTCCTCGCGGCCCGCACGCTCGACGCGTCGGCCTGGCCGCTGGCCGCGTCCGCCGCCGCCGTCATCCTCGGTCACGCGTACTCTCCCGTCTGGCTCATCGTGCGATCGACGGCCGGCCGCATGAAGAGCACCGTTGTCGCGTTTGGGGCGGTCCTGACGCTGGCGGCGCTGGGTGACATCGCCCCGACCGCCGTGGCGATCCCGATGATCGTCGCTGCGGCCACGCTGGTCGTGCCGCGCGCGCTGGGGCGGGCGTGGGGCTATCTGTCGCTGGCGACGGTGCTGGCCGCCGTGAGCCTGCCGGTGACGCTGTGGCTGACCGGCGCGCACACGGCCTTTCTCGCGCTCGGCGCCGCGTATGCCATCGTCACGCTGTGGAACTATAAGGAACACCTTGCCCGGATCGCCGATGGCGTCGAGCCTCGAATCGGCGACCGGCTCCCGCTGCCGTGGCTCGATGGCGGGGAGGCGGTGGCCGCGTTTCTCATTCACCCCATGACCGTCCGTGACGTGTGGGAGGCGAACCGGTTTCGCTGGCTGGGCCCCCTGCAGCAGCGGGGATTGATCTCGGACCGCGCCGTGCGGTGGCTGGCCCGATTCATGCGGCCCATGAAGGTGGACGAACTGCGCAACATCACGACCCGCGATGGCCGGCGCGCGCGCCTCTATTTGATCGCCGTGCCGCTGCTGCCCGATCAGATCCGGACCGAACCGGCGCTCGCGGTGCGCCGCGCGCTTCAAGCGGCGCACCTGGCGGCGAATCTGGGCGCGACCGTGCTGGGGCTGGGCGCGTACTGGTCGGTGGTCGGCAACAAAGGCGTCGACGTCGCCGCGCGGTCACCCATCGCGGTCACCAACGGCGGCGCGTATACAGCGGGCACCGTGAAGATGGCCGTGCCGCTGGTCCTGGCGCGGCTGCGGGCGCGCGGCGTCGATCCGTCGCGGGCGGCGGCCGCTGTCGTGGGCGCCAACGGCGTGGTGGGATTCGGCATCTGCCGCGCGGTCGTCGAGCACGTCGGGCGGCTGATCATGATCGGGACGAGTCTGGAACGCCTCGAACGGTCGCGCGAGTTGCTGCAGCGGCGGTATCGCAGCGTCGTCATCGACGTGAGCGTCGATCTCAACACGGCGCGCGAGGCCGACGCGGTTTTCACCGCCACGTCGGAACCCGCGCCGGTCATCTTCCCTCAGCACGTCCGCAGCGGCGCCGTGATCTTTGACCTCGGCCGGCCCTACGACGTCGACATCTCGGTGGTCGCGCGTGAAGACGTCGAGGTGATTCCCGGCGGGGTGGTGCGGCTGCCCGGCGATCCACGGGGCCAGCTGGACATGGGCTACGGGCCGGGGCTCGTGCCGGCGTGTCTGGCCGAGACGGTGGTCCTGGCCATCGACGGGTGTTATGACCGCGCCAGTATTGGCGACCGGACCAAGACCGAGAATATCGACTTCTTCGTGTCACGCGCGACGGAGCTCGGGTTCGAAGTTCAGACTGCGGGCCGCGACAGCCCTCGCGCCACCCGCGCGCCGGCGACCGCATGACCACGTCCGCTGAGGGCCCGATCAGGGCATACACCTCAATGACATGCGGAGCCGGGTGGCAGTCTACCTCATCGTGGTCGTCGTCTTCGCAGTCGGCGTCATGGCCTGGTCGGTGGTCTTGGGCCGGCTCAACATCCGCGGCGCACCGGATCAGGCGGAGGGTTCGCCCGTGCGGATCTCGGCGCCGCGGCCGGGGGAACCTGAGGACGTGCGTCGTCGCCGCGCCGAGTTGATGGCGGTCGGCGAGGATCTCGAGCGCGGGCGCGAGACCCTCCAGAGAGAGAAACGAGAACTCGCGGCGTTGCGCGACAACATCACACGGCGGCGCCAGCAATTTCCCGACGGGATGCCACCCGCGCCCGCCGCGGACGATCAGTTCGACGTGATGGTATACAACCACCGCATTGAGTCTCTTCAGGCGAACATCACAGACTTCAACGCCCGCACGGCCCGCTACCGCGCCGATATCGACGAGTTCATGGCCCGGGAGCGCCAGCCCGCAGACCCCGCCCGCTAGCCGCCCACCTGTCCAAAGGGGCGCTCGGCCCGGCGCCCGGCCGCGATCCCGTCGGCGATCTCCCGCACAAGGTCCGAGAGCGTCGTTGGCTCCGGGCGCCCACCGGCGGCAGCCCGGCGTTCGACCTCCTGCATGGCGCGCTGTTTGAGGTAGTTTCGCAAGGCCAGGGGATGCGCGCCGAGCGCGCGGTTGAGCGACAGTTGCATGGCGTCGGTCCAGATGGTCTCAAAGCGCTCCCGCTCTGGCCCGAAGT
This sequence comes from bacterium, assembly GCA_041497675.1. Classification (GTDB taxonomy): domain Bacteria; phylum Sysuimicrobiota; class Sysuimicrobiia; order Sysuimicrobiales; family Humicultoraceae; genus JBGPNN01. Next base: position 11,023 of record JBGQGY010000029.1, on the reverse strand, counting down.
CGAACGCCGCGCCGGATCCGCGCTCCGCCGCCCGTAGCGCGCGCGTCGCCTCAACGTCGACATGGTCATCCGAGAGCGCGACGCCGTACGCTTCACGGGCGGCCCCGGCCGTGACGAGCCCGCGGCGGACATCGGACAACACCGCCGAAGGATCACGAGCGTACGGATCCCCAAACCCTCCGCCGCCCTGCGACAGGAACGTGATGGTGTCGCCGGGTTGCAGCAGCAGTTCGTCGATGCGTCCCGTCGGCGTCGCGTCGGGCGTCTCGATGTTGGTGATCGCCGTCCCCTGCGCCCCGGGCCGCCCGCCCGCGCGTCCCCACGGCTGGAACTGCAACCGCTCCATGCCTCGCGCGGTCAGTACGGTGTCGGGCGCAAAGACCCGCACAGTGAGTTCGATCCCGCAGCCACCGCGGAATACGCCGGGGCCGCCCGAGTCCGGGCGCAGGCCGTAGCGCTCGATCAGGACCGGCATGTCGGTCTCGAGCGTCTCCGCGGGGACGTTGCGCAGATACCCGACGGAGAAGTCCATGCCGTCGATCCCGTCCCGCATCGGCCGCCCGCCCGAGCCTCCGCAGATCGGCTGCACCACACCGACGCGATGCCGACCGCTCTGCGCGTCGATCATCGAGAGCAGCACGATACACGCTTGTCCGGCGCCCGCGGCGGGCAGACGGTCCGGTTGCGCCTGACCCAACGCCCCCAGGACCACATCCATCACTCGGATGAACGTGGCGGCGCGGACACCCACCGCCGCCGGCGGGTACGGGTTGAGCAGGCTGCCCGCCGGGGCGTGGCTGGCGATCATCCGCACCATCCCGGAATTCCACGGGATCGCCGGGTCGAGCGTGCGGAAGTACCGCACCAGCGTCGGCACCAGCATGTAATGCCCCTGCTTGTTGCACGACGGGAGATTGAACGCGGCGCGCACCTGCGGATCGGTGCCCTCGAAATCCATGAGGATTTCGTCGCCGCTGACGGCCAGCCGGCAGCGCAGCCGGATCGGATACCCTCCGGGGCCGCTTTCCAGATAGTCCCAGAAGGTGTACTCGCCGTCGGGGATCTCGCGGATCATCGCGCGGACTTGGTACTCGGCGTACGCCAGTAGCGCCTCGATACCGGTTTCGACCTGCTCGACTCCATAGCGGTCCGCCAGTTCGTTTAGCCGGCGCGCGCCGACGTTGAGCCCGGCCATGAGGGCCTTCAGGTCGCCCCAGTTCTGTTCGGGGATCCGGCAGTTGTCCAAGAAGAGACGCAGCACCGTCTCGTTCAGCACGCCCCGCTCGTACAGCTTGACGGGCGTGATGCGCACGCCTTCCTGATAGATGTCGTACGCCGTGGGCGTAATGCTTCCCGGCACCTTGCCGCCGACGTCGGACGAGTGGATAAAGGCCAGCCCAAACGCGATGAGGCGCCCCTGCGCAAAGACCGGTCGCATGAGGAAGACGTCGGCCAAATGGGTGGACATGCCACCGGTCGTGAAGGGATCGTTCGTCATGACGATGTCGCCCTCGTGCCATTCGCCGAAAGCGGCAATCGTGTCTTCGCCCGGCATCCCCAGCGAGAGGTTCACGCCGGTGACGGCGGGTGAGCCAAACGTCTCGCCTTTGGGGGTGAGGAGGAAGGTGCCGAAATCGGCGGTCTCCTTGACGAACACCGTAAACCCCGTTCGGAGCACGACGCTGGCCATCTCCTCGCTGATTGCCTGGATACGATTCTTGAAGATCTCGAGAAAAACGGGATCGACCGGCATTAGGCGACCTCGCCGATGAGATTGCCGTGCGCGGCGCCGCGCACGGCATAAACGGGCGGGACGAATACCGTCGTGTCATAATGCTCGATGACCGCCGGTCCCGCGATGCGGTCGTCGATCTGGATGAGCGACCGCGGCACCACAGCCGCCTGCTCGACGCGGCCCCTCCAAAAGACCGGTCGCGTTTCGCGCCGCGCCGCGCCGGCAGGTCTCGTAGCGTCCAACCGCGAGACCTTCGGCGTCACGCCGACCGCGGTGGCGCGCAGATTGATGAAGTCGACGGGCGCCGCGGCGTCGCTCACACCGAAGATCTCGTGGTACTGGTGGTGGAAACGGCGCACGGCGTCGGCCACACGCCCGCGTTCGTCGGCCGGAATCGAGATTTCGATTTCGAACGCCTGCCCGTTGTAGCGCATGTCGGCGCTGTACACGATGCCGGCCGATTCGAGGTGGACGCCACCGGCGCGCTCGGCCGCCAGCCACTGCCGCCCGCGCGTCTCGAGGTCGCCAAACGCCGCGTCGAGTTCGTCGTCGGCAAGCGTCCGATCGGTTCGGGAGATTGTCGAGACGAAGTCGTTGCGCAGGTCTGCGACGATGCAGCCCAAGGCGCAGAGCGTGCCGGGTGACGGCGGGATCAACACGGTACGGATGCCGACTTCGTGCGCAAAGAGGAAGGCGTGCGTTGGACCGGCGCCCCCATAGGCCAGCAGGACCAGATCGCGTGGGTCGACGCCCCGGCGGGCCATCAGGGGCACGAACTGCGCGTACATGTTCGACGTGGCGACATCGAGGATGGCCTCCGCCGCCTGCGAGGGACTGAAGCCGAGGCGGCGGCCGAGGACCGCCAGCGCTCTCTCTGCAAGCGGCGCCTGCAGCGGCATCCGGCCGCCGAGGAATCGGTCCGGGGCGATGATGCCCAGGTGCACGTAGGCGTCGGTCACCGTCGCGTGGTCACCACCGCGGCCGTAGCAGGCCGGCCCCGGATCGGCACCCGCGCTCCGCGGGCCGACCTTGAGCACCCCGGCCGAATCGATCCACGCCATCGATCCGCCACCCGCGCCGATGGACGAGACGTCCACCGCCGGCATGATCACGGGGAAGTCGCCGACCTGGTTCTCCGTCGAGTAGGCCGGATCGCCCTGGACGACCGCGACGTCGGCGCTGGTGCCGCCCATGTCGAGTGTGACCAGCCGCGTGAAACCCGCGAGCCGCGCCACATGGGCCGCGCCGATGACGCCCGACGCGGGCCCCGACAGCAGCGTTTGTACGGGATCATCCGCCGCCCGCGCGGCCGTCATCACCCCGCCGTTGGACTTGGTGGACAGCACCTGCGCGCGCAACCCTCGCGCGCGCGTGCCGCCCTCCAGACCGCGGAAATACCGTGCCATGCGCGCGCCGATGTAGGCGTTCATCACCGTGATGAGGCCGCGCTCGTATTCGCGCTGCTGAGGCCACACGTCCGCGCTGGCGCAGACAAACAGGTCCGGGAACTCCCTGCGGATCAGGTCGCGGATCTGGTGTTCGTGGACCGGATTCTTGTACGCGTGCAGCAGACAAATCGCCACCGCCGTCACGCCGCCGGCCACGAGCTCCGCCACGGCCCGACGTGTCTGATCCAGATCGAGCGGCCGGTGGATACGGCCGTCGGCCCGGCAGCGCTCGTCGATCTCCTTGACCAGGTGTCGGGGCACCAACGGTAGCGGTTTGTCACCGTAGAAGTTTGTGGGGTCCTCCAGACGCAGGCGCCGGATCTCGAGGATATCTCGGAAGCCGCGGGTGACCAGGAGCCCCGTGGTCGCCCCGCTGCGCTCGATCAGTGTATTGACGGCCAGCGTCGTCCCATGCACGAAGAGGCTGGCCTCGCCGGGATCGACGCCCGCCTGTCTGAGCTCTTCGATGGCATTGAAGATCGCCTGCTCCGGTGCCTGCGGAATTGACGGGGTCTTCAACGTCGCGGCGATGCCCCCCGAGGCATCCGCCACGATGACGTCGGTGAACGTCCCGCCGATGTCGATACCGATTGAGAGTCCTGGCGTCATCGGGTCTCCCTTAACTGTTGTACGAGTCTATCCTCCGGTCTTCGCGGATGTTGACTCGAGCCCCTACTTTTGCAGGGAGATCGGAGTTTGCGGACCGAACCAGTCCGCCCAGACGCGTGTGGACCAGGGCACGCGGCGTGGAGGCGGTCCGACCATGGTCGTGCGCGGCGGCAAGCGTATCTATGGGTTTCCGATCGGGATCCTGATGCTGGAGGCCCGCTTCCCGCGAATCCCGGGTGATATGGGCAACGCCGGGACCTTTTCGTTCCCGGTGCTCTACCGGGTGGTCGAACACGCCAGCCCCGATCGCGTCGTCCGGCACCCGGACGTCGCGCTGCTCGACCCGTTCGTGCAGGCGGCGCGCGAACTCGAGGCGGCCGGCGTGCGCGCCATCACGACCAACTGTGGGTTTCTGGCGCGCTATCAATCGGCGCTGGCGGCGGCCGTCGGTGTCCCGCTATTCACCTCGAGCCTCCTACAGGTGCCGGTCGTCGCGCGCATGCTCCCCCACGGACGCTCGGTCGGGATCTTGACCATCGACGCGCCGTCGCTCAGCGTCGACCATCTGCGCGAGTCTGGGATAACCGCCGATATCCCCGTACACATCGCCGGGATGGAAACAGAGGATCACTTCACAAACGCGATCGTCGGCGATCATCTCGAACTGGACCCCGAGCGCTCTGCGCGAGAACACGAAACGGTGGCACGGCGGCTGGTCGGCGAGCACCCGGACATCGGCGCGCTGGTGCTCGAGTGTACGAACATGCCGCCGTACGCGCACCGCATCCAAGCCGCCACGGGGCTGCCGGTCTTCGACATCGTGACGCTGACGAACTGGGTCCACGCGTCCCTCGCGCGCCGGTCCTTTGAGGGGGTGCTGTAGGACAGGACTTCATCGGGCGCAGGGGGAAGCCACCACCACGCGATACTGCGCCCACATGGATCCCATCCTCGAGACGTTGAAGCACATTCCACCGTCGACGCTCGGCCATTTCCTCGATGAGGGATTCCTCGACATCGAGATCCGGCCGATCTTTCGGCCCATTGCGCTCGTCGGGCGCGCCTTCACGATCAGCGCGCCGCCGCGAGACAATGGGATCTACCGGCGGGCGCTGCGCGAGTGCCGGCCGGGCGACGTGCTGGTGATCCACCGGGGCGGCGATCTGCGGCATGCCTCGTTTGGCGGGAACCTGGGCCTCGCCGCGAAGAACTGCGGGATCGCCGGGGCCGTGCTCGACGGTCCGGTCACCGATCTGGTCGAACTGACCGAGATCCGGCTGCCCGTCTTCGCGCGGGGGGTCTCCGCGCTGACGACGCGGCGGCTCGATCTCGGGGGTACGATCGGCGAGCCGATCGTCTGTGGGGGCGTCCACGTGGCCCACGGCGACTATGTGGTCGCCGATGACGATGGGGTGCTCATCATCCCGGCCTCACGCATCGAGGCCGTGCTCGAACAGGGTCGGGCCGCACGACAACGCGAGAAAGAAACGTGGCAGTGGTTGAGCGAGGGCAAGACGCTCGACGATCTCGACGCGATCCGCCGTAAGACCTGACCAACATCGCGGGGCCGATCATCGTCCAGGGCTCGCGCCACCGACCACGACGTGGGGGCGCATGGTCAGCGAGAGCCGCAACTACCTGCAGCGCATGCCGCTGCTGCTGATCTGGCCGTCGCTGGCCATCGCGCTGGCGATCGGGGCATTCAACCTGATGGGAGACGGGCTCCGCGACCGGCTCGACCCGCGGCTGCGGGGCACCCCGCGGCGTCTGCCCGAAGCGACGACCGGGGCGGGACAGCCCGGGGTGCTGTCGAAGGCATAGATCGGGAGAGGTGACCGAAGATGCGAGTGGGTCTGGCGCAGTTTGGGGCGATGCCCGAGAAGGCCGAAAACCTGGCCCGGGTCGTCGAGGTGTCCGCGGAGGCGGCGCGGACACGCGTCGACCTGCTGATCTTCCCCGAGGTCTTCATGCACCGTCGCAGCGACGATGCGACCTCAGCCCCGGCCGAGCTGGCCGAACCGCTGGATGGTCCGTTCGTGCGGGGGCTCATGCGGGCGGCAACGGAGCACAGGCTGCACCTCGTCGCCGGCGTCCTCGAACGGGCGCCCGGCGAGTCGTACAAAGCGTTCAATACGGCTGTGCTGATCTCGCCCACCGGGGACCTGCTGGCCGCCTACCGCAAGGTCCACCTCTACGACGCGTTCAACGGCCGCGAATCCGACCGCTTCATCCCCGGCAGCGAGCCACCGCCGGTGGTTGATACGCCACTGGGGAAGATCGGGCTACAGATCTGCTACGATATCCGGTTTCCGGAATGGTCGCGGATCCTGGCGCTGCGGGGAGCGGAGATCATCGCGCTGCCGACCTCATGGGTGACCGGGCCGCTCAAGGAAGAGCACTGGGTCACCCTCGTGCGCGCGCGGGCGTTGGAAAACACGTGTTGGATCGCGGCCGCCGACCAGGTGCGCCCCGACCGCGTCGGCCGCTCGCTGGTCGTCGATCCGATGGGCGTGGTGGTCGCCGACGGTGGAGAAGAAGCGGGTCTGGTGACCGCAGAGGTCGACCTCGAGCGCCTGCGCCGCGTCAGGCAGAAACTGCCCGCTCTGGCGCACCGCAGGCCTGACTTGTACGGCGCGGTCGTGCGGGAGTCGGTCCGGCTCTAGGTCGCCCCGACATGCGAAGGGCGAACAACACGCTCGCCGTGAGGTGGCTGCTGGTGGCCGCGCTCATGGCGCTCGTCTGCCAGAATGCGTCGGCGGCCACGGTCATGAAGCGCGCCGTGGGCGTGAAACCCGGCTACTATGACATTCAACTGACCTACCCGCAGTTCTCGGACGCCACGCCGCTTGTTCGCTTTGCGAACACCATGCTGGCGCTGTGGGCCCGAAGCGAACTCGACCGGTTTACGCAGGAACATGGACGCGTCTTCGCCGGACCCGACAAACCGCGCGCGCCATACACCTACAAGGCGATGCCGAAGGTGAGCTCCTTCGCGGCGGCGCGCTTGATCAGCGTGGTCGTCGACACGTATCAGTACACGGGCGGCGCGCACGGCAACCCGGCCTACGTCGTGTTCACCTTCGGCGTCATCGAGACGAAGGCGACGCGGCTGGCCCTGGGCGATCTGTTCCGGCCGGAGGCGCCGTACCGCCGGTTCGTGTCTGATGCGGTGATCAAAAAGCTGCAGCGGGACGAGCGCGCGGCGTTCGTGCGAAACGGTCAGGTAAAGAATCTGACACCGCTGCAGCTCGAGCGGTTCGTCGTCGACCAGGACGGTCTGGTGTTTCTGATCGACCCGTACGAGGTTGCTCCGTACGCCGCGGGCCGGTTTCAGGTGAAACTCAGCGTCGCCGAGCTCGGCCCTGGTTTTCGGCGCACCTTTGTGTTCGGACCCTGAGGATCGATGGTGATGATGCCGATGGTGGTGGTGTCGTGAGCAGGCCGTCCTGGGATGAGTACTTCAGCCGCATGGCGCATCTGGCCGCCAGCCGGTCAACGTGTCTTCGCCGCCGCGTCGGCGCGGTGATCGTGAAAGACCGCATGGTGCTGTCGACAGGGTACAACGACACACCGCGCGGCGTACCGAACTGCGGCGACGGCGGCTGCGCCCGATGCGCCAGCGATGCGCCTTCGGGCACCGGTCTCGACACGTGTCTGTGTTTGCATGCTGAACAAAATTCCATTATCCAGGCGGCGTATCACGGCGTGAGCATCAACGGTGCCACGATCTATGTCACGCATCAACCCTGTCTGACTTGCGCAAAGATGATCCTCAACGCCGGCATCCGCCGCGTCGTGTTTGTCGGCGACTATCCTGATCCGACCGCCCGCGAGATGCTCGGGGCGGCCGGCGTCGAACTGGTGCAGTTCTCCGAAGACCCTCAGGAGGGCGCATCGCCGGGGGGCGGATAGGCGCGTCGTGGCTCGGATCGTCCGCATACATTGGAACCCCCCGGGTCCTGGCCGGGTACTCTGGAACGCCGCTCCCCAAGAAGCTCGGCGCGCCCACCGATTTCGCGCGGACGCTGGGGCCACTTCCCGACGGCGTGCGTCTGGTTGAGCGCTTGAAGGGTCGGGCAGACCTTGTCGTACTATTCACGCGATCCCGTGGGGACCTGGATCGTCGACTGCCGCCGGCCATACGCGCGCTGCGCGATGGCGGCGGACTCTGGATCGCCTGGCCGAAGAAGGCGTCGGGTGTGTCGACCGACGTCTCGGAGGCCGTGGTCAGATCGGTAGGGCTCGCCTCGGGGCTGGTCGACTACAAGATCGCTGCGATCGACGCGATATGGTCCGGTCTGAAGTTCGCGCGCAGGCGGGCAACGCCGGCGGGGCGCCGAGCGTGAGTATTAGGGCAACGCCACGCGTGTATCAAACTGTTATCCGCATACCTGAATGGAGGAGGGTGGCTATGAAAAACAGACTTCCGTCGCTGGTCGTCGTTTCGCTGGCTGTCATCTTATTGAGTCTGGCCGTATGGACCAGGCAAGGACAAGGAGGCCCCTCTGTGGCGCAAACTTGGGAGTACAAAACCTTGGTTCTCACGATAGAAGGACAAAACACTACCCTATATGAGGACGGCAAACAACTTCCTGGGTCGGCTACCCCAATTTCCAGGGCGCCCGAACTGGGCGCACAGGGGGGGAACTAATTTCGGTCACAGGGGTGGTCTCCAAGACGGGCGTTCAAACGGGAACCAGCACGGGGTTAATATATACGTACTGGTTCAAGCGCCCGAAATAGGACGCTCCAGCCCACCTCGGGTTTGAGCAGGTTGCGGTAGGTTCAACCCACTGCCCAGGTTGCACTTGACCTGGTAATGTGGTATGGTACTTGTAACCGTCATAGTTGCGTCTTCCGAAGCGGGCGATGGCAACTAACAAACGTCGCCCGTTTTCATGTGTCCGCGGTCTACCAAACCAGGGTTGGGTTGAACCGGTGGGCACGCGCAGAATGCCGGCTCATTCTCGACTCGGGTTCCCCCCGGTCGTTATCAGGAGGTACTTGCGATAGCTACTACTACGCACGAGACTGCGTTCGGCGGTCTCGTCTTGCGCCCGGAAACCCTCCGGGCTCTATCCCGTTTGGGGTGGACCGAACCCACTCCGATTCAAAAGAAGGTGATACCGGTGCTCGCCGCCGGCCGCGATGTGGCCGGGCAGGCGCAGACCGGCTCCGGTAAGACCGGCGCCTTTGTCATCCCTATCATCGAGGGCCTCAACCGCGATACCCGCGGCGTCCAGGCACTCATCCTCGCCCCGACCCGTGAGCTGGCCCTGCAGATCACCGAGGTCGTGCGCGAACTGAGCAGCAACAAGACACGTGTCGCCACGTTGTATGGCGGCCAACCGATCGAGCGTCAGTTGAAAGCGCTGCGCGAGGGTGTGCAGGTTGTCGTGGCCACGCCGGGCCGGCTGCTCGATCATCTCAACCGCCGGAGCGTGCGGCTCGACGCCGTCCGGGTCCTCGTGCTCGACGAGGCCGACCGCATGCTCGACATGGGGTTCCTGCCCGATGTCGAGCGGATCATCAAGCACACACCGGCATCGCGGCAGACGGCCTTGTTTTCGGCCACGCTACCACCGGCGATCAACGATATCGCCGCGCGGCACATGCGCGAGCCGGTCTGGGTCCGGATCGATACGCCGTCACCGACCGTCGAGAGCGTCACCCAGTTCTACCTCGAGGTCGCCGAGCAGGACAAGATCCGGGCGTTGCGACTGTTGCTCACCAGCGGCGACGTGCCGTCGGCGCTCGTCTTCCGACGCACCCGCCGTGGCGTGGATCGCCTGGCGCGCGTCCTACAACAGCGCGACGTGGCGGCCGAGGTGCTGCATGGCGACATGGCGCAGGGCTCCCGGCTGCGGGCGCTACAGGCGTTTGCCAGCGGCAAGGTGCGAGTGCTCATCGCGACCAACGTCGCGGCGCGCGGCCTCGACGTGCCGGACATCTCGCATGTCATCAACTTCGATATGCCGGAGGATGTCGAGACCTACATCCACCGGATCGGCCGCACGGCCCGCATGGGCCGCGCCGGCGAAGCGATTACGTTCGTGGGGCAGTACGATATCGAAACCTTTGACCTGCTGAAGCGGCGGCTGGGCAGTAGACTGCAGCCGCATCCGTTGCCCCTATACAAATAGCAGTCTGAGCACGAGATAGGCGATCCCCGCCACCAGCGCGGCGGCGGGGATCGTCAATACCCATGCCCAGACGATTCGTGTGGCCACGCCCCACCGCACGGCCGATAGCCGACGCGTCGCGCCCACGCCCATGATGGCGCCCGAGATGGTGTGGGTGGTGGAAACCGGAATCCCGGCGAACGACGCACCCAAGATCGAGATCGCGGCCGCGCCCTCTGCGCAGAACCCGCCCACCGGCTGCAACTTAGTGATCCGCATCCCCATGGTCTTGACGATGCGCCAGCCCCCGGCGAGCGTGCCGGCCGCGATGGCCGCGTGCGCGATCAAGACGACCCAGTAGGGCACATAGAAGGTCGAGCCCAGATAGCCGTTGGTGAAGAGCACAACCGCGATGACCCCCATGGTCTTCTGGGCGTCGTTCGTACCGTGTCCCAGGCTGTAGAGTGCGGCGGACAACAACTGCAGCCGGCGGAAGGTACGATCGACGCGCGACGGCGTGGCCCGCCGGGCGATCCAGAACACCGCCACCATGAAGCCGAGTCCCAATCCAAACCCCAGTAGTGGAGACACCACGATGAAGATCAAGATTCGCCTGATACCCTCCCAGACCAACACGGTTGGCCCCGTGGCGACGAGCGCGGCGCCTACCAGCCCGCCGATCAGCGCGTGTGAGGACGACACCGGCAGGCCGACATACCAGGTAACCAGGCCCCAGGTGATCGCCCCGATCAGTGCCGCCAGCACGACGTGATTGGTGATCGCCGCGGTATCGACGATGCCTTTGCCGATCGTTGTCGCGACGTGGACCCCCAGGCCAAAGGCCGCCAGAAAGTTGAAGACCGCCGCCCAAACCACCGCGTGACGGGGGCTGAGCACCCGGGTGGATACGACCGTGGCGATGGAGTTTGCGGCGTCGTGAAATCCATTGATGAAGTCAAAACACAGGGCGATCAGGATGATGAGGACGACCACGGCTGCGCCTACATGTTTTTGGCGTGAATGCCTTCCAACAGGTGAGCGACGTGCTCGCCCTGGTCGGTCGCTTCCTCAAGCGTCTCGTAGACTTCCTTCCACTTGATGACGTCGAT
>JBGQGY010000028.1:0-32272 GCA_041497675.1 bacterium | reverse complement strand
GCCTCCACGCGCCCCTGCGACCCGCCGATGGCCACAGGCTTGCCGGTCACGACCGATGGGGTCGAATACCCACGGTGCATGCTGTAGGTGTCCATGATCCAGGCCATGACCTGGGGGTTCGTCCCCACGTCGGGCGCCGGGATGTCACCTTCCGGGCTCATCAGGATCGAGATCTCGGTCGCGTATCGCCGGGTGAGGTGCTCCAGTTCGTTTTGCGAGAGCTCTTTGGGGTTGACCACGACGCCGCCCTTGGCCCCCCCGTAGGGCAGACCTACGACGGCGCATTTCCAAGACATCAGCATTGCGAGGGCGCGGATCTCATTGAGGGTGACGTCTTGGTGGTAGCGGATGCCACCCTTCGTCGGACCGAGGACGGTGCTGTGATGGATGCGGTACCCGGTGAAGATGCGGACGGAGCCGTCGTCCATCTTGACCGGGAAATGCACGGTCAATTCCCGCTTGGGGTACGCGAGGAATTCGCGGATACCGCGCTTGATCGGCAAGTGGTCGGCAGCCCGATCGAATTGCCGGAGGGCCGAGTCCCACGGATCTTCCTTTGGAGCCATCAACATGGCCTGCGCGCTCATGATGCCACCGCTCCTCTCCCGCTCACTTCACCAACGTCGACACCGGCACCAACACCACGCCCGCCCGGTCGAACTCGGGGAGCATGGCCATCACGACCCGCGGGGTCAGCCGCTGCGCGTGCCCGATCGCGATCGCGCTCCCGCGCTCCCGCGCCACGGTCATCGCGCGAAACACCTGGCGGCGGATCGCGGTCTCGTCATTCTCGTTGTCCAGGAACACCGCGCGCGCCGCCGTACGCACCCCGATCTCCTCGGCGACAGGGGCCACGATGGTGCGCGGGGTCGTGACGCTGTCCACGTAGAAGAGGCCTGCGCCACGCACGATATCGAGGATCACCCGCATCACACGGTAGTCGGCCGTCCCTTTCGACCCCATGTGGTTATTGATACCCACGGCACCTGGGACGGACTCCAAGTCCGAGCGGACCACGGCGCGGATCTCGGTGTCGTCCATTGCCGTCAAGACGCCCCCAGGTCCCATCGCCTTGGTATCATCCTCGGGTTCCACCGGCAGGTGCAGGAGCACCTCGAGCCCTGCGGCCCTGGCGCGCCGCGCGGCCTCGGTAGAATATGCCAGGTGCGGCAATATGGCCACGGCAACCGGCCGGCCCAGCGCGATGATGTCTTCTATGTGTGCGAGACTGCCGCCTGCGTCGTCGAAGATGATGGCGAGACGCGGCGCGGATGGATTCATCGGGCTTGCCACCGGCGCCGGAGAGGGGCCGGCGCCGCGTGGGCGGGCCGAGGCCGGGGTACGCACCGCCTCGGGCGGGGTGATCCGTTGCGGTACGCGAGCGGGCGGCGCGCCGCCCGACAGAGTCTGGTGCTGCAGCGCCAGCCACCAGCCGGTCGCAAACGCGACCACGACGACGAGGATGAAGGCCGCGACCGTGTGGCCGCGCGTGGTGCGGCGTCCCGGAGACCGACGACTCACACGGCCCCTCGCGCTCTTCCCGCGTTCACCGCCGCTGGGCAATGCGCTGCTTCAGCACGTCGATCGCACGCGAGAGTTGTACCGCTTCGATCTTCTTGATATCGGCCTCGGACTTCCCTTCGAGCTTGTCACCGGCCGGGACGTCGGGTGTGATGCCCTTGCCGTGGATATCGTGATCGGCGGGGGTCAGATACTTCGCGGTCGTAATCGCCGCCCCGCCTCCACCCGGCAGCGAGTACACCGACTGAATCACACCCTTGCCAAACGTCTTCTGACCGACCACCGGGGCCCCCGCCGAGTCCTTGAGGGCACCGGTGAGGATCTCTGACGCGCTGGCGCTGTACTCGTTCACGAGCACCACGATGGGAATGGTGATCTTGGCGCCCGACCTGGCCCGTTCGGAGGTCCGGCTGCCGTCCCTCGCGACAATGTGCAGGATGGGCTTGCCCGATTCGATCAGCCGGTCCGCCACTTGCACGCAGATGTCGAGCAACCCGCCGCCGTTGCTGCGCAAATCGATGATCAACCCGCGCGCGCCCCCGGCCACCTGCCGGTCGAACTCAGCCAGTGACTCCTTCGCAGTCTGCTCGTTGAACGTGAGGATGTGAACGTACCCCAGGTGATCCGCGGTCAACTGCTTCCGTACCGCCTCCTCGAGGACGCCCGGACCCTGAACGGTGATGACCTCGATGCGTGCGCGCGTGATCTCGACATCAAACGTCTGCTCGGACCGGGCGACCTTGAGCGTGACCTTTGTGCCGGCCGGCCCGCGGATACGTGTCACGGCTTCTTGGAGAGACATGCCGTCCGTGGCCACGCCGTTGATGGTACGGATGCGGTCTCCGGCGCGCAGCCCGGCCTTGTGCGCCGGGGTGCCTTCGATGGGTTGCACGACGATCAGGTGCTCCGCGCGAATGTCGATGTAGATCCCGATCCCGAAGAAGAACCCCTGGGTGTTGGACGAGAACTCCTTGTACACGCCGGGGGCCATGTACCGCGTGTATGGGTCACCCAAGGCCTCGAGCATGCCCTTGGCGGCGCCGTCGAAGAGCTTCTGCGATTCAGGTGCAGGATTCAGAAAGTCCCTGCGGACGTGCACGAGCAGCTGCCGCAGTAGGTCGAACCCCTGGTCGTCAGCCGGTCCCGCCAGCGCGCGGTGCTGTCCCGCCCCGTAGCCGGCCAGGAAGAGACCGGCGGCAAGCACCCCGATCAGCAGCAGCGTGGTCAACCGGTTCCGCATCACGACACATCGCCTCCCAACGAACTGTGGATCGCCAAGAAGTAGATTACCACCAACGGGGAGGTTTCATGGGAGCGGATTGATCGGTTTGCCCCGCTGCCGGATCTCAAAATGCAGATGCGGGCCGGTGCTGTACCCGGTGCTGCCGACACGGGCGACGATCTGGCCGCGCGTGACCTGTTGGCCTGGGGCGACGTCGATGGCCGAGAGGTGTCCGTAGAGCGTGCTGAAGCCGTCGCCGTGATCGATCACGATCAACTTGCCATAGCCGCCGAACCATCCCGCATACAACACCATCCCGCCAAACGCCGCGTGGACCGGGCTCCCCATCGAAGCAGAGATGTCGACGCCCTGATGGAACTGGCGCAGTCTGAAGATCGGGTGGCGGCGGAACCCGAATCGTGAGGTGATCGGACCGCGCAGGGGCCACGCGACGGCCGACATGGACCACCGGGCCCGGGGTCCGACCCCGACTTGAAGCCGCTGGATCAACGCTTCGAGTTCGGCGGAATCCTCCTCGAGGTCTTTGACCGCCTGTTCGGCGGCGGCGCGCTCTCGGACGATGGCGTCGAGGGCCCCTCGTTTGGCGCCGACCTGCTCGCTGAGCTGCTGCCGGCGCTCCTGCGTCTCGCCAACGAGCGTCTGCAGCCGCCGCTGCTGCGTCTGCAGGTCGTCTCGCAGTTCGGCGACCCGGTCGCGGTCCTCGGTGTATGAGTGGATGAGCCGTGCGTCCGACCGTACCACCGCGGTGACCAGACGCGCCCGTGTCACAAACTCCGGAAACGAGGATGCGCCCAACACGACGTCGAGGTATCCCGCCCGGCCGTAACGGTTCACGTCGCGCAACCGGCCGGCTAGGACGGTGCGCCGGCGGGCCAAGGCCATCTCGGCGCGCGCCAGGGCCCCGGCGGCGGCTTCGGCCCCCAGCCGTGTTCGCTGGAGCTCCGTTGACAGACGCGTCAGCCGCGACGCGGTCGCTTCGAGCCGCCGGTCGAGACGCTGGACGTCGCTGGAGAGTCCCCGCTCTCGACGACGGGTCTTGTCCAGCCGCTCGCGCTCCGCGTCGAGCCGGTGCTGGATACGCGCCAGCTCCTCCTGTTTGGCGGGGAGCGCGGGACTGGCGGCGGGCTCGGGGGGCGGCTGCGCGACCGCGGTCCCGGCGACGGCCGCTGTACCAGCGGCTGCCAGCAACAGCAGCAGGCCGAGCGCGGTGCGGCGCATCATCATGCGCGGATCATGCGGTCAGATACCGGCGCAGACCGATCTCACTGCCGCAGACGCCGACGGCAATGCCGAGCGCCCACACCACCGCGAGGGCAATTGGAAGGATCGTGGCCGCCGGCAGCAGCGGCAGGAACGGCAACGACGCTGACACACGTGTCACCAGGAACACATACCCCGCGCCAAGCAGCACAGTGGTGACAAGCGCCGCGGCGGCGCCCTGCAGCGCGCCTTCGATCAAAAAGGGCCAACGGATGAACCCGCGGGTCGCGCCGACCAGCGTCATGATCTCGATTTCCTGGCGGCGCGCGGCAACCGTCAGGCGGATCGTGTTGACGATGATCAAGAGCGCCGCGGCGGCCAGCAGGACCGCGGCCGCACCACCGGCGAGCCGCACGGCCCGCGTCGCCGCGACCAGCCGGTCGACGACCGGGGCGCCAAAAACGACTTCCTCGATGCCCGGGGTCTGCTGGATGGCGGACGCCACCGCACGCGTCCGGGCCGCGTCCGTCACGTGGACCTCAATGGAGTCCGGCAGAGGGTTTGCGGGCAGCAGGTCGACGATCGCCGCCGACGCGCCAAACGCCCGCTGCAACCGCCCCAGCGCCGCCGAGCGGCCCACGATCTTTGCCGACCGCACGCCGGGCGCCGCGGCAATCCGCGCCAAAGCGTCTTGCTGCTGCGCCGCCGAGAGTCCGTCTCGGAGAAAACCGACGACCTCGACCTGCCCCTCCAACATGCCGGCCAGGTGGATCAAGTTGGCGGACACGAGGAGTCCGCACCCCGCGACGGCCAGCGCCACGACGATGGTCGACGTCGCGGCCGCCGCCATCAACGCGTTGCGGCGCATCCCCGCCAGGGCGTCGCCGACGATGACGCGCCATTCCGCGCGCAGCGCCCGCGCCTCGCCGCCGCGCATCGCCTGCCCTTCCGCCGCCGTCAGGTTATCGCGCGGCGACTGTGTAAAGGCCTCGAGACTCATCCCGGACGATCCTCCCCCCTTCCAAGGCGATCACCCGCTGACGCAGCACATCGACGATCGTGGGGTTGTGGGTCGTCACAAGTACCGTCGTGCCGCGCAGGTTGATCGAGCTGAGGACGCGCATGATGTCCCACGCCGCGATCGGATCGAGATTTCCGGTGGGCTCGTCCGCGAGGAGCACCAGCGGGCGATTGACGATCGCTCGCGCGATCGCCACACGCTGCTGCTCGCCCCCCGAGAGCTTGGCGGGGAGGTCGCGGCCGCGGTCCGCCAACCCGACAATCTCCAGAGCCCACTGCACGCGCGCGGGGATCTCCAGTGGATCGGCACGGATCACGCGGAGCGCGAAGGCGACATTTTCGAACACCATTCGGTCCGCCAAGAGCTTGAACTCTTGGAACACGACCCCCAGGCGCCGCCGGTGGAGCGGCACCGCACCGGCGGCCAGCGTGCTGAGATCCACGCCGTCAACGACCACGCGTCCGGTGGACGCCAACTCGATGCGCTGGATGAGTTTCAGGATGGTGGACTTGCCGCTGCCGGTGGGACCAACGAGGAAGACAAACTCGCCGGGATCGATGTGAAGCGTGACGCCTTGGAGGGCCACGACGCCGGGCGAATAGCGCTTGCCGACGTCATCAAAGAGAATCATCGCTGCTCCGACGAAAGGTGCGAACGTGAGTTTGACGTTAGCCGTGGCACTTCTGCGCGGGACCACGATCTCCTGCCCGCACGCGACAACCCGCTAGAGGGCCAGCGACCAGCCCCCCAGGTCGTTCCGCAGGCGATCGTCCGTCATGTTGAGCTGAATCGGCGTCACCGAGATGAATCCGTTGGCGACGGCCCAGCCATCGCTGCCCTCGGCATCGGCCACCGGTTCGCGTTCCCCCGTCAGCCAGTAGTACGGGCGACCCCGAGGATCGGCGCGTTTCTCCAACCTCGACAGATAGCGCCGCTGGCTCTGGCGGGTGATCTTGACGCCCTTCACCCGATCGCGCGGGAGGTTCGGCACGTTGATATTGAGCAGCGAGTCGCCCGGCAGGTGCCGCTCCACGACGAGCCGCGCGACGCGTTCTGCGAACACCGCGGCCAGATCGAAGTGGGCATCGACAAACGACGTGACCGAGACCGCCAGACTAGGGATGCCGAGAATCGCACCCTCCATCGCACCGGACACCGTCCCCGAATACGTCAGATCCAGCCCGAGGTTTGGTCCAACGTTGATCCCCGCGACGATGACCTCGGGCCGCCACGCCAGCAGCTCGCCCACCGCCAGCACCACACAGTCCGCCGGCGTCCCGTTGGTGGCCCACGCCGCTACCCCCGACAGGTACCCCGTCACCGACCGGGCGCGCAGCGGCTTGTGCAATGTGATAGCGTGACCCGTCGCGCTGCGCTCGTGTTCCGGGGCGACGACCGCGGTCTCGTGGGACGCGCGGAACACATCGGCCAGCGCGCGCAACCCGGGCGAGGCGATCCCGTCGTCGTTGGTCAGGAGGACTTTCACGCGTCGATTGCTGGGGCTCAGTCCTGTTCCCGCCACCAGTCGGGGGAGAGATCCCGCTCGGAGCGGACTTTTCGCACGCTGGGTTTCGCGCCGGCGCGCTCCTTGGCCACACGTGCCCGCAACTGCTCGAACTCACGCAGGTCGGTCAAGACCTTTAGCGTGTTCCACACGGCCTCTTCCACGTGCTCGCCGCCCTCTTTCTGGACGAGCGCGACAAGCGGATCGATGACACGTTTGTCCCGCAACTTCCCGAGGATCCGGATCACCAGCCGTTTGACCTCGACGTCCTCGTCGTCGAGCGACGCGATGAGTTGATCGGCCGCGCCTTCGCCAAACAGCGCAAACAACACCCGGAGCGCGAACCGGCGGACCTTCGGCATCGGGTTTTCCAACGCCGCACGCAACTGCTCAACCATGTCGGCGCGCGGGCGGCCCGTCAGCGCCTCGACCACCATCTTGGGCGGAGAAATCTCGCGGTCGACGTGGCCGCCGCCCTCCGTGCCGTCGACGACGCCGCGCTCCTCCAACCGGGCCAGCGTCGCCACCACCGCCTCCTGCATTCGTGGATCGCGGAGGAAGAGGTCGATCAGCGGCCGGACGATCCGGTGATCGCCCACCCGACCCAGCACCGAGATGCCGGTCACCTGGATGACCTGGCTGTCCTGCTGCAGAGCGGCCAGCAGCGCGTCGATGGCCCGCGGGCCGATCTCGACCAGGATCTTCATGACCTGGGTGCCGATCTTGCGCCGGAGGACCTTGTCCTCAAAGACGGCCATGAGCGGCCCCACGCCGTCTGGGCCGATGCGGATAAGGGCCTCGGTCGCCGCGAGTTGGAGAGATCGCTCGCGGCGCGCCAGCACCCGGATCAGCGGCTCCACCGCGCCCTTATCGCGGATGTCGCGCAGCCCGTTGACGGCCTGCAACACCACCTGTTCGCTGCGGTCGGAGAGCGCCTGACGGAGGGCTTCACCGGCCGCAGGGCCGCTGATCCGCCGGAGCGCCATGACGGCGCTCTTACGGACATACTCATCCGCGTCCTGGAGCGCGCGCGCAAGCCCAGCCACAGCCGCCTCGTCCCCCAGCTTTCCGAGGGCATGGGCGGCGTCGCTGCGGACCGTCACATCATTGCTCTCGAGCTGCTTGAGGTAACGCTGCAGCTCGTCGGCCCTGGCGGCCTCCGGCATTGACGACTCCTCCCGAACTCCTAGCCGACCGTACCGGCTCCTGGCTTCATTATGACACGAACTTCCGGCCTGAGGGTCTCAAAGTCTACGTTCTCCACCCCGCGGGCATGCACATCACACAACGGTTGCCCGCGGGTGATTCATGTGGCCATTTGGTGAAGGACTGCTGACTGCCTACAAATCCCTCAGCGACCTGCCCTTTGTTCAGAAAGCCGTCTCCGCCGCAATCGGTTTGGCCGTGGTGGTGCTGGCCATGGGCGGCACGGTGCATGAGGCGCAGGCCGTCCTCCAGACGTCGGCCGCCGTCTCGGTGGTCATCGCGGCGCTCAAGGGCGAACCCTAGGGGCAGGGAGTCCCGTGGCGCGCCGGGCACAACCTGTAGCGTTCATGCTTGCATCGCGACGCCTGGCTTCCTTATACTCGCGGTAATGACCGACGGGCAGGGCGCGCAGTTCGCCCACGAGAGCGAGTCGGAGTTCGCGCGGATCCTGGACTTCTACGGTATCCGTTGGGACTACGAGCCGCGGTCGTTCCCTCTCGAATACGATGGCACCGGCCGGACCATCGAAAGCTTCAGCCCCGACTTCTACCTCCCGGATTTCGATCTGTACCTCGAGCTGACCACACTCAAGCAGAGCCTGGTCACGCGCAAGAACCGTAAGCTGCGGCGAATGCGCGAACTCTACCCCCACGTGCGCGTCAAGATCCTCTACGGCAGGGATGTCCGGAGCCTGTTCGCCAAGTACGATCTACAGCCCGCCTCAATCCGCTGATGCCTGCGGGACCGATCGACCGGGTACTCCTCACTGAGGAACAGATCCGCCTGCGCGTCGGTGAGCTTGCGGCGCAGGTCACGCGGGACTATCTCGGTCTCGATCTGCTGCTGGTCACCGTCCTGAAGGGCGGGCTGTATTTCCTCGCGGACCTGACGCGCGCTCTCGACATCCCCACCACCATCGATTTCATGGCGATCAGCTCATACCGCGGTGGCAAAGGCCGGTCCGGGGCCGTCAGACTGATCAAAGACCTCGATGAGGATCTCACCGGACGGCACGTCCTGCTGGTAGAAGACATCATCGACACCGGTCTGACGATGTCGTATTTGCTGCGCACGCTCCGCGCCCGGGATCCCGCCGACCTGGCCATCTGCACGCTGCTGGACAAGACCACACGCCGGATCGTCGACGATCTGCCGATCCGCTACCGTGGCTTCGAAGCACCGGATGCGTTTCTCGTGGGGTATGGTCTAGACTTCCGCGAGCAGTATCGCACCCTGCCGTATATCGGCGTCCTCCAACCGGACCTCATCGCGACACCCGCCCCACCCTAGACGCGCGTGGAGGTGACCGCGGCGGTCCAGCGAATGCTTGACGCGTCGCTCATGACTCCCGCGCAATTCTCACCTGACCATCTGCTCGTCCTGCGCAACATCACCAAGACGTTTCCGGGTGTGGTGGCCAATGACCACGTGACCCTCGAAGTCCGACCCGGCGAAGTGCATGCGCTCCTGGGCGAAAACGGCGCCGGCAAGACCACGCTCATGAGCATCCTGTACGGCACCTATCAACCTGATGCGGGCGAGATCTGGGTCCGTGGAACACTCGTGCGCATCCGTTCCCCGCGCGACGCGCTGGCCCTGGGCATCGGCATGGTCCCGCAGCATTTCCTGTTGGTGCGCCGCCACACCGTCGCTGAGAACATCGTGCTGGGCCTGCCGGGGGCGGGTGTCGTCTTTCCCGCGCGCCGCGCCGAGCGTCACATCCGCGAGGTGGGCGAGCGATACGGGTTGGGCGTCGATCCCCGCGCGCGCATCTGGGAGCTCTCGCCCAGCGAGCAGCAGCGCGTGGAGATCCTGAAGGCGCTGATCCGCGGGGCGCAGATCTTGATCCTCGACGAGCCCACCAGCGTCCTCACACCGCAGGAAGCCTCCGGGCTCTTCGACGTCATCCGCCGGATGTGCCGTGACGGCTGCTCGGTCATCTTCATCTCGCACAAGCTCGATGAGGTCAACGCCATCGCCGACCGGGTCACCATCTTGAGGAAGGGCCGCGTCATCGCGACCCAACCCGTCGCCGGCACCGACAAGCGGGCGTTGGCCCGAACAATGGTTGGCCGCGACGTCGAGTTCCAGCTCCAGCGGGACGCACACGTGCCGCACGGCGAAGCGCTTGTTGTCGACCGGCTCGAGGTCGCCGGCGACCGGGGTCCACCGGCGCTGCGCGGGATCTCCCTCGAGGTCCGCCAAGGTGAGATCGTCGGCGTCGCGGGGGTCGCGGGCAATGGCCAGCGCGAGCTCGTCGAAGTGCTCACCGGTCTGCGGACGGCGACAGCGGGGCGGGTGCTGGTCCGTGGTCGGGACATCACCAACCGATCGGCCAGAGCGGTCTACGAAGCCGGTGTCGCCCACATCCCGGAAGACCGTCTGCGCATGGGGATCGTGCCGGCGATGTCCGTCGCAGAGAATCTGGTGCTCAAACGCTACCGCTACCCGCCTTTCGCGCACGGACCGGTGATCGACCAGCAGGCCGTCACGGAGTTCGCCCGCCGCATGATCGCCGAATACGACATCGCGACGCCCGGTCCGGCGACGCCGGCGCGCTTGCTGTCCGGCGGCAACATCCAGAAGCTGATCCTGAGCCGCGAGCTGTCGGATCGCCCCGGCGTCATCGTGGCCGCGCACCCGACGGCCGGGTTGGACGTGAGCGCCACAGAACAGATCCACACATTACTCTTGGGACGGCGGATCCAGGGCACCGCCATTCTGCTCGTGTCCGAAGATCTAGATGAGATCCTCGCGTTGTCGGATCGGGTCGTCGTGCTGTTCTCTGGAGAGATCGTCGGAGAGATCGTCGGCGTCGTCGCGGCGGCCGACGCGGCGGCCGATGCCGGGCGCGAGCGCATCGGGTTGATGATGATGGGGCAGCGCGGATGAGACAGATCGGCCGCTTCCAGTTCGAGCCGGTCTCCGCGCCGACCACAGGATGGACGCTGGCGGTGTCCGCGGGTGCCATCTTGGCGGCGTTTCTCTCCGCCGGGGGAATCTTCTGGGCGTTTGGCATCAGCCCGTCGCGAGCCTACGCGACCGTGTTCCTCGGGACGCTGGGCGACGCGCGTACCGCGCCCGAGATCGTACGACAGGCCATCCCCCTGCTGCTCTGCGGCGTCGGCCTGGTGGTCGCGTTCCGGGCCCAGTTCTGGAACATCGGCGCCGAGGGTCAATTGCTCGCCGGCGCCGTGGCGGCAGCCGGTGTCGGCCTCTTCCTGCCCCTCCCGCCTCCGCTGGCCATTCCGGTCATGTTCCTGGCCGGGGGCGTCGCGGGCGCGGCCTGGGGGCTGCTCCCCACGCTCCTACGGCTGCGTCTCGAGGTGAACGAAGTCATCTCGACCCTCATGATGAACTACATCGCGATCTTCGCCGTGGAGTGGCTCGTCCACGGCCCGTGGAAGGGACAGGAGTCACGCGGCTTCGCCTACACAGACAGCCTGCCGCAGGCAGCGTGGCTGGGAGTGTTTCCGGGCACGCGTATCCACTGGGCCACCCTGGGGGTTGGCCTCGTGCTGGCGGGCGGTCTGGCCTTCTTCTTGGGGCGCACGGTGCTCGGATTCCAGATCCGCGTGCTGGGCCAGAATCCCACCGCGGCGCGCTACGCGGGGATCGACCCGCTGAGAACCACCGTGGCGGCGATGATGGTCTCCGCGGGGGCGGCCGGGCTGGCCGGGGTCGGTGAGGTCGCGGGCATCCACCACAAGCTGCTCGCACCCGAACAGATCTCGCTCGGGTACGGCTACGCTGCGATCATCGTCGCCTGGCTCGCCCGCGGCAGCCCGCTCGCATCTATCCTCACCGCGCTGCTGCTCGGGCTGATCTTCACCAGCGGCGACGTGATGAAGGTGACGCTCCAGATGCCGTTCCGCGTCACCGACATCTTCAACGGGCTGATCCTGTTCTTTCTGATCGGCAGCGAGCGCCTGTTGCAGTACCGGGTCCGGTTGCGAAAGCCATGATCCCCGAGTTGATCCTCACGACGCTCGTGCGCGCGTTGGCCGTGGGCACCCCGCTGCTGTGGGCGTCGCTGGGCGAGATCTACGCCGAGCGGTCTGGCGTCGTGAACCTCGGCGTCGAAGGCATGATGATCCTGGGCGCCTTTCTGGCGTTTGCCGTCGCGCACACGACGGGCAACCCGGTCCTTGGTCTGGCGATGGCCGGCATCGTGGGCGGCTTGGCTGCCCTGATTCACGCGTTTGTGTCGATCACGCTGCGCGCCAACCAGTACGTCTCGGGGTTGGCGCTGGCGATGTGTGGGTTGGGGCTGGCCGGCGTGCTGGGCCGCGGGTACGAAGGCATCCCGCTGCTCAACACCGTCCCGGAAGTGTCGGGACTCACATTCCTCGGCGTGCTCCTGGCTGCCGCGATGTGGTTCGTGCTCTATCACACGCGGCCGGGTCTGATTCTCCGTTCGACCGGGGAGTCCCCAGCGGCCGTCGACGCGCTAGGCATTGACGTCACGCGCGTGCGATACGTCGCCGTCGTCTTCGGCGGAATCCTCGCCGGTGTGGCCGGGGGATTTCTCTCCGTCGCCTACCGCCCGTCATGGACTGAGGGGATGACCGGCGGGATGGGTTGGATCGCGATCGCCATCGCGATCTTCGCAGGGTGGGACCCTCTCAAAGCGGTGTGGGGTGCGCTCTTCTTTGGCGCGCTGTACTATCTGTCGTTTCGCCTGCAGACCTGGGTCGCCCCGGAAGCGCTTCGGATGATGCCGTTTGCCTTCACCATCCTGGTGCTGGCCGTCACCGCGCGTAACCGCCGCGGGCAGGGTGCACCCGAGGCGTTGGGGATTCCGTACACGAGTGGGGCACGATGACCGTCGACGGCGCCTCTGAAGGTGACCGATGCTGGATGGTCGTATGGACTTTGCGGGGAGGGTGCACACACACTCCGGAGGAGGGACTCTATGCGGTGGTTGATACTTGCGGCTGTGCTGGTGCTGGTCGCAGGGTTGACGGTTCCAGGCGGTGCGCAGCAGAAACTGAAGGTCGGCTTCATCTACGTCGGCCCAATCGGTGACTACGGCTGGACCAACGCCCACGATCAGGCGCGGAAGCTCGCGCAGAAGGCGCTCCCCGGGCTCGAGACCGTCTACGTCGAAAGCGTCCCCGAAGCCCAAGCCGAACCCTTTATCGACAAGTTGGTCCAACAGGGCGCACGGGTCATCTTCACGACAAGTTTTGGCTTCATGGACGGTACGCTCGCCGCGGCGAAGCGATACCCGAACCAGATCTTCGCGCACGCCTCAGGGTTCAAGCGCGCGCCCAACATGGCCACGTACATGGCCGACTTCTATCAGATCTACTACCTGAACGGCCTGATGGCCGGCGCGCTGACGAAGACGGGTAAGGTGGGCTACGTCGGCGCGTTTCCGATCCCTGAAGTCAAGCGCCACATCAGCGCGTACGCGCTCGGCGTCCGCGCCGTCAATCCCAAGGCCACCGTCCACGTCAAGTGGATCTTCGAGTGGTTCAAGCCCGCGGCCGCAAAAGAGGCCACCGAGGCGCTGATCGCCGAAGGCGTCGACGTCCTCGCCTTTACCGAGGATTCGCCCACCGTCGTCCAGGTCGCGGGGAAACACGATCTGCCGGCCTTCAGCCACTACTCGCCGATGCAGAAGTTCTCACCGGATCACGTCGTCTCCGGCCAACTCGTGCACTGGGAGAAGATCTACATCGACTTCCTCTCAAAGGTCCAATCGGGGAAGTACACCGCCGAGAATCTCTCGAACGTGGACTACTGGTGGCTGCTCGCAGAGGGTGCGGCCGAGCTCGGTGGTGAGTTCGGCGTGCCGGTCAATCCAAAATGGAAAGGGAAACTCCAGGCAGCGATGGTCAGCACGCCGGACCTCGGCCGCCTATCCGTCTACGACCTGGTCATGAAACGGATGGCGCAGATGTCCAATGCGAAGATGGGGTTTGATCCCTTCACCGGGCCCATCAAGGACCGCAAGGGCGTGACGCGGGTCCCCGGCGGCACGCGCATGAGCGTCGGCGACCTCAACAGCATGGAGTGGGCGGCGCCGGGCGTCGTGGGGCCCTGGCCAAAAGAGCCCTAATGACCGCGAGGCGGGCGCAGGGTGCGCCCGCCTCGGACGCCGTGTCTACCCCTCCCGCGCGAGCAGCACGTTCAGGACGTCCGCCAAACCGACACCGCGCGCCCCGAGGAGGACCATCAGGTGAAAGACGAGATCGGCGGCCTCTTCCGCGACCCGCTGGTCTGACTCGTGCCGCGCAGCCTGGATGACCTCCTCTGCCTCTTCCACAATCTTGGCCGCGATCGCCCCGACGCCGCTTGAGAGCAGCGCCGTTGTGTACGAGCGCTCCGGCCGCCGTTTGGCGCGGTCGGCGATCACCGTCTCGAGACGCGCGAGGACCGGTCCCTGCGCCGTGCCGTTGCCGTCGGCCGAGCGGTAGAAGCACGTGGGCTGGCCGGTGTGACACGCGGCGCCGTTGGGTACGGCCTCCAGCAGGATCGCGTCACCGTCGCAGTCCACACGCGTCCCGACGACGCGGAGGGTGTGACCGGAGGTTTCGCCTTTGCGCCACAGCGCCTGCCGCGACCGACTCCAAAAGTGGGCCTCACCCGTCTGGCGTGTCCGCTCAAACGCCTCCTGATTCATCCATGCCAGCATGAGCAGCGCGCCCGTCCGCGCGTCTTGAACGACACACGGCACCAGGCCACCGCTCCAATCGACCGCGGTCGACTGCCGTTGCTCCGCGAGACTCGTCATGCTCCCTCTCCCTTCCGCTCGATCCGCACCGCGATGCCTGACGCGGCAAGCGCGTCCTTCACCACCGGGATCGGATACTGGTCGAAATGGAAAATCGAGGCCGCCAGTGCGGCATCGGCGCACCCGGCCGTCAGGACATCGACCAGGTGCTCTGGGCGCCCGGCGCCACCGGACGCCACGACCGGAATCCGCACCGCCTGCGCGACCAGCCGCGTCAAGGTCAGCTCGTACCCGTCCGACGTCCCATCACGATCGACACTCGTCAGCAGGATCTCACCGGCGCCCATCCGCTCGGCCTCGACCGCCCACTCGACGGCATCGCGGCCCGTCGGCTGCGTGCCCGCATGCGTCATCACCTCATACCACGGACGGCCGGGTTCGTCGCGACGCTTCGCGTCGACGGCCACGACGATACACTGACTCCCAAATCGATCGGCCGCCTCGGCCACCAGCGCCGGTCGGGTGACCGCGGCCGTGTTGATCGCCACTTTGTCGGCCCCGGCGAGCAGCAATTCTCGCACGTCGTCGGCGGTACGCACACCGCCGCCCACGGTCAGGGGGATGAAGACCTGCTCCGCCGTCCGGTTGACCACCGCCAGCAATGTCCCGCGCGCCTCGATCGACGCGGTGATGTCAAGATAGACGAGCTCATCCGCGCCGTCCGCATCGTAACGCGCGGCCAGCGCGACGGGATCACCGGCGTCGCGCAAGTCGACAAACTGCTTTCCCTTGACGACACGCCCCTCGCGCACATCGAGACAGGCTATCACCCGTTTAGCGAGCACCCGCGTACCCCTCCACCGCCCTGAGCGCCTCACGTAACGAGAGCCGGCCGTCATAGAGCGCGCGGCCGATCACGACGCCCTCGGCCCCGGCGCGCGCGGCCGCCACCACGTCGGCGGCGGACGCAATCCCCCCCGACAGCACGACCGGCGCGCGCACCGCCGCGCGCAGTGATGCCAGCCCGTCGAGATCGGGGCCGGTCAGCATCCCATCACGCGCGACGTTCGTATAGATGAAGCGCGGTGCTCCTGCGGCCGCCAGCGCCGCCGCCGCGTCGACCACCGCCAGGGACGCCGTGTCTCGCCAGCCCCGAATAGCGACCAACCCATCGCGCGCGTCGAGCGCCACCGCAATCCGCTGGCCAAACCGATCCAAGGCCGCGCCCAACACCGCCGCGTCGAGCGCGGCGGTTCCAAGAATTGCCCGCGCAGCCCCGGCCTCGAAAACGGCATCCAGGTCCGAGAGTGTCCGCAGACCGCCCCCGACCTGCACCGGCGCGGCGACCGACCGGCAGATGCGCTCGATGAGCGCGAGGTGCCGCGGGACACCCGACAGCGCGCCATCCAGGTCCACGACGTGGAGCCACGCCGCGCCCTGGTCGACCCATCCACTGGCCACCGCGACCGGATCATCGCCGAACCGCGTGAGACGTGACGGGTCGCCCTGCCGCAGGCGCACGGCTCGATCCTCCAACAGATCGATGGCCGGATAGATCGTCATGCGGGCAAGCGCGCCGCCGCGATTTCCCTGACGAGATTGCGGAGTAGCCGCGCACCCACTCGACTGCTTTTTTCTGGATGAAACTGGAGCCCCCATATGTGCCCCCGGCGCACGACCGACGGGAACCTCGTTCCATAGAACGTCTCGGCGAGGACCGTGGCGCCCTGAACGGGCGCCACGACGTATGAGTGGACAAAGTACACGTACGGCTCGACAGGAAGATCGTCGAACAGCGGATCCGCGACGCGGACCTCGAGCGTGTTCCATCCCATGTGGGGAACTTTGACCGTACCCGGCAGGCGGCGCACCCGACCGGCCAGGAGCCCGAGCCCGGGTGTCGGGACACCCTCGTCACTGCCTTCGTAGAGCAACTGCATCCCGAGGCAGATACCAATCAACGGCACGCCACCGCGGGCGGCGTCGCGGATCGCGCCCGTCAATCCCGCGGCGCCGAGCCGCTGCATCGCGGGAGCAAACGCGCCGACTCCAGGCACCACGATGGCGACGGCGCCCCGCAACCCCTGCGCGCCGGTCACGATCTGCGGCGAAGCGCCCGCCTCCGCGAGCGCCCGCGCGGCGCTCCGTAGGTTGCCGGCGCCGTAGTCGACCAGTGCGATCTTCACAGTACGCCCTTCGTCGACGGGACTCCGCGTCCGACGACGCGGGTCGCCCGGCCCAGCGTCACGCCGAGTCCTTTGAAGACCGCCTCGGCGATGTGATGACTATTGTGCCCCCTAACCTGTTTGACGTGAAGGGTGATCGCGGCATGCATGGCCACCGCGCGCAGGACCTCCTCAACGAGATCCGTTTGAAACGCTCCGATCTGTCCGGTCGAAAACGTCAGCGCACAGTCGACGTACGGGCGCCCTGAAATGTCGACGGCGACCAACACCAGCGCATCGTCCATGGGCACATGGATCGACGCAAAGCGTGCGATGCCGTCGCCTTCGCCCACCGCTTGGCGCAGCGCCTGACCCAGCACGATGCCGGTGTCCTCGACCGTATGGTGGGCATCGACGTGCAGATCACCGGCGGCGCGAACGGTCAGGTCGAACCCGCTGTGACGCCCCAGCGCACCCAGCAGATGGTCGAAGAACGGAACACCGGTCTCGATCGAGGCCTGACCGCTGCCGTCCAGCTCGAGGTTGACGTCGACGTTTGTCTCCGCCGTGGTCCGCTGGACCCGCGCGTGTCTCACCGCGCACCTTCGCCGGCGCCTGCCGCCAGCGCCGCGATGAGCCGGTCGTTGTCCGCCGGCGCCCCAATCGAGACACGCAGGCACGCACGCAGACGCGGCGCGCCTGACACGTTGCGCACAAGCACACCGCGCTCGGCAAGCGCCTGCCAGACGTCCGCCGGCGGCCGCCCCGGTTCAAACAGCAGGAAGTTCGTCTCGCTGGCATGGACGGTCATGCCGAACGCGCGCAGCGCGCCCGCGACCCGCTCGCGTTCCGCGATGATCGTCCTCACGCGTGACGCCGCCAGATCACGATGGGCCACCAGCACGGGGACCGCCGCCTGCGCCAGCACGTTCAGGCTGTACGGCGGGATGACCTTCACGAGTTCTCCGATCACCGACGGCTGTGCGGTCAGCCATCCGATGCGCAGCCCGGCCCCGCCCATCGCCTTACTGAACGTCCGCACGAGGATCAGGTGCCCAAAGCGGTCCAGGACGTCGAGAAACGACGCGCTCGCGAACTCCCAATACGCCTCATCCACCATCACGGCACCCGGGGCGCCTGTCACCACCGCGAGGACCGCGTCTCGGTTCAGCGCGTTTCCGGTTGGGTTGTTTGGGGACGCCAGGTAGACGACCTCGGCGCGACAGGCATGGGCGGCCCGCAGCACCGCGGTGGCGTCGAGGGCAAAGCCGTCCGCCAGCGGGACGTCCACGACCTTCGCGCCCGCCGCGATCGCCAGCGTCTTGGCCATCGAATAAGTGGGCGATGGCATGACCACCGTCCCGCCTGAGGCACACGCGGCGAACGCCGCCCATAGGGCCTCGTTGGATCCCGCGGTCGCGGCGATCATTGACGGCGGCGTCCCCTGCATCGCCCCGATCGCGCCGCACGCCTCGTCCGCGCGTGCGGACGGGTAGCGGTGCCACGGCGTGGCTACGAGCCTCCCGGCGATCTCACGTTTGATGTCCTCGGGCCAGTCCTCCGGCGCCTCGTTTTGATGGAGACGGATGGCGGCCGGCCCCTGGGCGGCGGGAACAGACGGCAGCCGGTAGGCCTGCAGGGCCCGGATCTCCGGACGGATGTACAAGACTCCGTTGGCCGCGGTCTTCATGCGTCATCCATGCGTCGCTCGGTGATCGCCTGGACGTGGGCCGGGAATCCCTCGTAGCGTCCCAGGGTCACGGCGACCGGTGCTACCGCCCGTAGGCCCGCGGCGGTCAACCTCGCAACAAATGATGTCTTCATGAAGGCCAGCACGCTCACGCCCGAGGTCGTGGCCGCCCATCCGCCGGTCGGGAGGGCATGAGGCACGCCGATCGCATAGTTCGCGGCGGCAAATGGCGTGAACTGTCCGAGCAGGATCTCGCCCGCGTGCCGGATCCGCGCCGACACCGCGATGGGATCGCGGACCGCCAGTTGCAGGTGCTCAGGCGCATACTCGTTGATCCAGTCGATCGCTTCGTCCAGACCGGCGACGAAAATACCGCCCCATTCCACGATCGCCTGCAGGGCAAAGCTGCGCCGCGGCTCCGGTAAGCGATCGAGGAAGCCGGGGACCACCTCGGCGACCCGCCGTGCCGTCGATTCGTCGGTGGCGAGCAGCATGGCCGCTGAGTCGCCTCCATGCTCAGCTTCGTTGAGCAGATCGAGGGCAAGCGTAGACGGATTGGCGCTGTCGTCGGCCAGGATGATGGCTTCGCTGGGTCCCAACAGCACCACCGGTCTCGCGCCATAGGACGCCGCCGCCAATTGCACCGCGGCGACCACCGGACTGCCGGGCCCGACGACCAGATCGGTGCGTGGGATTGTCGCCGTCCCGACGGCCATCGCGGCAACACCGGCCGGGCCGTTGCACCGGAAGATCCGCCGCACGCCGATCAGATCCGCGGCGACCAAGATCGCGGCATCGATGCTCCCGTCCGGGCGCGGGGGAACCACCGCTGCGATCATCTCGACGCCGGCCGCGACGGCCGGGGTCGCTAGCATAACAAACGACGACGGGAACGATCCCTTGCCCGACGGCACGTAGAGACCCGCCGAACGGCTGCCCGTGTATCGCACCCCGACCGAGATGCCGGGTTCGACCTCGGCCAGCGCCGCCGGCCGGGGGCGCAGCCATTCATTGAACTGCCGGACGCGCCCGATCATCTGTTCCAGCGCCCGCGCCAGTTCGGGGTCGATCGTGCGGCGCGCGGTCTCAAATTCGTCCGCTCGCACTGCAAACTGCTCGGGCGACAGCGCCACACCGTCCCACTGCACCGTGTACCTGGCTACGGCCTCGTCACCGTCGCGCGCCACCGCGTCGAGCACCTCGCGGGCGTACGTCCGCATCTCCTCCCCGAAGATGACCGCCGACGCGCGACTCTGACGGCGCCGCCGCTCGGCGGCCGGCAGCGCGCTCAAATGCGTCACGCCCACCAGGGTCTCAGGCACGGATCCCGGACTCCCGCGGCACGGCCATCGCACGCAACGTGTCGACGAATTCCGTGACCCTGGGCGATCGGCTCAAGCTGCTCCGGTTGACCACTAACCGCGCGGTCGAGGTGGCGATCTCCGCGACCTCCCGCAGATGGTTCGCCTGCAACGTGCGGCCGCTCATCACCAGATCGACGATCCCGTCCGACAGACCGACCAGCGGCGCGAGTTCGACCGACCCGTAGAGCACGACGATCTCGACCGGCCGTTCCTGCTCGTCAAAGTAGCGCGCGGTCAACCGTGGATACTTGGTGGCAATGCGCAGCAGGCGGCCCGGCTGCCAGAGCGCCGCGGCGCGGTCCTCGGGAAACGCCGCGACCGCCCGGCAGGCGCCGAAACCCAGGTCGAGCAACTCGTACACGTCCCGGCTTTGTTCGAGGATCATGTCCCGGCCGACGACGCCGGCATCGGCGGCACCTTGCTCGACGTAGGCCAGCAGATCCGTCGGCTTAGTCGCGAGCACCCGTACGCCACCGGGAAGATCAATGAGCAACTGCCGGCTCCCGGACGAGGGCGCCAGGGGGATGCCGGCCCGGCGCAGCATCTGGGCGGCGTCGTCCCAGAGCCGGCCGGTGGGCAGTGCGATGGTCAAGACGTCCATCCATCCGCCTCCAGCGCGCTCCGCACTCGATCGGCCAATTCGTGTGAACGGTCCGCCGTCCGCTCACCGTTGTCGGAAATGCGGAACGCATCTGCCCCGATCATCACCGTGCACGCAGGCTGATCAACGCCGTCGCGGGCACCGACTGGGACGATGACAACCCCCAACCCGGCGTCGCGCAGGATCCCGGCAGCGCGTACGGCGCGACGGTACGCCCCCGGAGTGTATCGCATCACGATCGTGGCGCGCCCGGTCTCTTGAACCGTTCCGGCCTCCAGCAGACGTTCAACGCTCAGCGCGAATCCGGTGGCCGGCGCGGCGTGGCCGAAGCGCGCCAGCAGGCCATCGTACCGCCCTCCGCCGAGAAGCGGCTGTCCGACCCCGCCCGCGTGTGCCTCAAACACGATGCCGCTATAGTAGTCGAAGTCTCTGATCAACCCCAGGTCGACCTCGACGCGGACCGCCGGATCGTGGGCGCCCACGCCGTCGAGCAGGCCGCGGAGCAACTCGAGCGCGGCCCGGCTCTCATCCGAGACGGCGAGCGGCGCGGCGCGCTCAAGCGCGTCGAGACCGCGCAGCGTCGGCACCATCCGCAACGCCTCGAGCACGGCACCCGCAGGCACCACGCGGTCCAGATCGGCGAATGCCCGCCGGTACAGCAGCTCGCGGACAGTGTCGGCATCCTCGTCGGGCAACGTCGAGAGAATACCCCTGAGAAAACCGGCGTGGCTCACGCTGATGGTCGGTTGCTGGGGGTGCGCAGTCTGCAACGCCTCACCCGCGAGGGCGATGACTTCGATATCGGCGTGCACGCTGCCGTCGCCGATCAGTTCCGCACCGGCCTGGATGAACTCTCGCAGCCGACCCGACCCCGCCTCCTGGCTGCGGAACACGGTGGCGATGTACGACACGCGAAGCGGTGTGACGCCGGCCGGCAGCAAACGCGTGGCGGCCAGCCGCGCGATGGGCACCGTCATCTCGGGGCGCAGCGCCAGGACCTCACCACCGCTGTCGATCAGTTTCATCAACCGATCGGCGAACGTCGGCCCGGCCGCGCGCAGAAAGGTGTCCAGGTACTCCAGCGCGGGCGTGGCGACCTCCGCGTAGCCCCATCGGGCGAACACGTCGTGGATCCGGGCTTCGAGCCGCCGGCGCGCGCCGACGTCTTCAGTTGTGTGATCCCGCATCCCCGGAGGGAGCTGCCGCCATCGAGCGGAGCGTGGACTGCGGACACGCACGGCCTATGCTCCTTTATCACGCTAAAGCATTAGAGTGCTAAACACCCGCCAGTTTAGCATTTTCACCATCGGCCGGTCAAGGCGCCGGCAGGCACCGCCGCCTAGTCTCGTGCACGGTCTCTCGGGCACCCGCAAGGGGACGCGTATGGCCGTCTACATCATGGCAGGACAGGCCGGCTACGCGCTGAGCCCCTTGATCGCCGCCACCGTAGCGGTGCGCGCCGGTCTGCCGTGGGTCATGGTCACGGCGCTGCCGGCCGTCGTCCTCGCGTTGGTCATGGCTGCGCTGCGCCCGTGGACGCGGCCCACACCCGGCTCCCCTCTCGGTCGAGTCCGCCTGCGGGACGACCTCCGCCGCAATGCCCGGGGGCTTGCCCGTCTGATGGTCCTCATTATGTCGCGGTCCACGCTATCCTATGCGATGCTGGCGCTGCTGCCGTTCCTGTTCAAACACCGCGGGGTGCCGGCGACCCACGGCGCCGCCGCACTGACCGTCATGCTGTTTGCCGGTGCCATCGGCGGCATGGTCGGCGGATATCTCTCCGATCGCTATGGTCGCCGCCCCATCCTGTTCATCTCGTTCCTCATCGCCAGCCCGTTGTTTCTGGGCGCCATTCACACGAACGGGGCGGCGGCAATGGTCTTTCTCGCGCTGGGGGGCGCCGTGCTGTTTGGCTCAGCGTCGCTGCTGACGGTCGAAGCCCAGGGGCTGATGCCCGCGCACGCCGGGATGGCTGCCGGGCTGATGCTCGGCGTCAGCATGGGCGTCGGCGGCTTGCTCGTAGGACCAACCAGCGCCCTCGCCCAGGTCTACGGGATCATCCCGGTTCTCAGCGCTGTCAGCCTGCTCCCGCTACCCGCGAGCTTGATGACGCTGTCGCTGACCAGACGGTCGGAGGAACCCACAACCGTGCTCGCGGGTTAGCCGCGACCGCGCGCCAGCCGGTCGAGCACGACCCGGTATCCGTCCGCTCCATACTCCAGGAACCGCCGCACCCGGCTGATCGTGGCACTACTCGCGCCCGTCCGGCGGGCGATCTCCTCGTACGTCAACCCCGCGGCCAGCAGCCGCGCGACTTCAAGTCGTGAGGCGATCGCACGGATCTCGCCGATCGTGCACACATCCTCAAAAAAGCGATAGCAGTCCTCCGGCGTACGAAGGCACAAGATCGCGCGCCACAGTTGATCTGTCAACCGGGCGCGTAGGCGCGCGCGGACGGGCGCAGCCGAGCGTCGGGGCATGTGCCACTTCCTTTCTCCCGGCTTCGCCGCTTCCCTGCTAACCCGCTGCCGGACGGCATCCTGCAACAATCCTCACGGAGGATTAGCAATTGTAGACATTGAAACTCCCGTGTGAGCCCCCAATTCAAAATCCCACGGGAGGGATCACCATGGCGAAAGCCTTACGGATCGCGCTCGCTGCGATTGCCGCGCTCGTGCTCATTGGACTGGCTCCGATGCCGATGTCTCAGGTTGACTTGAGGGTCAGCGGGCCCGGCGAAGGGCCTGACGGAGGCTAGCGAGTCTCGCGGCACACGTAACCGGGGAGGGTGAGGCCGCTGCCGGCCGTCAGGCGCGGGGGCTGGCTCACCTTGATCAGACCGGCAGATGAGTGGTACGATACGTTTGTTGTGCCTCAACCCTCCCCAAACACCCCGCGCCAGTCCGCGCCAGACTGGCTCGTGCAGTTTGGGCGCCGTCTCATGCTGGCTCGGGGACGGGCGGGGTTGACCCAAGAGGGGCTCGCCGCACCCGACCTCACGAAAAGTTTCATCAGCCTTCTAGAAAGCGGTCGATCGTATCCCTCGGTTGAGACGGTCGTGGCGCTCTCCCGGCGTCTGGGTACGTCGGTGGCCTCCCTGCTGATGGACCCCACCGAACTCAGACGCGAGACGGCATTGAACCTCCTGCGTCTTGCTTCCGACATGGACCTCAGTGCACATGGGGCAGAAGCCGTACAAATTACCGCCGCCGCTGAAGCACTGCTGCCGGACATGCCTGCGGAGATCATGGTCCGGGCCGCCCTGGTACGGACTCACGCCTCGATTGCCGGGGACCGTCTCGACGAAGCCGCCCAGTGGGCGGACGAAGCGGTTGCCGCCGCGGGCCGGCACCGCCTCGGTAGTGCCGTGGGGATAGCGCTCGCGTTCAAGGGTCTGATCGAAGTGCGGCGGGGTAACTACGCGCGCGCGTTGCCGATCCTCGAAAAGGCCGTCGAGATCCTGAGGCGCACGAAGACGGCGCGGACCGAAGAAAACGTCCGCGCTCTCCTGTCACTCGGAGCGGCACGATTCTATCTCGGCCATCTCGACCGCTCCCAACGCGCCTATCGGCGCGCGCTGCAGCTCGCAACGCGTCTCCGTCTTCAGGGTCTTCGCGGCCGCGCGCTCACCGGTCTGGGACAGGTCGAGCGCGCACGAGGACGTCACGACAACGCCGCGGACTTCCTGGCTCAGGCACACGACGCGCTCTCGCTCGCCGAAGATCTGAAAGAAATGAGCCGCACGCTCAGCAAC
This sequence comes from bacterium, assembly GCA_041497675.1. Lineage (GTDB taxonomy): Bacteria > Sysuimicrobiota > Sysuimicrobiia > Sysuimicrobiales > Humicultoraceae > JBGPNN01. The sequence goes on along the minus strand of JBGQGY010000028.1, from coordinate 8,321 downwards.
CTGGGCGTCGTCCGCCGGGAACAGGGACGCTTGGGCGACGCGCTGGCCGCGTTTGAGCAGGCGCTGCGCATTCGCGAGCAGTTGGGCGATCGACGAGGGCGCAGCGCCACATTGGAAGAGATGGCGCTCGCATTGTTGGCATCGGGTCGTCATACGGATGCCGCCCGGGCGGCCCGCGGCGCGATACGCGACGCGCAGAGCGTCGGCGATGAGGCGCGCGAGGCCTGGGCGCAGATCACGTTGGCGCGAGTCCAGATCGCGCAGGGCCGCCGATCCGACGCCGTGCACCTCCTGCGTGACGCCGCCTCCACGTTGGGGCGACTGGGGCTTGAAAGCGAGGCCGCCGCCGCGGCCGCCGAATTGAGCGTCGTCCTCAAGGACGCGGGGGCCGATGCCGAAGCGTTGGAGTATCTGGCCAAGGCCTTCGGCGGTCACACCGCCAGTTCGTAAAACCCGTACGTCGACGTCACACCAAAGCCGGCGGAGCGATAGAGCGCGACCGCCGGTTCGTTCTCAGTCGCTACCTCGAGATAGATCTCTCGCCACCGTTCCCGTGTCAAGAGTTCGATCGCGTCACGCAGCATTGTCCGGCCGTGGCCCTGACCACGGAACACCGGCAGAATCCCAAACCCGATGATGTAGACACGCCCCTCCGCAATCACGACCCCAAAGGTCCCAACAGGCTCGCCGCCAAGCGTCGCCACGAAGTACCGGTGCGTCGGCTTTCGGAGATCCCCGACCACACGCTGCTGCTCGTGGACAGGATCTGACCCGAAGGAGGCGGCCAGGATGCGACCGACCGCCTCGAGGTGCACCGGCTGCGCGCGCTCCAACCGCAGGGCCGTCCTGGGGATGCTCGGGACGCCGGTGTGTTCAGTGTGCAGGCGCATCCGGTGCTCAGCGTTTCGGTACCGCGCCCCCGCCGTGGTCACAAACCCGCGTCCCGACGCGGAGGCCTCCTCACAGACGAGCAGACACGATCGCTTTCCCCGTTCGCGGGTTTGCGTCTTGATCGCGTCGAGCAGCCGCCGGCCGAAACCCCGGCGCCGGTGGCCGGGGTGAACCGCCACGCAGGCTTCGATCTCCTGATGAGGCTCCAGCGTGGCGATGCCCACCAGCGTGTGGCTCTCATGGCAGACGAACTGATTTGCCGGCTCGCCCACCGCCGGGCGGCCGAGGTTGACCGCCAGATCCAGCCCCTCATGTCGGTTGCACGCCGCGACCAGCGCGCGCGCCGCCGTGGCATCCGCGTCGGTCACCACGCGCACGGTGATCGGGTCATCCATGCCCATGATGTTTCGAGCCGGAGGGGGCCCGGCCTGCCCCGGCGAGAGGGTTTGCTCCACGCGTCGTGAAAGAGTTGCGCGTGTTACCGGCCGGCACAGTCACCTTCCTGTTTACGGATATCGAGGGGTCCACGCGTCTCCTCCAGGAGCTGGGGACCGGCTACGATGCCTGTCTCGAACAGCACCGGCGGCTGGTGCGCGCGGCAGTGGACGCCGAACAGGGTCACGAGGTCAACACCGAAGGCGACGCGTTCTTCATCGTCTTTGCAAGCGCCGCGCGCGCCACGGCCGCAGCACTCGCCGCGCAGCGTGCGCTGCTCGCTGCGCGCTGGCCTGAAGGCGTCGTCTTGAGGGTGCGCATGGGACTGCACACGGGCGAGGCCACACCCGTCGGCAGGGACTACGTGGGTCTCGACGTCCACCGCGCCGCACGGATCTGCGCCGCCGCCTGGGGCGGGCAGATTCTTCTGTCGCAGTCGACGCGGGTCTTGATCCAGCACGCGCTCCCCACCGGCGCCGGGCTGCGCGACCTGGGGGAGCACAGGCTCAAAGACCTCCAGCGACCTGAGCACATCTACCAACTCGCGGGCGAAGGCCTGCCGGCGGAGTTCCCGCCGCCGCGCAGCCTCGACCTGATGCCAAACAACCTGCCGGTCCAGTTGACCAGTTTCGTCGGCAGAGCGCGCGAGCTCGCCGAAGCGCAACGGCTCTTCGGGGGGACGCGGCTGCTCACGCTTACGGGCCCCGGGGGCACGGGAAAGACACGTCTGTCGCTTGAACTCGCCGCCAATCTGCTGGAGCAATTCCAAGACGGCGTCTACTTCGTCCCGCTGGCGCCGGTCACGGACGCCGGGCTGGTCGCGTCGACGATTGCCCAGACTCTCGGGCTGAAGGAATCCGGGCGTCACGACTCGCGTGAAAGCCTGCGCGAGTACCTCGCCGGGAAGCGGATGCTGTTGATCCTCGACAACTTCGAGCAGGTCGTCGCCGCGGCTGCGCTGGTCGGCGACCTGCTCAAGTCCAGCCCCGGTCTCAAGATCCTGGTGACCAGCCGGGTCGTCCTCCGTGTGTATGGGGAGCAAGAGTTTGGAGTCCCGCCTTTGGGCCTCCCCGATCCCCGTCATTTGCCGTCGTTAGAGTCGCTGTCGCAGTACGAGGCCGTCGCGCTGTTCATTCAACGAGCGGTCACGGTCAAACCCGACTTCGTCGTCACAAACGACAACGCGCCGGCGGTCGCGGAGATCACCACGCGGCTCGACGGGCTTCCACTGGCGATCGAACTGGCGGCCGCTCGGATCAAGTTGCTGCCGCCCCAGGCCATGCTGGCGCGGCTGCAACACCGCCTCAGCCTGCTGACGACCGGGTCGCGGGATCTGCCTGCCCGCCAGCAGACGCTGCGGGGCGCGATCGCTTGGAGCTACGATCTGCTCGATGACGCCGGTCGCCGGCTGCTTGCGCGCTTCTCCGTGTTTGTCGGCGGCGCCTCGCTGGACGCGGCGGAGACCGTGTGCGGCCCGGCCGCCGACCTCGGCCGCGATGTGTTCGACGGGCTGGCCGGACTGGTGGATCACAGCCTGCTGCGCCAGGAAGAGATCCACGCCGAGCCGAGGTTTGCGATGCTGGAGACGATCCGCGAGTTCGCTGGGGAGTGTCTTGAAACAAGCGGCGAGGCCCAGGAGATCCGCCGGCGTCACGCGATGATGCTCCTCGCTTTCGCGCAGCAGGCTGAGCCCCATCTGACCGGCCGCGACCGCATGACGTGGCTCGACCGCTTCGAGGACGAGCACGACAATGTCCGTGCCGCCCTCTCGTGGGCAATGGACACGGGCGACACCGAAACCGCGATGCTGCTGGGTGCGGCGCTGTGGCGTTTCTGGCAGATGCGCGGTCACCTCCAGGAGGCCCGCGCCAAACTCACCGCCATCGTGCAGATGCCCGGCGGCTCTCCGGGCGTCCGGGCTCTGGTGCTCGAGGCCGCGGGCGGCATCGCGTACTGGCAGGGCGATCTCGACGCGGCGCGCAGTTTCTATCAGGAGAGCCTGGCGATGCAGCGCGAGATCGGCGATCCAATCTCGATCGCACGCGCGCTGTACAATCTCTCGTTCGTGTTCTTCCTCAAGCAGGACGACGTGGCCACCGCGCAATCGCTGCTTGATGAGAGCCTGGCGCTGTACACGCAGGCGCGCGATGACGCGGGCATGGCGCGCGTGCACTGGGCGCTGGCAAGTCTCGCGCATTTCGCCGGCGACTACCCTGCCGCCCGCCACCACCTCGATCTCAGCCTGCCGACCTTCCGGCGGATCGACGACCGGTTCAGCCTGGGCTGGGCCCTCCACATCCTCGGGGTGGTCACGGTGAAGACCGGCGATTTCGACGTGGCCCGCGCCGCCTTCCGCGAAGGTCTGAGCCTCTTCGGCGAAGCTCGGGACGTCACGGGGCTGGCCCTCCTCTTCGACGATCTCTCCAGCCTCGCCTTGACCGAGGGTGATGTTCCGCGCGCCGCGCGGCTCGCCGGAGGAGCGGCCGCCCTGCAAAAGCAAAGCGGCACCGATCTCGCGGCTGTCCTCAACAAGGCGGAGGGCCGCTACCGCCCAGGCGAACAACCCGTTGACGAACAGACGATCAGGACCGCGTGGAATGACGGGCAGACGCTGCCGCTGGACCGGCTGATCGCCTACGCGCTCGGCCGGGACGCATGAGTCGATCGACACGCGTCGGCCTCTTGCGAATTGCGCGCTATCTCCTGCAACACGTGCTTCGACACCTTGCAGACCATCGTGTACGCGGGATCGTAGACGTTGCCAAGATCGTACTCGACGCACTGTCCCAGCATGATGCCGGCCGCCCGCGCGTCCAGACCGTAGTCCTCACCCAACCATCGAAGCATCTCGGTCGTCGCGTGCTGCACGGCCTGGTCGAGCGGGCGCGCGTTGCCGACGGTGAAAATGTGCGTCCGGCTCTCGCCTCGTGGCCAGCGGATGCGTTTGCGCTTCACGACCGTGACCGTGAATTCCACGTCAAACGACGTCTCGACACCGGTGCCGACGATCTCGCCATCGCCCTGCACGGCGTGCCCGTCGCCCACGTGCAGCAGCGCGCCCCGCGCAAAGACGGGAACGTAGACGGTGACGCCGGTCGCGAAACCCCGATAGTCCATGTTGCCGCCGTGCTCGCCGGACGTGGCCGTCGAGATGGCCTGGCCGAGCGGCGGCGCGACCCCGAAACACCCGAGCATCGGTGCCAGGGGAAGCGTCAGCCGTCCCAGGGCGGTCCCAGGGCTCAACAGCGTGACCGTGCCCCGGTCCCGATCGATGCTCCACTCGGCGACCTCATCGCCCACGGCCGGCAGCGCGGAAACATGATATGGATCAACGACATTCGGCGCCACGATGATCCTCGAAAAACCGGTGCCCCGGTTTGGGACGAGCCGCTCGAAGCGTACGGCGAGGGTGTCGCCGGGTTCCGCGCCCTCGACAAAAAACGGCCCGGTCTGAGGATTGCCTCCCGGTGTGACGTTGCGTCCTGAGGCATCGCCGCCCCGGGCGTCCACGGTGGTGGTCACCACGGTGTCGCCGTCGGCAATCCGCAACACGGCGTCGTGGGAGCCAATCGTGACGTGATAGTGGTCGGGCCGGAAGTGGTGAGTCGCCATACCCGCTCGCTTAGACACGCGCGCGCCGACGTCCTGCGATCCATTTCCACACGAGACCGGACCGTGTATCCTAATGCCCAAAGGAGCGCGATGAAGCGCGATCTCGACCTGGCACCACGCGAGCGGCGCGTCAGCCCGAACTTCATCACGGAGATCATTGATGACGATCTCCGGCAGCGTCGCTATGCGAAGATCGTCACGCGTTTTCCCCCGGAACCCAACGGCTACCTGCACATCGGTCACGCCAAGTCCATCGGTCTGAACTTCGGCCTTGCGCTCGACTATGACGGCGAGTGCAATCTGCGATTCGACGACACGAACCCCGAGACCGAATCGATCGAGTACGTCGAGAACATGAAGCGCGACGTCCTGTGGTTAGGATTCCAGTGGGCGCGGGAACTCTACACCTCCGACTATTTCGACCGGCTGCACGAGTTCGCGCTGCAGCTCATCAAGGATGGCAAGGCCTACGTCGACAGCCTGTCCGACGAGGAGATCAGCGCCTATCGCGGCACCATCACGGAGCGGGGCCGGCCCAGTCCTCATCGCGAGCGTACGGTGCGTGAGAATCTCGATCTCTTCGAGCGCATGCGGCGCGGCGAGTTTTCCGGCGGCGCGCACGTGCTGCGGGCGAAGATCGACCTCGCGAACCCCAACATGAAGCTGCGCGACCCGGTGCTCTACCGCATCGTACACGCACCCCACTACCGGGCCGGACGAGCGTGGTGCATCTACCCGCTCTACGACTTCGCCCACCCCTTGTCCGACGCGATTGAGGGCATCTCGCACAGCATTTGCACCCTCGAGTTCGAGAACAACCGTGCCATCTACGACTGGCTCGTGGAGAACCTGCGCGGCCTGTGCGGGCTGCCACAGTCGCCCCGCCCTTACCAGTACGAGTTCGCCCGGCTGAGCCTCGACTACACGGTGTTGTCGAAGCGCAAGTTGATCCGGCTCGTGGAGGGCGGATACGTCCAGGGGTGGGACGACCCGCGCATGCCCACGATCTCGGGTCTGCGGCGGCGTGGGATCACCCCAGAGGCCATCCGCGAGTTTACCAACCGCATTGGGGTGGCGAGGGCCAACAACCGGGTGGACGTCGCCACCTTCGACGCCGCCGTCCGTGACGACCTGAACTACCGGGCACCCCGCGTCCTTGCCGTGCTCAGACCGGTGACGGTGGTCCTCACCAACTACCCGCCCGGCCAGGTCGAGCACCTCGACGCGCCCTACTGGCCCCATGACGTACCCAAGACGGGCTCGCGCACCATCCCCTTCTCGAGGGAACTCTACATCGAGCGCGATGACTTCATCGAACACCCGCCGAAAGGGTTCTACCGGCTCCAGCCCGGCGGCCGCGTGCGGCTGCGGCACGCCTATGTCATTCGCTGCGACGATGTGGTCAAAGACGCCGCGGGCGAGATCGTCGAGCTGCGATGCACCTACGACGCCGACACGCTGGGCCGGCAGCCGGCCGGAGGCTCGGTGAAAGGCACGATTCACTGGGTGGCCGCCGCGCACGCGGTGCCTGCAGAAGTACGCCTGTACGACCGTCTCTTCACCACGCCCGATCCCGAGGCCGGCGAGGGGGAGTTTACCGAGCACCTGAATCCCCGGTCGCTCGCGATCGTCGAAGGGTTCGTCGAACCGAGCGTCGCAGGGGATTCCCCAGATACCCGCTACCAGTTCGAGCGGTTGGGGTACTTCTGGCCCGATCCGGTAGATTCGAGCCCGGCTCACCCGATCTTCAACCGCATTGTCACCCTGCGCGATTCGTGGACACGCACTGACGAGACAACCAATGTCGATGGCCGCCCCGAGCGCGTCGAGCCGGCCGCACCGACGCCGGTCAAGACCGCGAAGGCCGCGGGCCTGACACCCGCGCAACAGATCGCCCGCGAAGCACCGCTCGCCGCGTACTTCGACGAGGCCGCTCGTCACGGAGACGCCGGCACGCTTGCGACGTGGATCGTCAATGAATTGGGGCCCGCCATTCGGGCAGGAAACACACGGGTGCCCCCGGCCCGTCTGGCGGCGTTGGTGGACCTACTTCAGAAGGGCGCCATCAACACCCGCACTGCCCGCGACGTGCTGGCAACGGCACTCGAAACCGGCGAAGATCCCGTCGGGATCGTCGAACAGCGGGGATTGACTCAGGTGAGCGATGCGACGGCCATTGCCCCCATCGTGGAACGGGTGATCGCGGAGCATCCGGACAAGGCGGCAGCGCACCACGCTGGCAAGACGGCGACCGTCGGGTTTTTCGTGGGGCAAGTCATGCGGGAGACCGGCGGCCGGGCGAACCCACAGATCGTGCAGGACCTGGTCACGCGCAAACTGGCGGGCAGGGATTAACCCTTCACGCATAGCATTACTACGGCCGTCCAACCTACGCCAGAGCGTCAGGGGTCGAGCCAGTGACGAACTCACGGCCTCAGAATAGGGTCCTCGTGTGGCTCGTGAAGACCCTGGCCATCAACTTCGTCTTGAGCGCAGCCATCTTCTTGGGCCTCACCCTCGCCTCCGGCCCGACGACGGAAACGATTCGGCGGGCCTTGAAGGCGACCGCGCCGGCTCAAGTTCTTCGCCTCCAGGATCGCGGTAGCACTGACTCGTGGAGACCGATGCTCGCGGCGTACCAACAGAAACTCGATGATCCCAGGAGCGATCTCTACGCGACCTTCTTCGTCGATCGCGTCAAGTTTCAATATCCCCCGTCGTCACTATTGCTCTTTGATCTCTTCCCGCGCTCGATGATCAATCTGGCGGATCTGACCCGACTGGTTGGGCCGTTGAAACGCCGGCTGGACGAGCTGTCCCGGATCGCCGTAGGCCTGACGGTGCTGGCCTCCGTGCTGATCCTGGAGCGCGGCCTCCGTCGCCTGACCCCGGATCGACCGGCTCCACACCCGCAGGTGGCCGCCTCTATCGGCCTCTCCCTGGCCGTGGGCCTGACGTTCTATCCCCTGTTGGTTGGACACTTCATTGGCCAGATCCAGGTCTTCCTCAACGCCCTGCTCGCCCTCGCAGTGCTCTTCTCTGTGATCGGGCGGCCGACGCTCGCGGGCATGTGTTTTGGCGCCTGTTGTCTGGTGAAACCCCAGTACGGTCTCGTGCTCCTATGGTCGCTGCTGAGACGGCAATGGCGCTTCACCCTCGGGCTGGTCGGCGTCCTGCTCCCGGGGCTCGCCATCTCCATCGCCCGCTTTGGCCTGGCAGACCATCTCCGCTATCTCGACGTCGTCCGAGAGCTCTCCCGCGTGGGCGAGGCCTTCTGGTTCAACCAGAGCGTCAACGGCCTGCTCAACCGCCTGCTGGAGAACGGCAGCGCGCTACTTGCCAGCCCGCGCGTGCCTTCTGAGTTCCCTCCCTATCACCCGGTC
>JBGQGY010000027.1:0-34291 GCA_041497675.1 bacterium | reverse complement strand
GCCGCAAACGCCGCGTTGATGACGAATCCCGAAAGGAAGATCGGCAGGTCGAACCGATCCTCCACCTGCGCACGCAATCCGCCCAAAATGGTGTCGATCGCCGCCAGGATGGCGATCGCCGTGTACTTGACGTACCCAAGCGGAATCTCAACGGAGAACAGGAAGCCCAGCACCACGCCCACGATCAGCCCGATGACCGGCAGCCACATCGCCCTTACTCCTGTCTGCCGGCAGTGGTGTGCTCGAAGCGAAACGTCCCGCGGTACGCCGGCAACTCCACGCGGGCGCGCGAGGTCAGCTTGACGGGAAAATCGAACGACGTGAGCAATTCGAGGCTGCCGCCTGGACGCCGCAGGTACTCCAGCATCTTCTTGGCGTCGCCGACGCCCGTGATCAGGTACGGCGGGGCCAGCCGTTTGGTGTTGCACAGGATCGTCGTCCCGACGCAGCTGATCCCGGTACTGGACACCACGCGCTCGCCATTGATGGCGACCGCCTCGGCGCCGGACGCCCACAATTCGGAGACAACGGCGTAGATGTCGGTGTAGTGGAGGATTGTCTTGTTGGGGTCCTCGCCGGGTTTTGGCGCGCGGGTGCTGTCGTTGAGCTCGACGACGATGCCGGGGCCCTCAAGTGCCGTCAGACCCGCCAGCACGCGCATCTCCTGCAGCTGCCGGGTGAGTTTTGTGGCGGCGGTGCGGCCTTCGGTCGCGGCGCGCTCGTAGTCCACCATCCGGCCTCGGAGTTCGGCGACCTGGGCCTCAAGCGCGGCCCGCGTGCGCTCTTGCTCACGCAGCACAAAGGCGAGTTCGCCCAGACGGGTCGAGGGGATGCGCAGCGTCCGCTTGATCAGCCACTCCTGGCGGATCTGCGTCACGACGACGAACCCGATGAACGCGAGCAGACCCGCGATCACCGCCTGCCAGCGACGTTCGCGTGGTCCCCGAAGAGGCCACGCCGGTGTGGCCACGCTACGCCCCCGCTTCCTTGGCCTCCAGCTTCTTCTTGATACGCTTCAGCCGGAACACATCTTCCCGCGCCCGCTGCTCGAGCACCGAGGCGATGAAGCGGATCTCCGCCCGCAGCCGCGGGATGACCACCTGCTCCAGGGCGTTCACGCGCCGGGTCGTCTTCTTGATCTCTTCGCCGATCTTGCGCAGCTTGATCTCGGTGGCCGCCACCGCGAGGATGGCTTCGACGACTTCTTCGAAGTTGGCGGTGCTGGCGATGGCCCGGGCGCTGGTGGCGACGGGGTTCTGGCCGCGGTCCAGCAATTGGCGGCGGATCGGGGTGACGGTGACTTCGGGGATCTTCGTACCCCAGACGTTGCGGATGTCGATCTCCACGGTGATGTCGCGCGCCGCGGGCAGCGCGGCCGCTTCGAGCGCTTCGCGGCCCTCGACCGCTTTGGCCACGGACAGCATCACGTAGGCCTCACGGCAGGCCGCCGCCAGCCGTTCCCGGGCGGCCAGCGACGCTCTCACAATTTTGAAGAAGTCCGCGACCAAGGCGTCACGCTTGCGCTTCAAGAGGTCGACGCCCTGCTCGGCCACACGCCGCTGGTCGCGGCGCTGCAGCAGGTTCATGCGGGTCGGGCTGATCATGTCGGCCATGCTGCCGGCTCCCTGCTGGATCCGCTGCGCCCTACAGGCGCACCTTGTCTTCCCAAAGCTGGTCCATCTGCTCGCCGAAGTAGTACTTGTCCACGTGATCCTGTTTGATGCGCTTCAATTCGCCCTTCGGGAACACCGAGAGTAGCTTCCACCCCAGCGTCAGGGTCTCTTCGATCGAGCGATCGGTCATTCCCTGCCCCAGGAACTCCCTCTCGAACGCTTCGGCGAACTTCAGGTACAGCCGGTCGCGATCGGTCAGGGCCTCTTCGCCGATGATGGCCACCAGGCGGCGCAGGTCGACGCCGTTCGCGTACGACGCAAACACCTGGTCCTTCACATTGGAGTGGTCAGGGCGGGTACGCTTCGCCCCGATGCCGTCATTCATCAGCCGCGACAGGCTGGGCAGCGGGTTGATCGGTGGATAGATGCCGTTGCGGTGCAGCGCCCGCGCGAGGACGATCTGGCCCTCGGTGATGTAGCCCGTCAGGTCGGGGATCGGATGGGTGATGTCGTCGTCGGGCATCGTCAGGATCGGCAACTGCGTGATCGATCCCTTGCGCCCGTGCACGCGGCCGGCCCGCTCATAGATCGACGCCAGGTCGGTGTACATGTAGCCCGGGTACCCACGGCGGCCGGGGATCTCTTCCCGTGCTGCGCCGATCTCACGCAGCGCCTCACAGTAGTTGGTCATGTCGGTGAGAATGACCAACACTTGCATCTCGAGATCGAACGCCAGATACTCGGCGGTGGTCAGCGCCATACGCGGGGTCATTAACCGCTCGATGGCAGGATCGTCCGCCAGATTGAGGAAAACGACGCTACGCGCCAACGCCCCGGTGGACTCGAATTGTTCGATGAAGTACGCCGCCTCACGCTGCGTGATGCCCATCGCCCCGAACACGACCGAGAACTCTTCGGCCCCGCCCAAGACCTTGGCCTGGCGCGCGATTTGCGCGGCGATCTCATTGTGCGGGAGGCCTGCGCCCGAAAAGATCGGCAGCTTCTGCCCGCGCACGAGGGTGTTCAGACCGTCGATCGACGAGATACCGGTCTGGATGAATTCCTGCGGGCGCTGCCGCGCCACCGGGTTGATCGGGGCGCCGATGATGGGCAGGCGCTTTTCGGGGATAATTGGCGGGAGTCCGTCAATAGGATCGCCCAGGCCGTTGAACCGGCGGCCGATCATCTCCCGCGAGCAGGAGATCCGCGCGACGTCCTCGCGGAGGCTCACCGATGTCCGCGCCAGGTCGAGTCCCGCCGTCTCCTCGAACACCTGGACGACCGCGTTCTTCTCCGACACTTCGATGACCTGGCCGCCGCGGATGCCGCCCTCGGGCAGGTGGATGTTGACGATCGCCCCGTAAGGGAGATCGTGCGCCCCCTCCACGAACATCAGCGGGCCCGAGATGTACGAGATCGATTGGTACTGCTTCGTCGTCAGTTGCATGGAGCTATGCGCCTCCCGCCGCGGCCTTCGCGCCGAACGCCTCAGGCAGCTGTTGCAGCCAACCCTTGATGTAGGCGCTAAATTGATCGTTGGGGATTTCCTTCATCCGCGCGATCTCTTCGATTTGCTTCAGGTTCAAGATGTCGTCCATCAGCATGCCGCGTTTGAGCGCCGCGCCGGCTTCATCATAGAAGGCCGTGATCGCCTGGAGGATACCGTACGCTTTCTCCATCGGGCAGTAGGCGTCGATCTCGGAGAACGACGATTGCTGCAGGAAATCCTCACGCAACATCTTGCCGGCTTCGATGATCAGTCGCTGATCGTCCTGAAGGGCATCCGGCCCGACCAGCTGCACGATCTCTTGCAGTTCGGACTCACGCTGGAGCAAGGCCGACGCCCGATCGCGCAGCGTCTCGAAATCCTCGGGCATATTCTCACGGTACCACTCTTTGAAGAGCGGCGTGTAGAGACTGTACGATCGCAGCCAGTGAATCGCCGGGAAGTGCCGGCGATACGCCAGGCTCGCGTCGAGCGACCAGAAGGTGCCCGTGATCCGCAGCGTCGACTGCGTCACCGGCTCAGAGAGGTCGCCGCCGGGCGGTGAGACCGCGCCCACGACGGTGACCGAGCCGTTGCGCTCGGGCGTCCCCAGACAGATCACACGGCCCGCGCGCTCGTAGAAGGCTGCCAGCCGGCTCGAGAGGTACGGTGGATAGCCTTCCTCGGCGGGCATCTCTTCGAGGCGGGAGGAGATCTCGCGCATGGCCTCTGCCCAGCGGCTGGTCGAGTCGGCCATCAGGGCCACCTTGTAGCCTTGGTCGCGCCAGTACTCGGCCATCGTGATGCCGGTGTAGACCGAGGCTTCGCGCGCCGCGACCGGCATGTTCGACGTGTTGGCGATGATGACCGTGCGCTCCATCAGCGGCCGGCCGGTGCGTGGGTCTTCCAGCTCGGGGAACTCGTCGAGCACGTGGGTCATCTCGTTGCCGCGCTCACCACAGCCCACGTAGACGATCACGTCCGCGTTGGACCATTTGGCCAGCGTCTGCTGCATGACGGTCTTACCCGAGCCAAACGGTCCGGGAATCGCGGCGGCGCCGCCCATGGCCACCGGGAAGAGCACGTCGATGATACGCTGGCCCGAGATGAAGGGCTCGCGCGGGTCGAGCTTGCGCGCCACCGGCCGTGGTGAGCGAACCGGCCAGCGGTGCATGAGGCGCAACTCGGTGCCGTCGGAGAGACGGCCGATGACCTCATCGACCGTGAACTCGCCGGAGCGGATCTCGGTCACGTCGCCGCCTTTCGAGGTGGGCGGCACCATGATGCGATGCTCGAACTGAAACTCTTTGACCACGCCGATCACATCGCCAGGGGCAACCTTCTGGCCTTGTTTGACGGACGGCGTAAATGCCCACTTCTTCGCCCGGTCGAGTGCCTCGGTCACGGCGCCGCGCGCGATAAAGTCGCCTTTCTGCTTGCGGATGCTCTCCAGCGGGCGCTGGATCCCGTCAAAGATGCTCGTTAACAGCCCGGGGCCCAGCTCGAGCGACAGCGGCGTGCCGCTGCTGACCACCGCCTCGCCGACCCGCAGACCCGAGGTGTCTTCGTACACCTGGATAAACGCGGTCTCACGGTCGAGGCGGATAATCTCCCCGAGCAAACCCTCCTGACCCACGCGGACCAGGTCGTACATGCGGGCCCCGGGAATCCCGCGCGCGATGACCGCCGGGCCGGCGATCTTGATAACGCTCCCCTGCGTCGCCATCACAACCCCCTCGCTATCGCAACTTCACGTAGAAGCCGATATGCTCTTTGACCAACCGCGCAATGTATGCCTCGCCGCTCTCGATCTCGGCCTGCGGCGCCGGGATCGGGAGGATGATCGGCAGATCGCGGCCGCGCATCAGGCGAAACCGCTGCTCCTCGGTGCCCACGAGCAGCGATTCAATGATCGCCACCAATCCGTAGTCGTGTTGCACGAAGTGTCGAAGGTGCTCGAGGGCCGCCTGTGGTGAGGTGGCCTCGCGCACTTCCGCGCCGGCCAGCCGAAAACCGGTTGCACTCTCAGGATCGGCGATGATGCCGAGCTTATACAACGAGCATCTCCTTCCTCACGGCTTCGCGCGGGAGCCCCAGGAACTTGCCCCGTGCGATCATCCGGAGGTTGCTCACTTCCGCCGATTTCATCGCCAGATACCCGAGCACGATGTCGACGCCAAGCGGGTCACCCCGATAGCGGGCCGCGAGCGCCTTGCCGATCCGCCCGTCGAGCTCGCGCTCGAAAGCGACCAGATCCTGTGGCAGTTCTTTGATCGGGAATCGGTGGGCGCGGAGCCGCTCCCACGCCGCCGCCTGCGTTTGTGCGGACGACAACGCCGCAAAGAGCCGGTCGTTGACGCCGGCGCCGCCCGGGATGAAGAACTGCAGACGCCGCTCCTCCGAGAGGCCGTCCGCCGAGGCCAGTTTCAGCGCCGTCTTCACGTTGGAGGCGTCGACCTCGGCCTGGAAGAACTCGCCCAGGACTGCCGCGTCCTGACCGAGCCGCTTCGCCTGCCGCAGAGCGAATTCGGCATACCCGCGCTCGAGATGCAGCTCGAGCTCCATAACATCTTTGGTCTTCGCATACGCGGCGACCCCTTGCGCGAGCGGACCCGCCAAGGGATGGTCCAATGACTCGAGCGTCCCCGCCAGCGCCGCGATGTCCGGGTACCCGGCCATTTCTTTGAGCACCACGTCGCTCAGGTTGCCCGCCGGCAGCAGCGCCTGGACGATCTCGTCGGTTGGCCGGCCGCTGCGTTTGCCACGGACGATGACCCGGAGGTTCGCCAGATCCCAGCGCAGCAGCACGAGGCTGATGAGGTCGCGCGCCCGCCCGTCGGCAAATCCCAATATTGTCCGCGTGGTCCTCGCCAGGCTGTGCGACAATGCCTCATCGACCGCACGGAGCCCCTCGTACCGTAGCAGCGCTTCTTGCAGGTCGAAGCTGTAGGGCGTCGTGGAGAGTCCCTGCAGAAAGGCGTCCAATGTCGGCGCGCCCAGCGACTCTTCAAGCTGGCCGGGGGTCATCAGCCGGCTGCGCATCGCGCGCACACGGGCGTTGATGTACGGAAAGTCAGGCATTCGCCGAGGTCATGACTCCCACAGGGCCCGTGCCACGTCCGCCGCGACGATCGGGCGGGCCCGCTCCAGACGCGACGCCAGGGTATTGGTCAAGACAAATCGCCCGTCGGGCGAGGTCACCTTGACCCCGCCGACTATCGCGGGATCGGTGCGCACGGTGACGGCCGACCCGCGCTCTTTCAGCAACGCCTGTGCGGCGGCCTGGTCGGCCGGGTTGACCGTGACGACACCCGCACGCTCGAGACCGCCCAACCCTTCGTCGATGAACGCGCGCAGGATGGCCGGGTACCGTTGCCCGTCGCCGGGGATCCGGGCCAATTCGGCCTCGGCGCGCGCAAAGACCTGCGCGATCTCCTCTTCCTTCGCCTGCAAGACCTGCGAGGAGGCGCGGAGGTGCGCGGTGCTCTGCGCCCGCACCCGGGCCACCCGGGCCTCCGCCTCCAGCCGTTCCTTGTGGGCCGCCAGCAGTTCTTGGGCCTGCCGGCGGGCCTCCGCCACGACCGTCTCGGTCTGGGCTCGCGCCTCGGTGAGAATATTCTCCCGCTCGGCCGCGGCCTCGCGCTCCAGCAGCGTGATGAGTTCGGAGCTCATGCCAACGCTAGATCTTGCCAATGATAAAGAACGCGACGAGGAAGCCAAAGATGATGAGCGTCTCGGGAAGCACGAGGAAGATCAGCATCTGGCCGCCGATCTCCGGACGCTCGGCGATGGCGCCGGCCGCCGCCGCGCCGATGCGAGACTGCGCCCATGCGGTGCCGATGGCGCCACCGAAGACCGCCAGCGCCGCCGCGAGGCCCAGCAACCCGTGCGCCAGGGTAAGTTGCTTGCCCCCCTCGGGGGTCGCCTCTGCCGCAAGCGCCAAGGAGGCCCCCAGCAACAAGACGACGGCGGTCAGTCCAAGCAAGAACAGTCCTTTCTTCAACCTAGTCACCTCCTGTTTTTTCGAGCGGACGATACGAGTTGCCGGTTTCATCGTGGTATTTCACCTTGGTCAGGAACTCGACCCAATTGAGACGGGCCGGCTGGATGATGTGGCCCGGGATCGTAAAGATGAAGAAAACCATCTGGATGAAGATGCCGACCACGATGCCGACCCAGATGGACCCCACCAGGCCGCCGAGTTGATTCGCGACGTTCGCCAGTACCGCCGCGGCCAGCCCGACGCCAAATAACCGGGCATAGGACAACACGTTGCCCATGCCCGAGATCGCTTCCAGCAGCCACATCAGCGCAAGCCGATTGAGCGCCACACCGATCAGCACGAACGCCAGGAACGCCATCAGCAAGAAGACGCCGGGCGTGAAGAGTGCCTGCGGCAACTGCTTCCCCATGGCCCCGAGCACCGCGAGCAAGCCCAGCACGCCGCAGATCATGGCCAGCGACTCGACGATACCGAAGGCGTGCTTGTGCCGAGCGGCCAGGATGAGGTGCAGCACGTAGCCTAACATGACCTGTACGATCCCGAGGGAGATGGTCAAAGCGAAGAAGGCCGTCGTGAGCTCGACCCTGTTGAAAATCGGGTGCCAGCCAAGATGGTGCTCCAGCAGGTTCCCGAAGAACTCCAGATAGAAGACGCCGAAGATGATGGTCCACGTCGACATGACCCGGATGATCCAGGAGGCATCGACGAGGACGACAGGCGACAGGCGAAACCCCACAAGAGGAACGACCCAGGTCTCCCCTTTTCGCGCCTTGTTGCGCATCCACCACCCGAAGGCAAAGAGCAGCGCGCCGTAGGCGACGTCGCCAATGACGACGCCGACGAAAATTGGGAAAAAGATCGCCAGGTAGAGCGTGGGATCGAGCGTGCCGTAGCGTGGCGGCCTGAACAATCCCAACAGCCGCTGGAACGGCCGAAGCGCAGGGGAATTGTCCAGCAGCACCGGGACCTGTGCCGCTTCGTGTGGATCGGCCGGGGCATCGTAGACGACGACGTCGTCGCCGAACCGCCGGCGCAGCGTCGCGCGAATCTCCGTCATTGTTGCCGCCGGCGCCCAGCCGTGTACGACAAACGCGTATCTCGACTGCGCCAGGTTGGGCAGGACGCGCAGCTGGGCCAGCCGGTCGGCGACCGGCGCCCGCAGCGCCATTAGCTGCGGCCGGTATCGCCGCGCAGCGGCCGTCAGCGCGTTGCGTACCGCATCCAGTTCAGCCGGCAGCGCGGCGAGTCGCTGCTCCATGAGGCGGATCGCTTCCATGGGCCCCATCCCGCCGTAGCGTTCTGGGAGCCGCAGTTCGGAGATCCCGGCCTGCGTCAGGAACCGTTGGATGGTCTCGGCATCGCGGTGCAGGAAGGCCACCACCACGCCGATCTTGCCTTCCTCGATCACGCGACTCACGACCTCGACGCGCCCTTCGGTCATCTCGGCGAGCTGATGGCGCAGCGCGGCGACGACGGTGAGGTCTTTACTGCGGAGGATGAACCCGACGGTCTTGAGCGACCGGCTGCCCGCGAGCGCGCCGTGCAGTGGTGCCAGGACGCGGACGGCGCCTTCGTACATGTGAATGAGTTCGAGTTCCTCCTGAAGCTCGACGCGCCGCTTGCTCGGGCCCTGGATGTCAGCCTCGATCGCGCCGACGGCTGCGTCAATCGCATCGATGCCGGTCGGCGTCGGGTCGCCACTCCTAGTGGGCTCGCCGGGGACCTCGGGCAAGAGACCGAGTAGTCCGTCGACCCGGACGCGTAGGCGTTCGAGGGCGGCCTGTTCTGCCGCCGCCTCCTGGTCCACCCCCATCGCGGCGAGCGGGCCTTCCTCGGCCTCGATACGATCGATGTGGACGGCACCAATGCGCTGCACTTCGTCCAGCACGCCGGCAAGCAGGCGCTTCGGGCCGAAGAGGAGCACCCGGTTCATCTCAACGATCATGGGTCAAACGCCTGTGATGACGTGGTCGACGACGAGCTGGACGGCTGCCGCGCGGCGGGACGCCGCCTGCCGGCGGAGCGTCTCGACATTAGCGCGGCCTTGGCTCATGAGTTCGCGCTGGATCCGGGCGGTCTCGGCTTCAAGACGCTGCTCGTGCTCGCGGGTCAAGACCACCATCTGCTGGCGGGTCTCGGACAAGATGCGCTCGGCTTCGGTGCGCGCCTGGGCGGCGATCGACGCCGCCTCCTGGCGTGCGGCGCTGACGCGGCCTTCAAGCTCTCGTTCTTTCTCGGCGATGAGGTTGAGGAGATGGTCGCCGGTGCGATGGTCGTGCCCGTGATCCGCCTTATGCGTGCTCATGCGACCCTGGCCCTCGGCGATTCGTCACAAGAAACCCCCAGGACGCGGCGCCCTGGGGGCACACACCTACGCCATGGTAACAAACGCTCCCAGGACGCGTCAAGAAGCCGCGACGCAGTCCTGACGCGGCTTTCAGACCGTCACGCGCTTCGTCTCAGAAGCGCAAGAACAACGCTGCCTTCCCGACGAGGTCGATGAATGGTTGGGGGAAGATGCCCATGACCAGCGTGGCCACCCCGGTGATAGCAAGGGCGACGCCGAGCGCGGGCGTTTCGGCGATGCGTTCTGAAGAGGCGGGCGGCAGGAGGTACATGGCGCGAATCACCGCCACGTAGTAGTAGAGCGAGATGGTGCTGTTCACGATCCCGACGATCGCCAACCACAGGAGACCGTTGTTGATAGCGGCCCCAAAGATGTAGAACTTTCCAAAGAACCCCGCGGTCGGCGGGATGCCGGTCAGGGACAACATGAACAACGCCATCAGGAACGCCAGCATCGGTGAGCGCTGGGCCAGCCCGGCATAGTCGGAAATGCTTTCGGACCGCAGTCGTTCCTCGACTTGGGTCGCAACGAAAAACGCGCCGAGATTCGTAAAGGTGTAGGCGAGGATGTAGATCAGCAAGCCCGGCGCCCCGAAGGTCCCCTTATACGCGGCGACACCCATCAAGAGAAAGCCGGCATGCGAGATGCTCGAATAGGCCAGCATGCGCTTGATGTTGCGTTGCGGCAGGGCCATGAGGTTGCCGACGGTCATGCTGAGCGCCGACAGCCCCGCGATGAGCGTGACCCAATCCACCGCGCTCGGCGCGACCGACACCAGCAGCAGACGCACGAGCGCCGCGATCCCGGCGGCCTTCGACGCCACCGACAGGTACGCCGCGATCGGTGTCGGCGCGCCCTCATAGACGTCCGGCGTCCACTGGTGGAACGGGACCATCGAGATCTTGAAGCCAAACCCGGCCAGCGCCAAACCGATCGCAACGATGAGCGCGGGCTGCGGGCTCGACTTCACCTTTTCGGCGATCGCGTAGAGGCCGGTCTCACCGGTCAGGCCGTAGAGGATGGAAAACCCATAGATCATCAGGGCCGACGCGCCGGCGCCGAAGAGAAAGTACTTGATACCGGCCTCGTTGCTCTTGGCGTTCATCTTGAAGTACCCGGCCATGACGTACGACGCCAGGCTCACGAACTCGATCGACAGCGCCAGCAGGATCAAATCGGCGCTGCCCGCCATCAAGAACAGCCCCAGCGCGGCAAAGGTCATCAAAATGTACACTTCGCCCTCGAACCGGGTCTGCCCGCGGAAGTAGTCCATGGCCGCGAGGATCACCAGGATCGTCGAGACGACGATGATGATCTTGAAGAAGACCGCAAACCCGTCGACGGCGTACGTATTGAAAAAGACGGTCCGGCCGGGAGCGCCGAACATCCCGAGGATCGGGATCAGACTCAGCGCCAGACCCGCGATGGCCGCCCACCCGACGATCACTTTCTGGTCATCCGCTGTGAAGAGATCCAGGAGGACCAGCAGGACCCCGAGGGCGGCGAGCCAGTACTCCGGGGCCAGCAGGGCCAGTTCTTCGACAGGGATCCGCATCGACCCGACTCTACTTGACGACGGTCATCAACGTCGTCATCGCGGCATTGATCATGTCCAGCAGCGGCTTCGGATACACCCCGAAGAGCAGCATGAGCGCGGCCAGCGGGGCCAGCGCCAGCACCTCCCGCCGATCGATGTCGGCCAGATCGGCCCACTTGGGATTCAGCGGGCCCAAGAAGATGCGCTGGATGGTCCAGAGAAACATCGCGGCAGAGAAGATCACGCCCGTCACGGCCGCCGTCGTCAGGAGCGGAAAGATGCCGAACGATCCGACAAAGATCAGGAACTCAGCGACGAATCCCATCAACCCCGGCAGACCCAACGACGCCAGCATCGCGACCATGGTCACGCCGGTATAGACGGGGAGCCGCGCGCCCAGACCGCCGAAGTCGTTGACGCCGCGGGTGTGCGCCCGGTAGTCATAGATCACGCCGACGATCAAGAATAACGCGCCGGTAATTACGCCGTGCGCGATCATCTCAAACACAGCCCCGTTGAGGGCGATGGTCGCCGCGTGGGCCTTTTCGGGCACCCCAACGGCGGCGGCCGCGGCCGAGATGCCCAGCATGACGTAGCCCATGTGGTTCACGCTCGAGTACGCGACGAGCTTCTTCAAGTCGGGTTGCGCCATGGCCACCAGCGCGCCGTAGACGATGCCGATAAGCGCGAGGATGGCGACGATCGGTGCGAACTCCTTGAACGCCTCGGGCAGCATCGGGAGGCTAACCCGGATGAAGCCGTAGGTCCCGAGTTTCAGCAGGACACCCGCCAGGATCACGCTGCCGGCCGTCGGCGCCTCGACGTGGGCATCGGGCAGCCAGGTATGGAACGGCCACATCGGCACTTTGATGGCGAACGAGAGGAAGAATCCCCAGAACGCCAGGCCCGCCAGAACCGGCGCCTTGGCCAGCGGCTGCTGCTTGATCAACTCGAGAATGCCAAACGTGTGCGGGTCGGCGTTGAAGTACAGCAGCAGGATGGCCAGCAGCATGGCGAGCGAGCCGACCAGCGTGTAGAGGAAGAACTTGATGGCCGCGTACTCGCGGCGCGGCCCGCCCCAGATGCCGATCAAGAAGTACATAGGCACCAGCGTGATTTCCCAGAACACGTAGAACAGGAAGAAGTCGAGCGCGACGAACACGCCCAGCATACCGGTCTCCAGCAGCAGGAAGAGGAACAGATACTCTTTGAGACGCATGTCGATGCGCCAGGAGTACACGATGGAGAGCAGAGAGAGTAGCGTCGTGAGGATGATCAGGGGGAGGCTGAGTCCGTCGATCCCCAGGTGGTAGTTCGCGCCGATACCGGGAACCCACAGGAACCGCTCCTGGAGTTGCATCCCGGCCTTGCCGATCTCGAAGACACCCAACAGCCACAGCGACGCCAGAAACGCCAGCACTGCGGCAATCAGGGCCACCTGCTTCATCGTGGCTTCGTGTTGCTTGGGAATCAGCAAGACGACCAGCCCGCCAAGCAGCGGGAGGAACACGGTGATCGTCAGCAGGTGGCTCTCCATCAGCCCAATGTCCTCCTCATATAACAACACGAGATGTGCTCAACCGGCCTCGGGACAAGCGTGGTCACCGGAGCAGCCCGGCCGCGACTAAAATGATCACGCCGAGCGCGATCACGAGCAGGTAGTTCTGTGCGCGTCCGGTCTGCCAGTACCGCAGCCGCCCGCCCGCGGCGCCCACCACGTAGGCCGTCAAGTTCACCATGCCATCTACGATGTGAGTGTCAAACCACCCGTAGAGGTTTGCCAGCCCGATACCGCCGAGCCCCACCATGTTCACCAGCATGTCGATGACGTAGACGTCGAACGCGCGCAGCGCTTGGCCGATCCACAGCGTCCCGCGCACAAACACGGCCTGGTACACTTCGTCGAAGTAGTACTTGTTGACGACCAGGGCGTGCAGCGGCCCCACGGCCCGGCGCAGCGACGCAGACGGGATGACCTTCCAGTAGTACACGGCCGCCGCGGAAAGGATCCCGGCCCCCGCAATCGCGAGTGACGCGAGTGCCAGCGTCACGTCGAACGGAATCGCCTCGATGCCTTCGAAGTGGATGAACTTGTGGAACGGGTTCCCCAGGAACGGCGCCCCGACCAGGCCGATGAACACCGAGAAGATTGCCAGCACCCACAGCGGCCGGGTCATGACGTTTGGACTCTCATGCGGATGCGCGGAATGGCTGCGCAGCGTCCCCGTGAACGTGTAGAAGATGACGCGGAACATGTAGAACGCCGTCAGAAACGAGGTGAGCGCGCCCATCGCAAAAAGCGCCGTGTTGTGGTGGAACGCCTCCAACAGGATTTCGTCCTTGCTCCAGAAGCCGGCAAACGGGAACACGCCGGCCAGTGCGAGCGTGCCGATCAGGAAGGTCCAGTACGTCGACGGCATGACCTTGGCCAGACCGCCCATGTCCTTGATGTCGTTCGTGTGCATGGCATGGATGACACTACCCGCGCCCAGGAACAACAGCGCCTTGAAGAAGGCATGCGTCATCAAGTGGAACATGCCCGCCGTATACCCCAGCACGCCCAAACCCATCATCATCAGCCCGAGTTGGCTGATGGTCGAATAGGCCAGCACGCGTTTGATGTCGTTTTGGACGACCCCGATGGTCGCAGCCATCAGCGCCGTGATGCCCCCGATCCAGGCGACCACGTGCAGCGCTTCCTGGCCCGTCGACGCGAAAAACAGCGTGTAGGTACGCGCGACCAGATACACGCCCGCGGCCACCATGGTCGCGGCGTGGATCAGGGCTGAAACGGGTGTCGGGCCCTCCATCGCGTCCGGCAGCCAGGTATGAAGCGGCACCTGCGCCGATTTGCCCACGGCGCCGCCAAAAAGCAGCACCGCGGCCACGGTGAGGAGCGGCCACCCACCCACGGTCAAGTCCTTGAGCGCCCCTTCATGCACTTTGGTGAAGATCTCTTCGAACCGAAACGTCCCCAGGTGGAAGAAGATCAGCAAGATCCCCAGAAACATGAAGAAGTCGCCGACGCGCGTGGTCAAGAACGCCTTCATCGACGCCCGCGCCGCCGACGGCTTCTCGAAATAGAAACCGATCAGCAGGTACGAGCACAGCCCGACAAGCTCCCACCCCGCGTAGAGCAGCAGGAGATTGTTCGCCAGCACCAGCACGAGCATCGAAAAGCCAAACAATGACAAATAGGCGAAGAACCGAGGATAGCGCGGATCACCGTGCATGTACCCGATCGAGTACGTAAAGATCATCGACCCAACAACTGTTACCACGAGCAACATGATCGTGGTCAACTGGTCGACCCTGATCCCGAGCTCCAGCGGCACCGTGCCCAACATCATCCATTTCACGTTCATGTCGACCGGCTGGGGGTGGCCGAGCATGTTGAACAAGATCCCGATGGACATCGCCGCGGCCAGGGCCATGCCGGCCACCGCGATGTAAGCGCCCTCACCGGGAAGCCGGCGGCCGCGCCAGATGATCAGCACGAAGGCCGCAAGCGGGAACAGCGGGATCAGCCACGCCAGGTTGAGCATCAGCCTACCACTTCATCACATTGATCTCATCGACGTGAATCGTCTCGAGGTTGCGATAGGCGGCCATCACGAGCGCCAGGCCTACCCCCGCCTCGCACGCGGCCAGAGTGATCACCACTAGGGCGAATACCTGCCCCGACACCGCCGCCGGTGCGACGAACTTGTTGAACGCCACCAGGTTGACGTTGGCCGCGTTGAGCATCAACTCGACGCCCATCAGGATCGCTACGGCGTTCCGGCGGGTGAGCATCGCGTAAAGGCCCAAGCAGAACAGCAGCGCGCTGACCACCAGGTAGTGCGTGAGACCGACCTGCACGCGCCCGCCCCTCCCCGTCTCTACTTCTCGCGCCGCGCGATGATAATCGCGCCCATCAGCGAAACGAGCAGCACCAAGCTGGTCACCTCGAACGGGAGCACCGCGTCGGTGAGAAACGTGGTGCCAATCGCGCTCGCGGTGTACTGCGGCAGCGTTGCGGTCGACTTCGGCCACTCGGTGCGCGCCAGCACCGAGATGAGGATCGCCGCCAGCGCCGCCGACGTCAGCAGCCCCAGCGGCACCTGCTCGTTGCGCTGGCGGACGCGCTGCCCGGTGCCCCCTTCGGTCAGCATGATCACGAAGAGAATCAGCACCGTGATCGCGCCGGCGTAGATCAGCACCTGGATGCCCGCCACGAACTCTGCCTGCAGCATGATATAGAACCCGGTCACGCCGAGAAACGTGGGCACAAGCGCCAGGGCCGCGCGCACGACGTTGCCCGAATTCACGACCACGACGGCCGACGCCAGCGTGATCGCCGAGAGAATGACAAAGACCGCCAATTCGCCCATGGGTTACTTGGCCAGAAACGTGATCGCGAACCCGGTCAGGAGAATCCAGACGAGTCCTGCCGGCAGCAGTACCTTCCACGAGAGGTTCAACAGCTGGTCCAGCCGCAGCCGCGGGAACGTCCAGCGGGTCCACATCAGGAAGAACACCACCGCGTACATCTTGATCATGAACCAGATCAGCGGGGGCAGCAGCGGCCCCTTCCACCCGCCCAGGAACAGCGTGGTGGCCAGCGCCGCCATCGCGAACATCTCGGCATACTCGCCCAACTGGAACAGGGCGAAGCGCATCCCGGTATATTCGGAGAAGTAGCCCGCCACCAGTTCCGATTCAGCCTCCGGCAAATCGAAGGGTACGCGATTGACTTCCGCGGTCGCCGCGATCAGAAAGATGACAAATGCCGGAAACTGTGAGAACGCAAACGACCCAAACCAGCCTTCTTGCGCTTTCACGATCCCGACGGTCGAAAGCGTGCCCGCCTGCATCGCCACCGCAATGAGTGCCGTGGCGAGCGGCAACTCGTAGCTGATCATCTGCGAGGCCGACCGCAGACCGCCGAGCAACGAATACTTGTTGTTCGAGGCGAACCCGCCGGCCAGGATCCCGACCACGGTCAGGGACGCCATGGCCGCGAAGAAGAGCACGCCGATATTGAGGTCCCGGACCACCAGCGGCACCGTGGTCCCACCGATGTGCACGACGCCGAACGGAATGACGATCCAGTCGAGGAGGCCGGCGACGGCGACGATCAACGGCGCGGTGTTGAAGATCAGCCCGTCGGCGGCGTGCGGGGTGATATGTTCCTTCTGCAGCAACTTGATGGTGTCCGCCACCGTCTGCAGCAGACCCTGGCGCCCGACGTGTTTGGGTCCCAACCGGGATTGAATCCATCCGCCGATCTTGCGTTCGAGCAGCACCCCGAGCATCGCGGCGACAACCGCGATGAAGGTGAACATCACGACCGCCAGCCCGACGGCCCTCGCGATCTCGAGCGGCCAGCTTACCTCCACCCTGAGGTCCTCCGGCGTCCCGGACCCGATGCTACGCCCATTCGAGCGCGCCTTTCCGCCACGCGTAGGCCAAGCCGATCATCAGGATGACCAGAAAGATCAGCATTTCCACGAACGCAAACTTGCCCAGCTGGCGGAAGACGATGGCCCAGGGATACAGGTAGATGACCTCGACGTCAAAGATCACGAAGATCAGACCGAACAGATAGTAGCGCACATTGAACTGCGCCCAGGCCTGACCGAAGGGCACGACGCCAGATTCATATGTCATGCGCTTCTGGGGAAGCGCCAAGCGCGGCGCCAGGGCCCACACGATCGCCAGCGGCAACGCGGCCATCAGCAGCCCCACGATCGCGAACACGCCCACGTACAGCCAGTCAACCAGCAGCATTCTCGTCACCCGTCACACACGCGCGGGCCACCGGTTGCGCCCCCGCGTTCACGCGGCTGTGTTCAGCGCCGAACGCGCGACGACAACAAAGGTTCGACGTTCCGGGACCCGTATGGACCTGAGGCGTCGGGTTCGTCGTGGGGCGTCGAGAATCCTATCGCGAGTGCATCGTCGCGCGGGTTTATCGTCGCGCCTGGGCGAGCGCGGCGAGGCGGCGACCGCGCCTCGGCCGGACGTGGGCGAGATCCATCACGTGCAGCACCCCCGCGGCCAGCCGGACCGGATCATGTCGCAGAAGCTCCTCTTCGCTCATGAGCGGCAACCCAACCGCCACAAGCCCCATGGCTTCCAACTCACCGATCGCGGGCTCGACCGGGCGGCTGCCCTGCCCGGCGTAGCGATCCCGTAACGCGCGGCTCTGCGGCATCTGTGTGTTGACGATCACGTGTGAGAACATCCCCGTCCCCGTATGCGCGTGGATGGCGCGGACGTGATCGGCGGCGGTGTACCCATCGGTCTCGCCCGGCTGCGTCATGATGTTGCAGATGTAGACACACGGCGCATCGGACTCGCGCAGCGCGTCGGCGACACGGGGGACGAGCAGATTGGGGATCAGGCTGGTGTAGAGGCTCCCCGGGCCGAGGACGATGACATCGGCGTCCGCAATGGCCTCGAGCGCGTCGGGCAGCGGCGTCGGATCGGCGGGGCGGAGCGAGACGCGGGTGATGCGGCCCCGGGCGCCGGTGATCTTGGACTCACCTTCGATGATGCGTCCGTCGTCGAGTTCGGCGGCCAGAACGACGTCGTGCGCAGTGGTGGGCAGCACTCGACCGCGGATCTTGAGGATCTTGCTCGTCTCCTTGACCGCGAGTTCGAGATCCCCGGTGACCCCGGCCAGGCTGGCGATGAACAGGTTCCCGAAGGCGTGGCCGTCGAGAGCGCCGCCGCGGAACCGATATTCGAACAGTTTGGTCATCAGGGGCTCGGCCTCGGCCAACGCCACCAGACAATGGCGGATATCACCGGGCGGCAGGATACCGAGCTCGCGCCGCAGTCGCCCGGACGATCCGCCGTCGTCGAACACCGTCACCACGGCCGTCAGGTTCGACGAGTACTGCTTCAGACCGCGTAACAGTGTCGCGAGCCCCGTCCCGCCGCCCAGGACGGCGATGTTCACGCCGCGGCGGCGCCGGCGCTCTTGGCGGAGGAAGTCGACCAGCGTCGGGCTCCCCGAGGGAAACAACACGCGGTCGATGGAGCGCAGCATCCCGCGGACGCCGAAGAACGTGGCCAGGACGCCGAGGGTCACCCCAAGGACACCCAGGGCCATGGGCGAGGCCTCGTAACCGGTCACACGTCCCAGCGACTGGGCCAGCCGGAAGATCGCCGCCTCGAACTGCGTGAGAAAACGTTCGTTGATCAGCAAGGCGAAGCCGGCCCCGAACACCAACACGCCTGCGGCGATCATCGCCCCCCATCGCTTGATCCCGATTCCCGGGGCCAACCATCGGCGCCAGCGCCCCCAACGCTTGCTCATTCCGCCGCCTCAGCCAGCGCCAGATCCTTGCGGACGTCGCGGTGCCGCACGTGCACGCGACACCGGCTGGCGCGCAGATGACGCGCGAGGTCATCGGCGAGCACGACCGACCGGTGGCGGCCACCTGTGCAGCCGAGGCCGACGGTCAGGTGTGTCTTCCCTTCCGCAACGAACTGGGGCAGCAGGTAGTCAATGAAATTGTACATTCGCTGGAGGAACTCACGCGTCTCGGGTTGATCGAGCACGAACCGCCGGACCCGTTGGTGATGTCCGGGCAGCGGGCGGAGCGCCGCCTGGTAGTGCGGGTTAGGGAGGAACCGGACATCCAAGATGAGATCCGCATCGATCGGAATACCGTACTTGTATCCAAAGGAGATAACGCTCACCTCGAGCTGCCGCGCCGGCCTGCGGTCCCGCAGGTACGTCGAGACGATCTCGTCGCGGAGTTCCTTGACCGTCAGCGTCGAGGTGTCGACGATCTTGTCCGCTCGCCCCTTCACGACTTCGAGGCGCCGGCGCTCGGCGCGAATCCCGTCCAGCACGCGACCGGTCTTCGCGAGCGGGTGTTTGCGGCGGGTCTCTTTGAAGCGGCGGACGAGCACGTCGTCGCCGGCGTCGAGAAACAGGATGTCGTACCGCAGCCCCAGACGCGTGAGTTGCTGCAAGGCGACGAAGAGCTCGTCGAAGAACTCGCCGCCACGGATGTCGATGACAAGCGCCACGCGGCGGACCTTGCCGCCCGAGTGCAGCACGACATCGGCAAACTTCGGAAGCAGGGCCGGCGGCAGATTATCGACACAAAAGAAGCCCAGGTCCTCGAACACTTTCATGGCGTTGGATTTGCCCGCACCCGACAGACCCGTGATGATGACAAACTGCACCCCGCGGCCAGGCTGGTGGCGAGGGCCGCGCCGGCGCGTGTGGACGCCAGCCCGCGGGCGCTGCACGCGCGCGGACCGGCTACCGTCCGAGGAGATGGCTGAGGCCCGTGCTGACGATGGCAATGATCAGCGCTCCCACAAAGGCAGACCAGAAGTTGGCGAGCTGGAATCCTGGAACCACTGCGCTGACGATATACAGCATCAGCGCGTTGACGACCAGGGTGAAGAGTCCGAGCGTCAGGATGCTGAGCGGCAGGGTGAGGATGATAAACAGCCATCGGATCGACGCATTGACAAGACCCAGCACCAGTGCGGCCCAGATGATCGTCCGAGTATCCGGGGCGCTAATGCCGATCGGGAGGAGCGTGGTGACCCAAATGGCAAGGCCGTTGAACAGCCACCGCGTCAGGAACCCGCGCAACATGGCACCCCTCCTCACTGACCTAGCGTCTCATTATACCCCGTGCGCGGCTTGTCGCCGACGAGCATCAGGTGGCGCACGCCTGCCCCAAGGAGGCAGATCAACGTCAGCACGAGCCACCGCTGCGGACCGCCGTAGATCCTCGGGAAGTGGTTGCTGATCATCAAGAAGATGGCAGGGAACGTCAGATAGGTGTTGTGCGTCGACCGAGTTTTCGCGTGCCGGCCAGGCGAGTAGTCGACCTCGCGGCCTTCACGCGCCGCGCGCACCATCTGCCGCTGCGGCAGGATGATGTGGACCCACACGTTGGCCGCCATGATCGTGCCGGCCATGGCCCCCACATGTAGAAACGCCGCGCGGGCACTCATCACATGGGTGGCCGCGTAGTTTATCGCGACCAGGAGCGCAAGGGACGCGCCCGCCGCCAATGCCGGGCGCCGGGCCAGCGACCGCCAGAGGCCGTCGTAGACGAACCATCCGGCCAGCAGCATTCCCACGCCCGCGGCGACCGCCTGTTCGGGAGTCAGCGCGGCGTCGCGATCCACCATGAGGACCGAGGCGCTCACATAGTACACGACAATCAGGAGCAGGAAGCCGGACAGCCACGTTGTGGTGGCCTCGAGCCAGAACCATCGAAGGGACGGTGGCAGACGCCCCGGAATCAGCAGTCGTTTTTCGAGCTGGTAGTACCCCCCGCCGTGGAGCAGCCAGGTGACGCCGTTGACGTCCTTACGCGACTGGGGATCGGGATGCAGATGGCTGTCGATCCACATGAAGAGCAGCGAGTCGCCGATCCACATGATGCCCGCGACCACATGGATCCAGCGCAGGAGGGCGTTCACCCATTCCAGCCAGGCCGACGACACGGCGACGTGTCTCTCCCGACAAACGGGATGCTAGACTCGGAGCGCGGCCTTCAACACATCCGGCACACGCCCCGGCAACTCGACCATGTGCACGCCTGCGGCCTCGAGCGCGGCGATCTTCGCCTGCGCTGTGCCCTCCGTCCCTGAGATGACGGCGCCCGCGTGACCCATGCGCTTGCCCGGCGGGGCGGTGCGTCCCGCGATGTATCCGGCGACCGGTTTCCGCACGGAGGCCTTGATGAAGCGCGCGGCCTCTTCTTCCGCGCTCCCCCCGATCTCGCCGACGAGCACGATCGCGGTTGTCTCCGGATCGTCATTGAAGAGCCTGATCGCCTCGGTGAACGAGAGACCGACGACGGGGTCGCCGCCCAGGCCCAGCGCCGTGCTCTGCCCCATCCCCGCGTTGGTGAGACCCGCAACGATCTCGTAGGTGAGCGTGCCGCTGCGAGAGACGAACCCGATGCCGCCCTGCTTGAACAGATGATTGGGCATGATGCCGATCTTGCAGCGTCCGGGTGAGGTCAGGCCGGGTCCGTTCGGGCCCACGACCCGCACCCCGGCGGCGCGCGCAGCCGCGACGACTTCGATCGCGTCGTGGACCGGGACGTGCTCGCTGATGATCACGATAGGATCAAGACGCGAGGCGATGGCCTCGAGCGCCGCGTCCTTCGTTCCCCGAGCCGGCACAAAGATGCACGACGCGGTGGCGCCGGTTTGGGCGACAGCCTCGGCGACCGTGTCGAACACCGGGACATCGCCGACCTTCTGCCCACCCTTGCCGGGCGTGGTGCCGGCGACGACTTTGGTCCCAAACTCCAGCATACGGCGCGCGTGGAACTCGCCCTGGTAGCCGGTGATCCCCTGCACCACGACGCGCGTCCGTTCGTCGATCAAGATGGCCATCAGGCAACCCCAACAAGTTTCACGACTTCCCTGGCCGCCGCCTCCGGATCGGTGAAGGCGTGGATCTTCGCCGCTTCGAGGATCGCCCGGCCCTCGGTCTCATTCGTCCCGGTCAGGCGAACGACCATCGGGACCTTTGGCGGCTGCGCCGCGATGGCGCGGGCGATGTCGTCGCAGCGGGTGATCCCGCCAAAGATATTGATGAACAGCCCGCGCACGCCGGGCTTCCGGAGGACGATGTTCATGGCGTGTGCCATGTTCTCGGTCGTCGCGCCACCGCCGACGTCGAGGAAGTTGGCCGGCTGCCCCCCGAAATGCGCGATCATATCGAGGGTGGACATGACCAATCCCGCGCCGTTGCCGATGATGGCCACATTCCCGTCGAGCTCCACGTACGAAAGATCCTGACTCTTCGCCATCTGCTCGAGCTCGGTCAGCTCTTCGTTCTTCGGCAGGCGGTCATGGCGGTACGTCGCATTGTCATCGATGATGAGTTTCGCGTCGACCGCCAGCAGCGCGCCATCGGCGACCGCCAGCGGGTTGATTTCCGCGAGTTCGGCGTCCATCTCGCTGCAAATGCGCGAAAGGTTGAACGCGATCGTCGCAAACTGCAGCAGGAGCTTGCCCTCAAATCCGAGCTTTCGGCCCAACTCGCGGGCATGATACGGCTCGAATCCCATGAACGGATCGATGTGCATCTTGGCGATCTTCTCGGGCGTCGTGCGGGCGACGTCTTCGATGTCGATCCCACCGGCCGCCGAGCCGATCACCACAAGTCGCCCCGCGCCACGGTCGACCGTAAACGCCAGGTAGTACTCGGCGCCGATGTTGGCGGCCTCGGCGACCAGCAGCCGGCGCACTCTCTCGCCCTTGATGTCCATCCCGAGGATCGCCCGCGCCTTCTCGCGCGCTTCGGTGGCGTCGTTGGCAAGCTTGATCCCCCCGGCTTTACCCCGACCGCCGACGAGCACCTGCGCCTTGAGGACGACCGGATACTTGAGGACGACCTCATCGATCTGCTCGGGCCGGTCGATGACGGTCCCCTTCTGGATGGGGATGCCGTACGACGCGAAGATCTCTTTGGCCTGATACTCGTGCAGTTTCATCGATCACCCTCGGTTGGATTAGCGCGACGACCTATCGTCCCTCAGCATGGTAGCATGCCAATCTCATGGCGAACGTCCCAGCTTCTGAGCCAATTGCGCTTTCACTCCGGGCCATTCGCTATCGATGATGCTGAAGTACACGGTATCGCGGACTCGGCCGTCGGCCAGGATCATGTGGCGGCGAAAGACTCCCTCCTCCTTCGCCCCGATCCGTAGCAGCGCCCGCCGCGATCGCTCGTTCAAGACGTCGGTCTTGAACTCGACGCGGATGCAGCCGAGCGTCTCAAACGCGTGCTGTAAGAGGAGATATTTGGTCTCGGTGTTCACCGCCGTCCGCTGAAAGGCGCGGCCGTACCAGGTCCAGCCGATCTCCAGGCGGCGGTTCGCTTTGTCGATGTTCGCATAGCGGGTGCTGCCGATGGCGCGTCCGGCCGCCTTACTAATCACGGCAAACGGTACTGCCGTACCGTTGGCCTGCCAGGTGAGGGCGGTCTGAATATAGGTTCGCAACCCTTCGGGTGTGGGCGCGTACGCCTGGGTCAGACCGACCAGATCCTCATCCAGGCCGACCTTGGCGAGGTCGGTGTCATGAGCGAGCGAGAGCGGCTCCAACCGTACGTGGGTCCCATCGAGTGTAACCGGCTCGACGTGCACCGGTCAGGCCTTCATGGCCCCGAGCATCTCCCGGATCGCCCCAACGGACGCCTTGAATGCGGCGTTCTCTGCTGCGTCCAGCGGCAGTTCGATGATTCTCTCCATCCCGCCTGCGCCGAGCA
The DNA here is from genome assembly GCA_041497675.1 of bacterium. GTDB lineage: Bacteria > Sysuimicrobiota > Sysuimicrobiia > Sysuimicrobiales > Humicultoraceae > JBGPNN01. The sequence goes on along the minus strand of JBGQGY010000027.1, from coordinate 11,043 downwards.
CGACCGGCACGCCCACGCAGACGTCACGCTCGCCGTACTCTCCGTCGAGGTAGACGCAGCACGGGATGACGCGCTTCTGATCGCGAAGGATCGCCTCGACCATCTCGCAGATCGACGCCCCGGGCGCTGTAAACGCGCTGGCCTTCATCAGTTCGGTGATCTCGGCGCCACCACGCCGCGTGCGCGCGACGACCGCGTCGATTTGCTGGGGAGAGAGAAAGTGTGAGACAGGAATGCCGCGCACCGTCGCATAGCGCGGCAGCGGGACCATGTCCTTGTCCGTGTGCGCGCCGACGACGAGCGCGTGGACGTCATTCACCGACACACCCAGCTCCATCGCCAGGAACGTGCGGAACCGCGTCGAGTCGAGGGCGCCGGATTCGCCGATCACGCGCGCGCGCGGCAGCCCCGCGGCCTTGACCGTCAGATACGTCATCGCGTCGAGCGGGTTGGTCACGACGACGAGCGTGGCGCCGGGCGAGTGCTGCACGACCGGCCCGACGACGCTGCGCATGATGCCCGCATTCGTGTCGATCAACTGCTCGCGCGTCATGCCGGGCTTACGGGCGATGCCGGCGGTGATGACGACGACGTCCGCCCCAGCCGTGGCGGCGTAATCGTTGCTGCCGGTCACCTTCACGTCGAAGCCGGCGATCGGGCCCGCCTGCGTGATGTCGAGGGCCTTCCCCTGCGGGAGCCCCTCGATGATGTCGACCAGGACGACGTCGGCGAGTTCCCGGCTGGCGATCCAGTGGGCCGCGGTGGTCCCGACGGTCCCCGCGCCCACAATCGAGACTTTGGCTCGTTTCGGCACGAACGGCCTCCCCAATCCTACGGCATGTTTCCTAGGGCAAGTTGTCGATGACGGCCGTGGCGAATTCGCTGGTCTTGACCTCTTTCGCCCCCGGCATCAACCGCGCCAAATCGTAGGTCACGATCTTCTGCTGGAAGGTCTTCTCCATCCCCTTGACGATCTTGTCCGCGGCTTCCTGCCAGCCCATGTACTCGAGCATCATGACGCCCGACAGTGTGAGCGACCCGGGGTTCACCTTGTCCTGATTGGCGTACTTGGGCGCCGTGCCGTGCGTGGCCTCAAAGATCGCGTGAAAGTCGCTCATGTTGGCGCCGGGCGCCATGCCGATACCGCCCACCTGCGCCGCGATCGCGTCGGAGAGATAGTCGCCGTTGAGGTTGCCGGTGGCGATGACTGAGAAGTCCTGCGGCCGCGTGAGCACGTGCTGGAAGGTCACGTCGGCGATGTAATCTTGAAGAAGGATCTTTCCTGCCGGCGTCTTGCCGCCGTGCTTCTCCGCCACGTCCTGCCAGGAGATCGTCCGGTCACCGAACTCTTCCCGACCCAGTTCATACCCCCAAGTCGCAAAGGCACCTTCCGTGTACTTCATGATGTTGCCCTTGTGGACGAAGGTGACGCTCTTGCGCTTGTGGTCGATGGCATACTGGATCGCCTTGCGCACCAGCCGCTTCGTGCCAAATGGGCTCATCGGCTTCAGCCCAACGGCTGAGCCTTCGCGGATCTTCCACTTGAACTCATTCTTCACGAAGTCGATCAGCTTGTTGGCTTCGGCCGAGCCCGAAGGCCACTCGAAACCCAGATAGATGTCCTCGGAGTTTTCGCGAAAGATCACCATATCGACCATCTCTGGGCGCTTGACGGGACTCGGCACGTTCTCGAAGTAGCGTATCGGCCGGATGCACGTGTAGAGATCCAACAGCTGTCTGAGCGTCACGTTGAGGCTGCGGAACCCGCCGCCGATGGGCGTCGTCAGCGGCCCTTTGATGCCGACAATGTAGTGTTGGAACGCCCGTAGGGTATCGTCGGGTAGCCAGGACTTGAACGCGTTGAACGACTTCTCCCCGGCGAAGACCTCGAACCAGACGATCTTCCGGGTAGCGCCGTACGCCTTGGTCACCGCGGCATCGAAGATGCGCTGGCTGGCCCGCCAGATATCCGGGCCGGTGCCGTCGCCCTCAATGAACGGAATAATCGGCTGATTGGGCACGACGAGCCGGCCGTCCTTGATGTCGATCTTTTGCCCTTGTGTCGGGGGTTTCAACGTCTCCAACTGGAGCATCTGTCACCGTCCTCGTGACTGTTGGCGCGCGTGGCGCGGGTTAGGTGCGTGTTGCGGGAAATCCTATTCAACTCTAGCGTAAAGCCTGGGGGGCAGCAACAGGAACGCCGTGCGCGGGTACCGAATCCACCCCCCAGCGTATGTTGATCTTGTGAGGGCTTTGCCCACACCATCGAGACCCCTATGACGCCAGATGCCAAGACGCGCAGCGAGCGCGATTCGCTGGGCCCGATGGAGGTTCCCGCCGAGGCGTTTTACGGCGCGCAGACGGCGCGGGCGGTTCAAAACTTCCCCATCAGCGGTCTCAGATTTCCACGCGAGTTCATCAGGGCCTTGGGATTGATCAAGCGGGCGGCCGCCGAGGTCAACGCCGATCTCGGGCTGCTCGATCGGAAGATCGCCGACGCTGTCATCCGCGCGGCCCAGGAAGTCGCGGACGGAACGTTCGATGTCGAGTTCCCGCTCGATATCTACCAAACAGGATCGGGCACATCGACGAACATGAACGCCAATGAGGTGATCGCCAACCGCGCCGCTGAGCTGTTGGGGGCGGCCCGCGGCGCCAAGACGGTCCACCCCAACGATCACGTCAACATCTGCCAGTCCAGCAACGATGTCATCCCGACGGCCATCCACCTGGCGGCGTTGCTCGTGGTGCGCGAGGAGCTGCGGCCGGCGATTGATGAGCTCGAAGGCGCGCTACGCGACAAGGCCAAAGCGTTCCACGGGATCATCAAGACCGGTCGGACCCATCTGATGGATGCCACACCGGTGCGTCTGGGTCAGGAGTTCGAGGGCTACGCGGATCAGACGGCCGGTGCACGGCGGCGGCTGGGGTATGCCGAAACCGAGCTCAGCGAGGTCGCGCTGGGCGGCACCGCGGTGGGCTCGGGGATCAACGCCCACCCCGAGTTCGCCGCCCGTGTCTGCGCCCGGCTGACCGCGCTCACCGGCATTCCGCTCCACGAAACGAAGGCCCACTTCCAGGCGCAGGCGTGTCTCGATGCCGCGACGTTTGCCTCCGGCGTGTTGCGCGCGTATGCGACCGGGCTCACGAAGATTGCCAACGACATTCGCTGGATGGGTTCGGGCCCGCGCGCGGGTCTGGGGGAACTGGCGCTGCCCGCCGTGCAGCCGGGCTCGTCGATCATGCCCGGCAAGGTGAACCCGGTCATCACCGAATCGGTGCTCCAGGCGTGCGCCCAGGTGATCGGCAACGACGTCGTCGTCGGCGTGGGTAATCAGTGGGGCAGCTTCGAGCTCAACACCATGATGCCCGTGATGGCGCACAACCTGCTGTCATCGATCCGCCTGCTCGCCGCGGTCTCACGCAATTTCGCACGACAGTGCGTGACGGGGTTGCAGGCGACGGAGGCCGGACCCCAGTCGGTCGAACGCGGGTTGATGCTGGCCACCGCGCTGGCGCCGGCCATCGGGTACGATGCGGCGGCGGAGATTGCCAAGGAAGCGGCACGTACAGGCAAAACCGTGCGCGAGGTCGCCCTGGTGCGCACCAAGCTCACGGCAGCGCAACTGGAAGAAATCCTCGACGCCGCGGCCATGACAGAACCCGGCGTGCGCGGGATCCCAGGCGGAGGGTAGCACGATGGTGATCCGATGGCTGCGTGATCAGCGCGGCTCTGTGGTGCTCGGGCCGACGCTGCGGCGCGACCCCTGGTGGCTAGAAATCCTGCCGACGATCGCGCTGTTGGGGGGATTCACGGTCTACGCGACGTGGGCCGCCCTGCAGAACGCGCACTACTTTGCGGCGCCCTACCTCTCGCCCTTCTACTCACCCTGCCTATCCGCGACCTGCGCGCACGTCTCGCTGCCGCTCGTGGGCCGGTGGTGGACGCTGTCTCCCGCATTCCTGGTCCTGTGGATCCCTGGTGGGTTACGGGCGACCTGCTACTACTATCGCAAGGCCTACTATCGAGCGTTCTTCTGGGCGCCGCCCGCCTGCGCCGTGCCGGACCGGTCCAAAACCTATACGGGTGAGACCCGCGCGCCGTGGCTCGTCCAGAACCTGCATCGCTACTTCTTCTGGCTCTCCATCGTCGTTGTCGCGTTCCTCTGGTGGGATGTATTGATAGCGTTTCGCTTTCCCAGCGGGTTTGGCCTCGGAGTCGGGACCCTCGTCCTGTTGACGAACGCGGCGCTCTTGTCCCTGTTCACGTTCTCGTGCCACTCGTGCCGTCACATCTGTGGCGGGGCGGTCGACGTGTTCTCCCGCTCGCCGCGGCGCCAGTGGTTGTGGCGCGTCGTCACGCGGCTGAACGAGCGACACGGCGCCATCGCCTGGGTGAGCTTGGTCGGCGTCGGGCTCGCCGACCTGTACGTTCGCCTGGTGTCCATGGGAATCATTACCGACCTGAGGATCTTCTGATGGCCGCCGGGCCATACGAAACACACGACTACGACGTCGTGGTCATCGGGGCGGGCGGCGCCGGGTTGCGCGCGGCCATTGAGGCGGCCGCCCAGGGGGCGCGCACCGCCATCATCTGCAAATCGTTGCTGGGCAAAGCGCACACGGTCATGGCCGAGGGTGGTATTGCGGCCGCGCTCGGCACGGTGTGGTCCGAGGATAACTGGTCCGTGCATTTCCGCGACACGATGCGCGGAGGCAAGCTGATTAACAACCCGCGCATGGCGGAGATCTTCGCCAGAGAAGCGCCCGATCGGGTCCTGGAGCTCGAGGAGTGGGGCGCGGTATTCGATCGCACTAAAGACGGTCTGATCCTGCAGCGCGACTTCGGAGGGCACCGCTACGCGCGGCTGGCTCACGTCGGCGACCGCACAGGCCTGGAATTGATCCGCACCCTGCAATATCGACTCATCTACCTGAATGTGGACGTCTTTATGGAGTGCACCGTCACGCGGCTGCTGACCGATGGCACCCGGGTCAGCGGCGCGTTTGGGTATCGGCGCGCCACCGGCGGCCTAATGGTGTTCCGGTGCCCGGCCGTCGTGCTGGCCACCGGCGGGTTCGGGAAAGTCTGGAAGTACACGTCGATGTCCTGGGAGAGCACGGGCGATGGGATCGCGCTCGCGGTGGATGCCGGCGCGGAGCTCATCGATGTGGAGATGGTGCAGTTTCACCCGACCGGTATGGTCTGGCCTCCGAGCGCGCGCGGCCTCCTCGTCACCGAAGGCGTCCGCGGTGACGGCGGCATCCTGCGCAACGCCCAGGGCAAGCGGTTCATGTTCGAGCACATTCCGGAGTTCTTCCGCGCGGAAACCGCGGACACCATCGAGGAGGCCGAACGCTGGCGCACCGATAAGAAGAACAACCGCCGGCCGCCCGAGTTGCTCCCCCGCGACGAGGTCACGCGCGCGATCTACGCCGAGGTCAAGGCCGGTCGCGGCAGCCCGCATGGAGGCGTCTTCCTGGATATCGCCACGCGGCGTTCGGCCGAAGACATCAAGAAGCGGCTGCCGTCCATGTACCACCAGTTCAAGAACCTGGCGGGCCTCGACATTACCAAAGAGCCCATGGAAGTCTATCCCACCTGCCACTACAGTATGGGCGGCGTGCGTGTGGATGCGGATTCAGCGGCCTCCACGCTGTCCGGTCTGTTCGCCGCCGGCGAAGTCGCGGGAGGTCTGCACGGCGCGAACCGCCTCGGTGGCAACTCGCTCTCCGATCTGATCGTCTTCGGCCGGCGGGCCGGTCTGGGTGCGGGGCAGTACGTGAAGAGTCTTGCGACCCGGCCCACAGCCGATCTGACGCAGGCCGAGGACGCAGCCCGAATGCTCCTCGCCCCGTTCGAGCGGAGCGGCAACGAGAACCCGTATGACATCCAGCGGGCGCTGCAAGAGTGCATGCAGGAGCACGTCGGCATTTATCGTGACGAGGCGGGGCTCAAGAAGGCCCTGGACGAGATCGCCGTCTTCAAGCGCCGCGCGCAGCAGGTGCGGGTCACCGGCACGGCCGCATACAATCCCGGGTACCATCTCAGCCGCGATCTCTACTCGATGCTCACGGTGGCCGAAGTCGTCACGATGGCGGCCTTGGAGCGCAAGGAGACGCGCGGCGGTCACAGTCGCGTGGACTTTCCCAACGTCGATCCAGTCTGGGGTAAGCGGAACGTCATCGTGAAAAAGGTCAACGGCCAGTTCCAGCTGACGAATGAGCCAGTGCCCCAGATGTCCAAGGATCTCACGCCCCTGTTGGAGGAGAAGCGGTAATGGCGACCCCCGATCGCAACCTGCGGGTCTGGCGCGGCGATGCCGGCGGGGGCGAATTTCACGACTACACCGTGCCGGTCTTTGAAGGCATGGTCGTCCTCGACGCGCTGCACCACATCCAGGCCACCCAGGCGCCGGATCTCGCCGTGCGCTGGAACTGCAAAGCCGGCAAATGCGGCTCCTGCAGCGCCGAGGTCAACGGCAAGCCGTGTTTGACCTGCATGACCGCCGTGGAGAGCCTGCCGGCGGACAATCCGGTCGTCGTCACGCCGATGAAGGCGTTCCCGGTGATCAGGGACCTCGTCACCGATGTCTCGTGGAATTATGAGAAGGCCAAGGAGGTGACGCCGTTCACCCCGGGGCCGAAGGCGGCAGACGGCACGCGGCGGATGCTACAAGAAGACATCGACCGGGTGCAGGAGTTCCGCAAGTGCATCGAGTGCTTCTTGTGCCAGGACGTGTGCCACGTCATCAGAGACCACGACGAGAACAAACCGAAGTTCGCCGGTCCCCGCTTCTTCGTGCTGCTGGCGTCGCTGGAAATGCACCCGCTCGACACGGCGGACCGCACCGAACAGATCAAACAAGATGCGGGCATCGGTTTCTGCAACATCACCAAGTGCTGCACGGAAGTCTGCCCCGAGGACATTCACATCACGGATAACGCGATCATCCCGCTCAAAGAGCGCATCGTCGACCGCTACTACGATCCGGTGCTCTGGCTCTGGCGGAAGCTGAGCGGAAAACCCTCAGGCTCCTGAGGTGTCGCCGCGGGACTCGGTCTTCCCGCGGATTTACGCGCTTGTCCGCCGCATCCCGCGCGGGCGGGTCACGACGTATGGCGACGTGGCCCGGCTCGCCGGCCTCCGCAACGGCGCGCGCACCGTTGGTTGGGCCCTCCATTCCCTCCCCACCGCTGAAGCGGCGCCGTGGTGGCGCGTGATCCGCGGTGATGGCACGATTGCGCTGCGCCGTGCGGCCGCGGAGCAGCGCCGCCGGCTCGCGCATGAAGGCGTACGATTCAAGAACGGGATCGTCGACCTGAAGCGCCACGGCTGGCGCTAGCCGATGGTCACGGGGGCCGCCCGGTACACGTCGCGGGCTGTGGCCCACACAACGATGGCGCACAGCGCACACACGGCCGCGCCCGCAAACACGGCCGCCTGCGCCCCCAGGGCCTGTGCGAGCGAGCCCATCACGAGCCCCCCAATCGGCGCCGTCCCGAAAAATGAGAGGATGTAGATGCTCATGATGCGGCCGCGCAGCGCATCCGGCACCATCGACTGAATCGTGGTGTTGCTCAGCGACATGTAGCCCACCATCGTCCCGCCGACTCCGACCATCAGCGCCAGCGAGAGCCCATACGCCGTACTCGAGGCGAAGGCGCCGAGCAGCACCGAGCAGGCCGCCATCATGCTGATGATCACGATGCCCGGGCGCGCCGGGCGGACGGTGGCTAGGGCCAGCGCGCCGATCGTGGCGCCGATCCCGTTGGCCGTCAGCATGCCCCCGTAGGCCCCCGCGTCGACACGCAGCACATCACGCGCAAACACCGGCATCAGCACCGAATAGGACAGCCCAAACACACCAAAGACCGCCATCGCCAGCAGGTACGTCCGCAGTGCGGGGTGCCGCCAGGCGAACCCGACTCCCTCCCGCACGTCGCTCAGCATGTTGTGGCGGTCGGCGATCTCGAGCCGCGAGTTGACATCCAACTTCGTCAGCGCGCCGATCACCGCGAGGTACGATACCGCATTGATCGCGAAACACCAGCCCGCCCCGGTCCGTCCGCCCAAGTGCTCGATCACGAGCCCCGCGATCGCCGGCCCGATGATACGTGAGCCGTTGAACCCGGCCGAGTTCAGCGCGATGGCGTTCATCATGTCCGATCGCGGGACGAGGTGCGGGATCAAGGATTGCCGCGCCGGCATATCCAGGGCGCTTGCGATCCCGGTCATTGCGCTAAGGGCCAGGATGTGCCAGACGAGCACGTGGCCGGTGAGCACCAGCGCAGCTAGGATGATCGCCGCCACCATGAAGGTCGTCTGCGACCCGATCAGCAAATACCGCTTCTCCGACCGATCCGCGACCGCACCGCCAAACAGGGCCAACAGCATCATCGGGATCGTGTTGGCAAAGGTGACGGTGCCGAGCATCAGGGGCGACTTCGTCAAATCGTAGACAAGCCACGACTGCGCGGTGATCTGCATCCACGAACCGACCAGCGACACGACCCCGCCCCACCAAAATCGACGGAAGTTTGCGTGTCGCAGCGCACTGAAGGTTGAACCTGCGGCGAGACTGGCCACGCTACTTGCGGGACGGTTCGACCCCCGGCTGATGCTTCATCGCGGCGACAAAGGCCTCGACATCGCGGCGAAAGAGCCGGTACATCTTGCCGAGTTTTGCGGCAGGCAACATCCCCTCACGGATGTACCGATACACGGTCATCTTGTGTACCTGAAGGTACTCGGCCGCCTGCTCCACGGTGAGAATCTCGTGATCGACCAGCGTGCCGCGGGACGTCATTGCGCGATCCTCCCTAAGCATGAACGAACTCCAGCCACTCGGCAGCCGCGGCGCGGGCGCGGTCGGTCCGCAGGGTGGACCAGGTGCGCAGCACGGAGCAACGCTATGTGGTGCAGTGCCGCCGGCGAGGGGTCGGTCCGGACCCGGAGTTCCCGCTGAGGCATAGTAAGGTCGAGGACTTTCAAGATCAACCCAATGTAGACAGACGTCTACATTAGAGTACACCACGATTTACGAGGTCAGTCAAACGCTTACTGGAACTCAAGATCCCGGCACGGTCGCCGGTTCGGCTGCGGGTTGCAAGTACTTGTTGAACCAAGCCAGCAACCGACGCATCCGCTCGAGGCGCTGCTTCGGTTTGCCGTTGGACGCCATCGTGTGGCTGGACTCTGTGAAGCGCAAGAAGGCCGTCGTTTTGCCGAGTTTGCGCAGCGCCATGTAGAACTGCTCGGACTGCTCTATGGGGCACCGGTGATCCTCTTCGTTCGCCGTCACGAGCACCGGGGTGGTCACGTTCCGCACAAACGCCAGCGGTGATTGCATCAACAGCCGGTCGGGATCGTCCCAGGGATTCGCCCCCCATTCGATCTCGCCCCACGTCGACCCGACGTCGCTGGTCCCCCAGAAACTGTAGAGGTTGCTCACGCATACCTCGGTGATCGCGCACCGGAACCGGCTGGTGTGCGTGATCAGCCAGTTGGTCATGAACCCTCCGTAGGAACCTCCAGTCACCGCCACACGCTCGGGGTCGATGAATCCTTTGGCGATGGCCGCATCGAGTCCCATCAGGATGTCGCGGCTGTCCTTCCCGCCCCAGTCGCCGACCACGGCTTTGGTGAAGGCCTCGCCGTAGCCCTGGCTCCCGCGCGGGTTGGTCCAGACCACGACGTAGCCCTGCGCGGCCAGAAAGTGCACGTAGTGGTTGAACGTGTCACCGTAGGCCGAATGCGGCCCGCCGTGGATACGCAGGATCGCCGGGTACTTCTTCGATGCGTCGAAACCCGGCGGGGTCAACAGCCAGCCGTCCATCGGCCAGCCGTCGACGCCGGCGTAGGTGAAGTGCTGTGGATCGTTGACATACAGCGTCGCCAGCAGGTCATCATTTGGAGCCACCAACCGGCGAGATTCACCGCCCGGCGGCAGCACCCAGAGCTCGTCCATCGACGTCGGGTTCATGCGCTGGTAGACGATCCACCCTGCCGCCGCCGTCAGGTCGGCGATCACCTCAACGCCGTCGGTGAGCTGCTGTACCCCGGCCTCGGCGACGCCGACGCGGTACACATGCGACCGCCCCTTGTCGGTCGCATTGAACACGACTGCGCTCCCGTCCGCCGTCCAGGCAATCTGCGGGACGAGCGGGGCCAGGCGGGCGTCGCTCCCGACCGCATTGCCGATCGACCGGTCGAGGGAGGCGGTCACGTTGCGCGCCTCACCGCCCGCTGACGGCACGACCCACACGTTCAGGTTGGTGGCGGTCTTCACGTGAAAGTCGTGCCCGACAAACGCGATCAGCCGGCCGTCCGGCGAAGGCACGGCGGACGTGCAGGGGCCGGCGTTGTGCGTGATCTGGCGCAGCCGGCCGGTTTCGACCTCAACGGCCCACACGTCGCGCGCGAACGAGAAGTCGGCGTCCCGCGTGCGGTTGGTGATGAACACCACTTCGCGCCCACCAGGCAGGTAGGCCGGCGTGTCATGGTCGTAGTCGCCATCGGTGAGCCGCGTGGGCTCGCCGCCGGCGGCCGGGACAATCCAGATGTGCGCGAATCCCTCTAGGAAACCCATGGCGTCGAACTTGTACTTGGGACGCGTGATCTCGCGGACGATGAGGTCCTCGTCATCGGCTTTGGTCTCGCGGCGATCCAGCGAGCCGCGAGACACGAACGTCAGGTGGCGCCCATCGGTTGACCAGCCCGGCTGAGCCACCCCGGCCTTGAAGAATGTCAACTGCCGGGCCTCCCCACCGTCCACCGGCATCACCCATAACTGCATGGCGGCCTTTTTCCGGCCCATCCGCCTGGCGCCGCGGTTCGAGAGAAACGCGACCCAACGGCCATCGGGCGACCAGACGGGAGAGGTGTCGCGGCCTTCGTCGGCGGTGAAAGGGCGCGGCGGCGTCCCGGTGGTCGAGGTGATCCACAGGTTCCCCCGGAATTCATTGCTGCTCTCATCCAGCCGGGCGAGAACGTAGAGAACGCGGCCGCCGTCGGGCGACAGCGCGGCGTCGTGTGGAAAT
>JBGQGY010000026.1:0-35076 GCA_041497675.1 bacterium | reverse complement strand
GCCACGGTCTCATCAACCACGGCCTTGACGGCCATAAGAACTGATTCCTGCCATGATGGCAACCTCCATATTCTTGTTTGCTCACAGCGTATCCCAGGCCAGGGCCTGCGGTGGTTAAGCTGCCGTTAAGCACTGGCAAATCGCGGGGCGGCGGCTCGCGGGGTTAATGAACGCTTAACCAGCACTCCCCTCCTCTCCACTACGATCGGAACCGGGTCGGCCCCCACAATCGATCGAGACAGGAGGGCACTCCGATGATCACTGGCCGAAGCACTAGCTGGCAGGTCGCAGTGTTTTTGCTCCGCACGTATCTCGGATGGAGCTGGTTTGTCGCCGGGTGGGAGAAAGTGTGGAGCCCCGCGTGGCGGGGCACCGCTCCCGCCGTCACAGGCTTCCTCCAGGGAGCATTGAAAGGTTCGCACTTCGACTGGTACCGCGGACTGATCGAAAGTCTGTTCCTGCCCAACGCCGGGACCTTGGCGTTCCTGGTGAGCTGGGGCGAAGTGCTCGTAGGGCTCGCACTCCTCGCAGGGCTCTTCGTTAACCTGGCGGCCGCGGCTGGCATCGTGATGAACGTGAGCTTCCTGCTTGCCGGTTCGGTCAGCGCCAATGCGACCTACATCATCATGGAGCTCATCCTGATCGCCACAGGCGCGGGCCTGATTTGGGGACTCGATGGGTTCGTGGCAAAGCGATGGGGGTGGAACGTACCAATCCTCAATTCCCGCACCACGGCGCGAACGGCCCCCGGCCTGTCGTGGAGCCTCGCCGTCGTGCTTGGCATCTTGGGGATCATGGCCCTTGTCGCGGCAGGCGCGATGGACATGGCCGAGTTCAACAATCCCGCCGGGCAGCTCAGCCGACTGCTCATCTTCTCGGCGGGGTTCTTCGGCATCAAAGCCTGGATCGACTCGCGCAAGAACGTCCTCACCGCCCCGGAAACGCGGCACGTCGCCTAAGCTGCGTGCGAGCACCGGCGGGAGCGGCGACAGAGACACGGGAGGGTAGACCATGGAAGCGTTCTGGCAAGCCTACGGCAACTGGATCCTTTACGCGGCGTTCTTCATCTTGATGCTCGGGCATCACCTGTTCATGGGACACGGTGGCCATGGTGACGCCGCGGACCGGGATGGTCATACGCACGGGGCGGATGCCACTAGAGTCCCATGAGCCGGGACGGTCGGGAGCGGGCCGGTCTTGCCGCGCGGCTGCGGTGCATCCGGGGACATTTGCAGGCCGTGGAGCGGCTCATCGCCTGCGGCCGGCTCATGGAGGCGGCCGTTCAGCTCAGGGCCGTCCGCGGGGCAACCGCTCAGGTCGCGGTCGAGGTGTGCCGGGGTGCCATCGCCCGCAGCCGGGCACAACGACCACCATCCGCGGCCGGCGACCTGCTCGCAATGGCTCATCTGCTCGCTGCGCAAGTGTCGCGCCGGGGACCGCGCACTGGTCGCCTTCAAGGCCCGCGCCACCTTCGCGCGGCTGTTCCTCGGGGAGGTCTCGACGGACAAGGGACGGCCGCGCGCAGATCAACTTCCCAGCCGCCTCCAGGCCCCCAGAGGTCTCCGCGGAAGCCGGGGACGAGGGTACGTGGGCTGGCTGTTGTCTCGAATCCGGAGCGGGCACTGATCCCGATCCCGCTCCTCTCACCCCGGCCCCGATTAAGGATTCCTTCACCACAAGGCGTACTGATAGACGCCGATTTCATGACTTGCGAGCGTGATACATGAGCCGAGGAAATGGCGTGCGCCGCGATCCGGTCTGCGGGAAACGCATCACCCGCAACGGGGCACATATCGTCATCGAGTACAGGGGAGAAACGCACTATCTGTGTTGCCCGCAGTGCCAGGCGGTGTTCGAACGCGAGCCGGACCGGTACGTGCGGACAGCGCTGCCGAAGGCGCGGTGAAACGTGAGCGCCCGGGATGCCGTCACCGCCGGCGTAGCGGGTACCCGACCCGCTGCCAGGCCACCATACCGCCGTCGAGATTGAACACCCGTGTGTAGCCCAGCCGGACGAGAGCCTCCGCCGCGATGGCGCTCATACGCCCCGTCTGACAGTAGACGACGATCTTGGCCTGCCTGTTGGGAAACAGGCGCGGCGCCCTGGCGCCCACCTCGGTGTAGGGCACGAATGCATCGGTCTTCTGGATTTCTCCCGCATAGGGAATGTGGACGTTGACCATCGTGAAGTCTTTCCGCTGGAGCATCGCCTGCATCTGGCCGGGGGTGATGTTCTGATAGGCGGTCTGCTGTGCCGTCCCCTGCGCCCATCCCGCCTTGCCCGCGGTCAGCCCCAGCAGGAGAAGCCCGACGGTCACCGCTGCGGCCATCCGTGCACCCAGGACCATTCTCATGACTCCCGCCTCCCTCACCATGACCGTCGCCGGCCCGTACCGGCTCTGCGGCTGCGGCCCCCCCATAATATACCGTTTGGGATCCTCGTCGAACCGTAATTGACGAGCAGGTTCTCACGTTGCCCCTAACATTTCCTTAACCACCGCCGCGCCGCTCTGCGACTACGATGAACACGGGGCCAGCGCCGGTTCGCGTCGGAACCGCGCGCTGGATCGCACGCGAGTGATGTCGTCTTGGGCCTCGCGCGAGCGGTACCCGGTGGAGGATGGAGGGCCGACATGGCCGGAAACACCCGGATGGATCGGCACTTTCACCTGGGCTCCGACGTGCAATGCCTTGACGGTCGAGCCGGAACGCTGCGCGGCCTCGCTCTGTACGGACCATCACTGATCGTCACACACCTCATCGTCCAGCGGGCTCTCCTGGGACAAGGCGAGGTCGCCGTCCCGATGGATCGAGTGATTGTCCCCTTGGGAGAGCACGTGTTTCTGGGCCTAGTGGTCTCCGAACTGGAAAGCACGACAACGGTGCCGGAAGGCGCCGGACAACTTTCATGGGAGACGTGGGTCGCGTGCGAGCGCGAGCGGATCGGCACCCTTGACTGCGTGCTTGTCGATCCCAAGACGCACCGCGTGACGTATCTCATCATGCGGCAGGGACTTCTCCTCAGCCGCGACATCGGCATTCCTGCCAGCTGGATCCAGAGGATTGAAGGACACCGGGTGATTCTCAGCGCGACCCGGCAGGCGATGGGCCGCCTCAGACGATTCGCCACTCACCGCGACGCCGCGTATATCGCGCAGAGCGAGCAGTACGACGCGGGTGGGTGATCGTGACCGGAGGCGCATGGTGTAACGATGCGTGCGACGACGGACGGTCGCCATCGGGGCTGGGGCAATCAGCACTCCTTGAAGGTGGTGCGTTAAAGGATGCGATACGTGTGGCCCCTGTTCCTGATCCTCATCGTGGCCGCGACCGCGTCGCTCGTCTGGTGGCTCGGCTGGGGGCAATTTACCGGCGGCCCTCCCGAGGCGGTCGTCCGAGAATTCCTTTTGGCGGCACGCTCGGGCAATTGGGGACGGGCCCAAGCCTACATGACAAAGCACATGCAGGGGCGCATCGGCCGCGAGGGATTCGGCGCGATGCAGCAGTTCCTGGAATCGAGGCTGGAGCCATTTGCGACGTTCGAGGTCGTCCGCGTCGTCCCCAGCGGTGACGAGGTCGACGTGATCGTCCGGTTGCTCCTCCCCGCCACATCGGGGCAAGCGGCCGCAACGGCGGGCCAGGGAGCCCGACACGGCACCCCCGGCAGGCTTGAAGGCAACAGCTTTGTGCACGCCCACCGGTTCGAGCTCCAGCAAGAGGGCCTCGGGACGTGGCGCATCTACCAGTTTGAGGAAGTCGATGAGCGCCGTTGAGCCACGACCATTCGCAGGCTGGGAGCCTGGCTGCTCTGGTCTCTTGTGCGGGGTCCTTAATCTCAGGTTAACCAACGGCGCCCCTGCGTTGATAAAGTCCAATTGAGACGCTGGCCACAGTGATCGGAGGAGGAAGGTTATGATGCGCTTCACGACCGTTCTGCTCGTCGCACTAATCGCGGTGCTCTCGCCTACCGCAGGTAGCACCGCGGGGACAGCCGGCCGTCTGTACGTCGCCAATGAAAACGCCAACTCGATTTCCGTCATCGACGCGTCGACCTTCAAGGTGCTCACCACCATCCCCACCGGATCGGAACCGCATAACCTGGAGGTCTCACCGGACGGGCGCTTCGTCTGGGTAACGAACGCGGGCGAGATGCCGAAGGCCGACCATACCGCGATGGAGGCGGATTCCAATAGCGCGTGGGTGATCCGGACGTCGGACTGGGGCGTCGCAGCCAAAATCCCGGTCGGGGAACATCCTGCCCATGTGACTGTCCTTCCGAGCGGACGGCTGGCATTCGTGAGCAACAGTGAGCCGGGTACGGTCTCCATCATCGACACCGCTACGATGAAAGTGGTGAAGACGGTGAAAGTGGGGAACTGGCCGCACGGGATGCGAGCCAGCCCTGATGGCCGGATTGTTGCGGTCGCCAACGTCAAGTCCGACACAGTGAGTCTCATCGACGTCCAAACGCTGCAGGTGGGGCCCGCTATCCCGGTCGGCAGAGCCCCCGTGCAGGTGGGATTCCTGCCGGACGGCAAGACGTTCTATGTCAGCCTGCGCGATGAGAATGCGGTCGCCATCGTGAACATCGCCCGCCGGAGCGTGGAAGCAAAGGTCAAGGTAGGACCCGGACCCATCCAGGTCTATGCCACGCCTGACGGCACGTACGTCTATGTTGCCAACCAGGGGACCGAGAAGGCCCCGGGCGATGCGGTGTCTGTGATCGACACACAGCGGCGCCGAGTAGTCAAGACGATCCGTGTGGGGAAGGGCGCGCACGGCGTCGTAATCACCCCGGACGGGCGCTACGCCTGGATCACGAACATCTACGCCGGCACAGTTTCTGTGATCGACGTCGGCCGGCAGGCCGTCGTGCTCACGGTGCCGGTGGAGAAGGGCCCAAACGGCATCTCGTTCCAGAAGTAGCCTTCCCGCGGTGCTGCTGCAGGGACGCACGCAACGGACACGGGGGACACGGTTCGCGTGGTTCGAATGAGCCGGGCCCGCAGAGGGTGCTGCTAGGCAAGGATGGATCACCTCCTGCACGTCATCATGGTCCTTGCGGCGCTGGCGGCCTTCTTCGTCGCGCCGCTCCCCGTGGCGGTGCTCGTCAGCGCGGTCGTGGCTGGTGCCAGCGTGGCGCTCTTCATCGCGGCCAGGCGGGCCCGGAACGCGCCGGTCAGGATGGGAATTGAGAGCCTCGTTGGCGAAACGGCAACCGTGATCGAGTGGGAACGCCATACCGGGCTGGTTCGCCATCGCGGGGAGCTGTGGCGGGCGGCCAGCCGCGAACCGTTCAGAGTGAAGGAGCACGTGCGGATCGTTGCCGTGGATGGGACGCTGCTTCACGTACAACGGGTGCCCTCTCGCTCCTAAGAGCGAGCGCCACGGCGTCGTTGTGGGGCGGAGACGCTTGGGAGTGCTGCCTCCACGCTGGGGACGTCGGGTGGTGATCGCTGCACTGGGGCTCGTGTCGCCCTTCACCCATCACCTGCGGCACGTGGCCAGGTACGCGGCGATGCAAGAAATGATGCCTAGGATGGGACGATAGCCGGTCGAGGAGTGCTGGCGTTGCTCGCGCGCGAGTCTTAAGAAAAAGACGCTGGCGAAGACGCTGGTTGGGGGCGTAACCGTCGCGCTGGGGCTCGTGATTCTGGCAACAGCCTAGCGCCGTTTACCTAAGGTACTTCTCAGGCTCTTTGTCGAACGCGGCCTTGCAACCCGCAGAGCAGAAGTAATACTTTTTGCCCTTGTAGACGGACGTGCCCGAAGTGGTCTTCTCGTCCACGTCCATCCCGCATACTGGATCCTTCATGACCGACTCACCCCCACATGGACTTTATCCATGAGCTTGAGCAGATTAAGCGTCGGGTCGCCGAACCGGGCGCTCATGAGGACCGGTCGGTACTCGGCCAGGCGCTCCTGGATGAAGCGCAGAATGTGGTCGAGGGTGATCGCCAGCGGAGCGGGCGGCCCGGTGGCGTCGATGCGGCCGCAGAACGCCGCCAGACGGATCCGACAACCGATCCCGTGATCGGGCGGCTGCACAAACTCGCCGCCATTGAGCAGCGCCTCGGCCGCATCCTTGATGTGCTCCTCTGGACAGCACCCGGTGCGTCGCAGCGCGGCATACAGCACCTCGGAAGTCTGGAGCTTCCGGTTGAACTCGGCCAGGCCTTCTTTCACCTCTCCAATAACGATGTCAGGCTTGTCCTGCGCCGGTCCGATTGCCGGATCGCCGGCCAGCAGGATCTCGCATCTCTGCTCGCCGGGGCGGTCCGGGTGACGGAGGACGGTCTCGGCGGCCCAGGGAAAGCGGACTGCGAGAATGTCCAGATCCGTAGCCGTCTCGAATCTGCCGGGTTGCCTGGCCGCCGGATGCTGGACCTGATACTCGGTCACGGTGAAATAGCCGTTGAGCCGTAGATAGCTCTCCACCAGGGCGACCGCAGTGTCCACGGGGACTCCCTCGTCACTTCGCCACGATGAGCTTCCCCTTCATCCCGTCCGTGTAGTGCTGGCCCGCCTCGGAGAAGCATCCGATCTCCCACTCCCCGACGCGATTCGCAGGGACGGTGAACGTCAACGTCGCCGTCCCGCCGGGCTGGAGCTCAATCATGAATCCTTCATGGCCCTCCATCGCCATGCCGGGGTCGTTCATCACCATCCCGCCGGTGATTTTCGCCCGACCGGGGCGCAGCTTCCAGATGTCCTTCTCGTTGCTGATCTTGATGGCGAGGCCATCGAAGAAGTCTCGCTTGAATCCCGCTGGCCTGCTGTGACTTACGGCGACCTCGCGGCCGGCCATGAACTCGTGCACCTTTTTCTTAGTGCTCACATTGACCAGACTAATGGCAGCCGTCTGCCCAGCTCGAACAAAAATTCGGTCCGACTGAAACTTGTACTCAGTCATCGAGATCTTCACGGCCGCCGGAGCCGCCTGGCCGATGCCCGCGACAATCATCACGCCACCGGCGACAAGAGATAGAAAGATCCACGTTGTCCGCATACGCCTTCACCAACCCCCGCAAATGAGATCCCGAGCGGTACCGATCATCACGCAGCATAGCGCCGGCTCAGATGATTGGCTCGCTCAGAAACTTCAATGGTCGGCACCAACCCGTGAGCTGCTAACCGCGTGAGGAATGGGCCGACTGGCACGACTTGATCCGCAGTCCAGATCCCTGGGCGATCCACCTCACCTTCAACCAGCGCCCGGACGAAGGCGGCGGCACTGAGTGCTGTCCCACTCGCCTGCCCGTGTCCCTGGACGCTCGCCTTCTGCACGCCGCCGAGGCCGCGCACTTCGACATGCACACCCCACCAGTCCAGGTCGTTGTACTTCCGTTTCAACCAAGCCATGAGGGCGCCAAGACGTCCGCTCGTTCCAGATCGCCGCTTCGCCAAGCCACTCCGAGTGAGGGGAAGGAGTACAGACAACAGTCCCGGCACCCACTGGGGCAGGAGGGCCAGTCGCGAGACAGCCGTGCGGGCACCGAGAGTCACGGGGTAGTAGATCTGATCCGAAAAGGGGAATAGGTAGGCCGTGAGCACGCCGAGCGGGGGCGCAAACTCAATCCTCTTGGGGCCGGTGAATGGCCTTGCAAGCACGTTTTCACCGTTAATCGTGGCCTTGAACGCTGTAACGATTTCTTCGGCCACGAAGCCCTTCGAGTCGCTGCCGTACTCGTCTCCCAAGGAGAGTAGGCAGGCGCTCTCAATTGAATCGACGGGTCCCACGCGATCGGCCCCCATCCGGGCGAACACGTTGGAAATGCCGGGAACTAACCCTGCGCCCAGAATGATACGCGCGCCGCTATCCACGGCTTCGGCCTTTAGTGCGTCCGGATACGCAGGGCGTTTGAGAGCCATCGGAGCGATGTCAGTGTAGCCGCAACCCTCGGAGACAGATGCTAGCAATAGGTGAGGCGTCTCCGGTTGCGCAACGCAACTCACAACGGTGCCGATGCCGCGCATCGCCTCGTCGACCGAATCACGGTCCCGTACATCAATGTGACGAGCGCGCACACCGTGTCCAAGCTCGGATGCTACCCGCGAAGCCGTTTCGACATTCCGTCCACCGATAACGACGTGGTTAGGATAGTCTTGTGCGAGATTCGTAGCCATCTTCCGCCCAACCATTCCGTATCCACCTGCGATCAGGATGTCACTCTTGCCTGTCATGATGGCGTAACTCCCTTCTGTGTGTACCTCCGGTTTCTTCGTCTGACCGCAGTGTAAGATGCCCGGTGATGGGCAATGGTTAAGCGCCCGTTAAGACTCGCATCTGCGGGTCGGGCAGCGAGCGCGTTTGGGGTTCCCCTTAATAAGTGGTTAACCACCTCAGCGGCGGCACTCCCTACTATCAGGATGCGGCACGATGACGCTCCGGCATCGCATAAAACCGTGCGCCGGTGAGGAGGAAACGATGATGGCGGAATTCTGGCAGTCGTACGGTTCCTGGATTCTCTACGGGCTCTTCTTTGTCCTGATGCTCCGCCTGCATGGGGGCGCGCACGGGGAGCATGGCGGCCACTGTGCACACGGCGACGACGCAAAGACCGTAGGGAAAGATCCCGCGGCCGGGCAGTCGCACGACGAATCGGGCAAGCCGGCGCACAGTCACCGGCGAGGATGCTGCTAGGCCCATTTTAGGGGAGATGAGTTCGTTGCGCACAGGACAAAACACCGATCATACGTCCTGGATGCTGACCAGTCTGCTGCTGTGGCTGTGCTCATTGCCGCTGGTCGGTTTGATCGTGCTTCCCTGGCTCGGGCCGCGGGTCGCCGCGACCGTGGCCGTGGCCCTACTGGCGCTGGCGGTCACGGCCTGCTACGCGATCTGCACCTGGCCCGGTATCAGACTGAAGCAGGGCCGCGGCGATGAATAGACAGACGACCGTTGACTTACGGAGACCGGTTGCGGCGGGAGCGCTCGGCGCGCTGGCGCTCGTCGGTCTCTACATGGGGATCGTCCGGATCGGGTCGGCCTCCTGGCCGCACGTGGTCGAACTCCTGCTGACCGACTGGTACTTCGTCGCCGCGGTCGCAACGGGATTTGGCATCCAGATCGGGCTGTTTGCGCATCTGCGACAGGTGGTGAGGCAGAATCACGGCGCACGGTCGGCGGCCACCATGGCGGCCGGTGGCACGGCCACATCGACGACGTCCATGGTCGCGTGCTGCCTCCACCATCTGGCCGATGTGCTCCCTATCATCGGGCTGTCCGGGGCGGCTGTCTTTTTCACCACCTACAAAGTGCCGGTCATCCTGTTTGGGCTGGCAACGAATGCGTTGGGGATCGGCATGATGATCCGCACGATCCGCCGTCATTCGCGGATGGAGTGCGCGCCAGAAGGGAACTCGGACATGGTTCCAGCAGCCGCGGGTGGGGCCGGTCCCGGCACCTTCGTTGAGACCGCTGGCAAAGAGACGCTGCAGCTCCAGATCACCGGGATGTCGTGCGCCTCGTGCGTGGCCAGCATCGAGGGCGCCGTCGGCAATCTACACGGCATCGTCTCGGTGGCCGTGAATCTCAACGCCGGGACCGGCCGGGTCGAGTACCACCCAGGAACGGTCACACCGGCGCAGGTCAAGCGTACGATCCGTGACCTCGGCTACGATGCCGCTGAGCGCCTCGAAGGCACCGCCGCGCTCGACCGGGAGCGGGAAGCCCGCCAGCGTGAGATCGTCACCCAGGGCCGATGGATGCTCATCGCCTGGCCTCTCGCGCTCGTTGTGATGCTCGGCACCTTCCAGGATGTGTGGATCCTGCCGCGGTACATCCCGAAGTTCTTGGGCAACCCGCTGCTGCTCTTCGGTCTGACGACGCCGATCGTCTTTGGCCCCGGCTGGCAGTTCTTCGCGAACTCCTTTCGCGGGCTGCGCCACGGCGTCGCCGATATGAACCTGCTGTACGCCACCGGCATCGGGGCCGCGTACCTGATCGCGGTGATCAACACCTTCTGGCCGGGCGCGGGATTCGGCGGGCCCGAGGCTGTTTTCTATGAGGCCGCGGCGCTGCTGACTGCCTTCATCATCCTGGGGCGCTATCTTGAAGCCCTGACGCGAGGCAGGGCGTCTGAGGCGATCCGCAAACTGATGAGCCTCCAGCCGAAGGTCGCGCGGGTCGCCCGCGGCGAGACCGAAGTGGAAATCCCCGCAGACGAAGTGGAAGTCGGCGATGTCGTCGTCGTACGACCCGGGGAGCGCATCCCGGTGGACGGCGTGGTACTCGAAGGGTATTCCGCCGTTGACCAGTCGATGCTGACCGGCGAGTCGATGCCTGTGGAAAAGCGGGCCGGCGACGAGGTCATCGGCGGCACGATGAACAAGACCGGCGCCTTCCGCTTCCGCGCCAATCGCGTCGGCCGCGAGACCGCGCTGGCCCAAATCATCGCGCTGGTTGAGAATGCCCAGGCGAGCAAGGCACCGATTCAGAAGCTCGCCGACCTGGTCGCCGGAAAGTTCATCTTCTGGGTCCATGTGCTCTCCCTGACAGTTTTCCTGTTCTGGTTCTTCGTGGGCTACGGGCTCTTCTTCAGTCCGGCGACGCGCCTGATGCTGACGCCGTACACGCTGGCCGGCGTCGGCGTCTTCGGCTTCGCGCTGCTGGTCTCGGTGGCGGTGCTGGTCATCTCGTGCCCCTGCGCCGTGGGCATGGCCACGCCGAGCGCCATGATGGCCGGCACGGGCAAGGCGGCCGAGCACGGCATCCTGTTTAAGGGCGCGGACGCGGTCGAGGCCGCAAGCAAACTGACGGCAATTATCTTCGATAAGACGGGTACGCTGACGCGCGGGGAACCCGCGGTCACCGACATCGTGCCGGTCCAGGGTGTCGCGGCGGCCGAGGTGCTGGGGCTGGCCGCGGCGGCCGAGGTGAACTCGGAGCACCCACTGGGCGAGGCCATCGTTCGCGGCGCCCGCGACCGCGGCATCTCTGTGGCCTCTCCAGAGAGGTTCGAGGCCGTTCCGGGTCACGGCGTCACCGCCCACGCCGCGGGGCATGCGATCGTGCTCGGCAACCGCAAATTGATGCTGGACGGCGGGGTCGCGGTAGACGCCGTCTCGACGGATGCGGAGCGTCTCGAATACGAAGGGAAGACTGTAATGTTCCTCGCGGCCGACGGCCGCCTCGCCGGACTGATCGCGGTCGCAGACACACTGAAGGCCCATTCGGCCGACGCCATCCGCCTGCTGCATGACCTCGGATTGGAAGTCGCGATGCTCACAGGCGACAACCGTCGCACGGCCGAGGCGATCGCTCGGCAGCTGGGCATCGACCGGGTCTTGGCCGAGGTCCTGCCGCAGGACAAGGCCGTGGAGGTCCGGGCCCTGCAGGCGGCGGGCCGCCGCGTCGCCATGGTCGGCGACGGGATCAACGACGCACCGGCCCTGGCGCAGGCCGACGTGGGGATGGCAATCGGGTCGGGCACCGACATCGCCAAGGAGACCGGACACGTCGTACTGGTCAAGGATGATCTCCGCGACGTCGTCACGACGATCGAAGTCGCCCGCGCCACCATGCGGAAAGTGAAACAGAACCTCTTCTGGGCGTTCGTCTACAACGCGGTGACGATTCCCCTGGCGGCCGGCCTGCTCTACCCGTGGACGCGTCAACTCGTGTCCCCGGAGCTGGCGGCCTTCCTCATGGCCATCAGTTCACTGACGGTCACACTGAACACGCTGCTGCTCAAGCGGTTCATCCCGTCGCTGCAGCGCGAGCCGGCGTCCGGCGCGGAAAGCGTAGCCCTGGCACCAGTCGCGGGAGGTGGATCATGAAGATGCCGCGGACTGCCGGCATGCTCGGCGCCGGCATGGCGCTGGCTGCAGCAATCGTGTTCGCCATCGCCGCTTCTGCGGGCGGGCCGGTGGCCCGGTACGGCGGCGCGGTTTGGGTGTTCATTCTCGCATGGATCATCCTGATGTCCATTCTGGCGCCGAAACTGAAGGACCGCCGCCAGGCTTAACGTACGCTTAACACCTGTGTGCCGCCGCTCGTGCAGAGTGGGGCCGACAGACAACTCAATCCGTCGGGGGGAACCGAATTGAGATCACTGACGCTGCTTGTACTCGCCCTGGTGTTCTTCGTCGCACTGGGGGCCTTGTGGAATGCCGACCGCACGCTGGCTCAACCGCTCGCGCAGACGCCCATGAGGCCGGGAGGTCAGATGATGGGCCCGGGCCAGCAGATGCCAATGGGGCGGATGCAGCAGCAGATGACGCGAATGACCGCAAATCTGCAGGCCATGCGAGTGCAGCTCGACAAGATCAACCCGGATCTGCTCACCGCTAACGAGCGGCCGATGTATGAGTACCTCAAGCTGCTGCAGTCTCAGATGGGGATGATGCAGGGTTGGATGGGCATGGCCCAGGGCGTCATGCGGCAGATGCCCGGGACGGGGCGATAAGCGCTGCCTACGAGGAGGGAAGACCTATGGCCCGGCGGCTCGATTCTGATGCTTCGCCGACACGGGGCGACCGTCTCCTCATCGCGTTGATCGTTGTAGCCAGCGGAACCTTTATTGCGGCCGTTCTCTGGCTGCTGCTTGGATCGCGGTAGCGGCTCCGCAGCGGCGGGAACCGAGACGCTACACGCTATTGACTGACGGAGGGAACTCTCATGCGACTCACAACTCGATTGGCCCAGACCGGTGTCCTGATCGTCGGCGCCCTCGCGGTCCTCTCGGCGGGGATCGCAAGAGGGCAAACTCCAGCGCAAGCGACGCGGACCGACGCCCAGGGGGGCATTACCGTCAAGGCCGTCTACGTAACCTCTGCCTACTTCAAAGCCAGCCCTAGCGATCCATTGTCCGGCAAGGTGGACCTCGAGCGCAACGTGGTGTTCGCGATCACGCTGGATGCACACTCGGGAGACCTGAGCAAGTACGACTTCATCAAGAACATTGTGTTGCGCAACGACCGCGGACAGGAGGTCACGCCGGTCAGGTGGGTAGCCACGGCCGACGGGTCGCACCATCGGGCAGGCGGCCTGCTCTTCCCGAAGGCCAATCAGACGGGCCAGGCGATTGACACGCAGGCCAAGACGCTGGAACTGACTGTCCGTGACCTCGGCGGCGTGGCCGAACGAACCCTGCGGTGGACGTTGCCGATCCAGTGAGCCTGCCGAGTTCCCCCTAGGGACACCTGCGCGCCAGAAACGGGGCGGGCACTCCGGGCGGCCCGTTCACGAGGAATTCACGGCCCCTCCATGATAAGTGCATGCCGACCGGCCACCATATGGACTGAGGATGACGGTACGCAGGCGAGAGGGGGAACCAGCGATGATGGGTGGATTCGGCGGGAATCGAACGCCCCTCCGGAGCGTCGTTCCCGGTGTAGGTATCACAAGTTCTATCTGTGGAAGATGCGAACCGGGAGGACTTATCTATCATGGTGAAGACGCAGCCCGTGGGGCGCCTGATCGCGTTGGCCAACAGCCCTGACGGCAGGTGGGCGCGGGTTGTGGGAGGGGTCCTGCTGGTCGCGCTGGCGCTCAGGCTGCGTGGGGCGGCAGGCTTTGCCCTCGCCCTGGGCGGCCTGCTTGCCGGGGTGCCGGCCCTCTGGGGCCGGTGCCTCTGAGAGCTGTTCCACCGGGGCCGGTCGGCCCCCCGCGCGGACGAATCCGGCTGCGGCTGCCCTCAGCAGGCCGGCGTGACCCCGGCCGGACCGCCGTGACAGGCGTCGGCGTCGAGCCCATCGGCCTGACCCGGGCGCGCTACGACCGCCTGGCGCCGCTCTACGACCTTGTGGAGTGGCTGCCCGAGCGCGGCCGGATCAGGCGCTGGCGCGCGCGTCTCTGGCGCCTCGTGCCGGCGCACCGCGTGCTGGAAGTCGGCGTCGGCACCGGCAAGAACATGCCCTTCTATCCGGCCGGGGCGACGGTTTCCGCTGTGGACATCAGCCCAAGGATGCTGGCCCGGGCGACGCACCGGGCCGCCCGGCTGAGGCTCGATGTCCGCCTGCACCTGATGGACGCGCAGGCGCTGGCCTTTCCCGATGCCGCCTTCGAGGCCGCCGTGGCGACGTTCGTGTTCTGCTCCGTGCCCGATCCGGTGCAGGGGCTGCGTGAGCTACGCCGGGTGGTCCGGCCAGGGGGTCATCTCTACCTCATCGAGCACATGCGCGCCGAGCACCGCGTCCTCGGCCGGGTGATGGACTGGCTGGACCCGGTCGTCGTGCGCGTGCTGGGGGCGCACATCAGCCGCCGGACTGTGGACAACGTGCGCGCGGCAGGGCCGGAGATTGACACCCTCGAGGACCTGGCGCCTCTGGGGATGGTTCGGCTGATCGTTGCGCGGGTGCCGTGAAGATCCTCATCGTCGAGGACGAGGAGACGATGGTGACCTCGCTTCGTTCGCTGCTCACGCGCGAGGGCTACGAGGTTGTGGTCGCCCGCGACGGCCCCGATGGCGTGGATGCCGCCAAGACGTCGCGTCCCGACCTCATCCTGCTCGATCTGGCGCTGCCCGGCCTCGACGGGGTCGAGGTGTGCCGCCGGATCCGCTTGTTCAGCACGGCTCCAGTCATCATGCTCACGGCGCGCGCCGCCGAGGGTGACAAGGTGACCGGGCTGGACGTCGGGGCGGACGACTACGTGACAAAGCCCTTCTCACCCCGCGAATTGATCGCCCGGATCAAGGCCCACCTCCGGCGTGTCCAGGCGTACGCTGATGCCGGCCAGCAGGACGTCATCGAGGTGGGCGAGATCCACATGGACGTCCCCGCTCGCACCGTACGGGCTCGGGGACGAGAGGTCACGCTGCCGCCAAAAGAGTTCGACCTGCTGCGCGTGTTCATGACGCATCCTGATCGGGTGCTGGGACGGGACTATCTGCTCGATCGGGTCTGGGGCGAAGATTACGTCGGCGACGTGCGGACCCTCGACGTGCACATTCGATGGCTTCGCGAGAAGGTCGAGCGGGACGCCAGCGCGCCGGCGCACATTCTGACCGTCCACGGCGTCGGGTACCGGTTCCGCTAACCATGTTCCGCAGCATCCGCTGGCGCTTGATGGCGACGTACCTGGTCGTCATCCTGCTGGCGCTGTCGTTCCTCGGAGTACACCTTACGCGAGATTCCGAAGCACGGTATCTGGCACAGGTGGAAACGAGCCTGCTGGCGCAGGCGAGGCTGATCGCGGTGCACGTGCGCGACGCCGTAGCCGCCCGCGATCGAACTCGCACACAGCTCGAGTTCCTCGGGACGCAGTATCCGGGAAATCCCTCAGTGATCATCGTCGACCACGCGCAGGTCGTGTTGGTCGATTACTCGACGACTCCCGCTTTGCGGGTCGAGGGCCGCGTCGAGCGCGAAGGACTGGCACGGGCCGTCCATGGTCAGGAGACGTCGGGGTCATCCACGGTCAACGGCGTGCCGGTCGTTTACGGCACCGTTCCCGTCCGCCGCGGCGACGAAGTGCTCGGGGCCGTCTACGTGGCGTTGCCGCTCGTGGCCCTGGCGGATCAGATCAGCCACATTCGGACCTTCGTCGGCTGGACGCTAGTCGTCACGATGCTCTGGGCCGCCATTGTCAGCCTGCTGCTGGCCAGCCGGATCGCGGGTCCGATCCGGGAGATGCGAGTGGCCACCGCGCGGATGGCGGCCGGCGAACTTGACCAGCGGATCCCCGTCCGCACAGCCGATGAACTCGGAGATCTGGCGCGTTCGCTCAACTACATGGCTGCCGAACTCGAGCGTCTCGATACCATGCGCCGCGAGTTTGTCGCCGACGCCTCCCACGAGCTCAGGACACCGGTCGCGAACCTCACCGTTGCCGTCGAAGCGCTGCGTGGCAGCGTGCCGGCGGCGGAACCCGAAACGACCTTTCTGATAGATGCCATCGAACGGGAAGTCGAACGCCTGCGTGTACTCGTGGAGAACCTCCTGGACCTGTCCGCGATCGAATCCGGAAGCGTGCAACTCCGGATGGTGCCGACCGACCTCGCCCACCTGGCACACGAAGCGATTGAATCATTCCGGGCGCGCGCCGGACAGGCGGGGATCGCGCTCACGCAGGACGGACCGGTCCGCGGCGGTTCTATCCGCGCCGATCCCGACCGCATGGTCCAGGTGCTGGGCAACCTGCTCGACAACGCCCTGAAGTTCACTCCCCGTGGAGGGCGGGTCACGGTCGCGGTCGCGGATCAGCACGGACGCGTCACGGTGACCGTCGAGGATACCGGGCCCGGCATTCCCCCGCAGGATCTGCCCAATATCTTCGACCGGTTCTTCAAGGTGGACCGCTCGCGGAGCGGGCAGCGGGGCGCCGGTCTCGGGCTGGCGATAGCGAAGCGCCTCACGACCGCCCAGGGCGGGGAGCTCAGGGCGGAAAACAGCGCGCAGGGTGGGGCCAGGTTTACGGTCAGTCTTCCTGTCTACAATTTATAGCCGATCTTTCGCAAGAATTCCTTGCGGTTGGCGATGTCTGGTTCGCCTTCGATGCCCTTCGACTTCACGCCATCGATCACGCCCAGGATCCCACGCCCCTGCTCGGTCTCGGCCAAAACCACTTCCACCGGATTAGCGGTTGCACAGTAAATTCCGCACACTTCCGGGACCGTCTTGATGGCGTTCAGAACGTTTATTGGAAACGCGTCGCGCAAGAAAATGATGAAACAGTGGCCGGCCGCGAGGCGTAACGCATTCTGCTGAGCGAGCTCGACGAGATCGGGGTCCGTACCGCTCCAGCGCACCAGGGCAGGCCCGGATGACTCGCAGAACGCCAGTCCGAATTTGAGCCGGGGCACCGCCGTCACCAGCGCCTCATGCAGGTCCTCCACGGTCTTGATGAAGTGGGACTGGCCCAGGATTAGGTTGACATCGTCGGGCTTCTCGATCCGAACGGTTTTCAGTTCCATCTCCCGCGCCTCCACGAACGGCGAGTCAATCCGTCCGGAGGAATGAGTTGCCCGCTGGCGCGGTCACTCCCTTCAGGGTCTCTTCGACCGGTCTGGGCCAGCAGGAGAATCGGCTCTTCGCCCGATAGTACCCGGCCTGCGAGGGTGCGTACCCTTTAAGGAAACAGCACCGCGCAGCGGGTAACAAGGATGAGCCTCCGCAAGCGAATCATGCTTCTGGCGGCGATCGGCATGATTGTCGCGACCGCCCCGATGGGGGTCATCAGCGTCGTCATGCTCCGGACCGCCACAGACCGCATCCTGGCGGAGCGGCTGGCGCTGGGGCGAATCGCCGCGGAGCATATCAGCGAAGAGTTGTCCGAAGGCTGGGAACAGCTTGACCGCCTCAGCAATCGGGTCGCCCTCCTCTGGAGGACCGGCAAGGTCGATGCCGTCCGTGTGGCCTATGATGATGTCGCCCCGCAGATGGAGCTGTTTTCCGGCGGAATTTTCCTGACGGACTCCACCGGAGCCGTGATCGTCTACGCGCCTGCCCAATCCCTGCTGCGCCTGTCGCTCGTCGGCAGTCTCTCCTCGGTTGAGAAGACGCTGGCCGAAGGTCGCTCCGGCATCAGCGAGCCGATCCGAACCCCGTCCGGGGTTTCCGTGATGGTGTTCACGGTGCCCGTCCGACGAGCCTCAGGCATGCCCATAGGCGTGGTGGGCGGGATAGTCAATCTGGATGATTCGATACTCCGGAGCGCAATCAAAGGTCTGGCGGTGGGGAACAGCGGACATGCCGCCATCGTCAACGAGACCGGCACCGTTCTGGCCAGCACCGATCCCACGGAGCAGTTCACCCGTGGCGAGCATCCCGCGTTCTTCGCCCGCGGCATCGCCGGAGGCCGCGCGTTTGTCGGACCGGCTGCGGAAACCCATGGCGATTCCGGCGGCCGCGAAGAGATGCACATCATGACCTTTGCTCCTCTCACCGGGGCGCCGTGGGGTCTGGGCGTCGGCCAGAACGAAGAGGAAACCTTCGGTCCCGTCCGCCGGTTGCGCGACCGCATCATTCTCTTCGGGGTGGGCGTGCTGGTTGCGGCGCTACTCGTCGCCTGGCTGGATACGGGTGCGGTCGCCGCACCCCTGCGTTTGTTAAAAGAAGGAGCGGAGCGGATTGCGGGCGGCGATCTGGGGCGAGAAATCGAAGTCCGGCGCGCCGACGAGCTCGGGGCGCTGGCCCGGAGCTTCGAGATGATGCGCGTTCAACTT
The DNA here is from genome assembly GCA_041497675.1 of bacterium. Lineage (GTDB taxonomy): Bacteria > Sysuimicrobiota > Sysuimicrobiia > Sysuimicrobiales > Humicultoraceae > JBGPNN01. The sequence goes on along the minus strand of JBGQGY010000026.1, from coordinate 16,966 downwards.
CTCAACTCCCTTGAGGAAATCCGGCGCCGGGCACGTGCCTCCCAGTCGCTTTACGAGGTCGGTACGGAGGTCCTCAGCCTGCAGGATCGCGACGCCGTCCTCCAGTCGGTGGCCGCTCGGGCTGTCTCGCTTCTCCAGGGCGATGCGGCTTTAGTGTGCCTGGTCGATGAGGCGAGAACGACGGCGAGCGTGCGGGCAGCGGCCGGTACGGGGCAGCACCTGCTTAACGCCTCACGCGTGATCTCGACTCCTGTCGACGACGCCGGGCTCGACTGCCCGTACTGCGCACACATCGACACTACGGCGTTCGCATCGCACATGGCTGCCCCGCTCATGATCGGCGGCCGGAATGTGGGCGCGTTATGCATTAGCGCATCCCGGCAGCGGATGTTTACGCAGGAAGATCGCCAGGTGCTGGGCGGACTCGCCAATCTGGCAGCGATCGCCGTAGAGAACGCCCGCCTCCAGGAGCGCGTGCAGTCCGTGGCGGTGTTGGAGGAAAGAGAACGGATCGCCCGCGAGATGCACGACGGCGTCGGGCAGGTGTTGGGCTACGTCAACACCAAGGCGCAGGCGGTCAAGGTGTTGCTCGACGCCGGCAAGACCACCGAGGCGCAGGCGCAACTGGCTCAACTGGAAGAGGCGGCGCGGGAGGTCTACGCCGACCTGCGCGAAGCCATCCTGGGATTGCGGACCGAGATATCGCCCGAACGGCAGCTGATGCCCGCGCTCCAGGAGTATGTGCGCCGGTTTGGCGAGGCCAGCGGGATCGTCACCGAGCTGATCGTAGAGGGGGACCCGGCACGGTACGAGATCCTCCCCACCACCGAACTCCACCTGATCCGCATTATCCAGGAAGCCCTGACCAACGTGCGCAAGCACGCCATGGCCCGGCGGGCGGCGGTGCAGTTCTTGGAGCGAAACGGGATCTTGACCGTCTCGGTCACCGATGACGGCCAGGGGTTCGACCCGGTGCAGTCCCGAGGAGGAACGTTACCGCGGTTCGGGTTACAGACCATGCGGGAGCGCGCCGAAGCCATCGGCGGCACATTCTCGATTCGGACTCGAGACGGGCCGGGCACCGAGGTCGTGGTGCAGCTGCCTCTGCAACAGAGGAGCATCGTCAATGCGCGTCCTGCTGGTGGATGACCACCCGCTCTTCCGCGACGGAGTGCGCAGCCTGCTGGAGGCACGGGGAGTAGAGGTTGTCGGGGAAGCCGGCGACGGCCGGGAAGCCCTGGAGACGGCGCTGCGCCTGAAGCCCGATGTCATCCTGATGGATATCACCATGCCCGGGATGGATGGGCTGGAAGCGACCCGCCTGATCAAGGTTGGGCTGCCGGACGTAAAGATCGTGATCCTTACCGTTTCCGATGAAGACCGCTTGCTGTTCGACGCGATCAAGAGCGGCGCCCAGGGCTATCTCCTCAAGGACCTACAGGCAGATGAGTTTTTCAATCTCCTCAGTGGGATTGAACGAGGCGAACCGCCGATCTCGCGACGGCTGGCCGGCCGGATCCTGGAAGAGTTCGCGCGGCATCAGTCGGAGCGCACCGAGCGTGCGGTGGAGGACGACTTGACGGACCGCGAGCGGGAGGTGCTGCGGTCCGTGAGCAGCGGCGCCTCCAACCGCGAGGTCTCGGCCATGCTGCACATCTCCGAAAACACCGTGAAGTTCCATATGAAGAACATCCTGGAGAAACTTCACCTCCGTAACCGCGCCGAAGTCGTTGCGTACGCGGCGCGCAAAGGATGGCTCCCGCAACCGTAAGCGTGCCATCAATTCTTCTCCTGGAATATCATGCGCTGACCTACCCAAATGGGTAGGTCTATTCCTCCGAGAACTACTCACGGGTATGTTGTCGCTGAACGCCTCCGGGGTCTAGGGTCAAAGTGCAATGTATGAATACCACACGTCGTGGAGGTGAGCAGGATGCAAAGACAGATTGGGATCTTTGCTGTCGCCGCGCTGCTGGTGTTTTCATTTCTCGGGGCCTCAGCCACGGGGGCGACACAACAGAAGGTGACCGTCACCATGGCGGACGAAGGCGGGCGTATGGTCTTCCGACCCGATCGCGTCACGCTGCAGGCGGGCGTAAAAGCCGAAATCGCGCTCGTGAACAAGGGCAATGTCAAACACGAGTTCGCGGTGTACGCCATGCCCAAGGCCGGAACATCCCGCGAGCAACTCAAGGATTGGGCGGAGGGTAATTCCTACTTCAAAGACATTGAGGTCAAGGTGGAAGGCGGCAGCGTCGAGGTCGAGGGGACGAACATTTTCGAGATCGAGGTGGCCGCCGGCAAGTCCGCCGAAGTGAAGTTCACGCCCAAGAAGACCGGGACGTTCGAGATAGGATGCCTGATCAAGGACCAGAAAGATCACTATACATTGGGGATGAAGGGGACGCTCGTGGTGAAGTAACCGGGAGGAGACGACTCTAACATGAACGGCAGGGGGACCACGACCATCGTCGCGGTGTTCGCCATCGTCTTGTTGGCGATGACGGTCGGGTACCTGGTATTTCAAAGCTACAAGCCCCCGGCTTCAGCGTCGCCGCCCGTCACGCCCGAAACCCGGCAGTTCCACCTCTATCTGCATACGTTCAGCGCAGGTGACGAGAAGGTGCACCAGTGGGTCCCGTCCGGCATCGTCGTCAATGCCCGCGACACGGTGATCCTGCGGATTACGAACGCGGACCCTGAGAGCGCTCACGGGTTTTCACTGGGCGCGCTCAACGTCACGATCCCGTCCATACCCTCGGGCCAGACCGTCACGGTGCGCTTCGAGGCCAAGCGGCCCGGCATTTACCGCTACGGATGTGCGCTCACCGGGTGCGCCACCGACCACGCCAGCCAGAACGGTCAGTTCATCATCCTGGGAGGACCATGAGATGACGCGCTCGCGGCGGTCGCTCCTGAGGGCCATGGTGGCCGGGGTGGCCGCTGCGGTCGGGTCAAGGGCGGCCGGAGGACTCTTTGGCCGGTTCCGCCCGCCGCGAGCAAGCGAGAACATCCCGGCCCTCGCCGCCGGGAACGGCGCCGGTCACGGTGGCACCCTTGTGCGGCTCTCGGGCCTGCCGGACCCGAACGGCGATCCTGCGGTCGCATACGCGGCGGCACCTCCTCGACCCGTGCAGCCCGGGATCGCGCAACGCCGCTGGGTGATGGTGATCGATCTGGCCAGGTGCGACGGCTGTGGGGAATGCACACGCGCCTGCACCGCCATGCATTTCGCACCAGCGGGCCAGGAATGGATCCGCGTCTACGAAATGCAGGACCACGAGGCCGGTGCGCGATACTGGCTGCCCCGTCCCTGCATGCAGTGCGACAATCCGCCGTGCGTAAAAGTCTGTCCCGTGAGCGCCGCGTGGAAGCGCGAAGACGGCATTGTCATGCAGGATACCTCCCGCTGCATCGGCTGCCGGTTCTGCATCGCCGCATGCCCGTATGGAGCCCGAAGCTTCAACTGGGTGGAACCCACGCACACCGATGAGCAGATGGCGCAACCGTATTCCATGGACTGGAACTTCCACCATCGAAAAGGGACGACGGAAAAGTGCATCTTTTGCCCGGGCCTCCTTAAGGAAGGAAAGCTCCCCGCCTGCGCGGCAGCGTGCCCGATGGAAGCCATCTACTTCGGGGACCAGGTTGAAGACGCAGTCACCAACTCCCAGGGTGAGACGATCCGGTTCTCGCAGCTGATCAAGGAAAATGCCGGCTATCGGCTTCTGGAGGAGCTCGGCACCGAGCCTCGCGTCTATTATCTGCCGCCCAGAACGCGCGTGTATCCGCCGCCCCCCGAACACGAGCCCGCCCCTGCCGGAGGACGGTCCAGGTGACACCGCCACGAGCACCCGAGCCTTTCTCAGCCCGGGAGGCCCGCCTCCTTTCCTCGATGACCGGTGGAGGACCGGGCTTCTATGCCCTGGTGGGGTTCCTCCTGGCGGTGATCGCGTGGGGGATCATCGCCTACGCGGTGCAACTGCGCCACGGGTTGGGCGTGACCGGCCTGCGCGACCACTTCATGTGGGGCGTCTACATCACCAATTTCGTCTTCTTCATCGGGGTCAGTCATGTCGGCGCGTTGATGTCGGCCATCCTGCGGCTGACCGGAGCGGAGTGGCGGCGGCCGATTACGAGAATGGCGGAGGCCATCACCTTCGCGTCGCTGCTCATGGGCGCGCTGATGCCGTTCGTCGACATGGGACGTCCGGATCGGCTCCTCAGCCTGATTCTTCACGGGCGACTCCAGTCGCCAATCCTGTGGGACATCCTCTCGATCACGACGTACCTGACGGGCAGCACGCTCTTTCTCTACGTGCCAATGATCCCGGACATCGCCATCCTGCGTGACCGCTACGCAGACGGGTCGGGGTGGCGACGGCGATTGTACACCGCCCTGAGTCTTGGCTGGAAGGGAACGGCGGTACAACGGCACCACCTGGAGACGATCATGAGCGTCCTGGCCGTGATCATTATCCCCATCGCCATCTCGGTGCACACCGTCGTCTCCTGGATCTTTGGCATGACGCTCCTCCCCGGGTGGAACAGTACCGTTTTCGGGCCCTACTTCGTCTCCGGCGCGCTGTTCAGTGGAGCAGCCGCCGTGGTGACGGCGATGGCGGCCTTCCGTCGCGCCTATCACCTCGAGGAGTACGTCACCGAGGCCCACTTCCGGCGCATGGGCTACCTGGTCATCACGCTCGGGATTATCTATGCGTATTTCACCTTCGCCGAATACCTGACCCCGGCGTACAAGATGGCTATCGCCGAACGTGGCTACTTGGCCGCGGTCTTCGGCGGCCCCTTCGCACGACTCTTCTGGTTCACACAGATCGGCGGAGTGCTGCTGCCGCTGCTGCTGCTCACGATCCCCCGCATCGCCTGGATCCCGCGCCTGCGGGCAGCACGCCTGCTGCAGCCCCGGCCGGCGTTTGCCGCGGCAGCCACATATGTCGCGGCCACGTTCGTGCTCTCGATGATCACTTCCCGGACGGCTGCGGCCGGGAGCCTCGACATCCTGCAGCCGATTCCACTCTGGATGCTTCTGGCCATCGGCGCATGGCTCTTCGTGGCGCTCCTCCCGGTCTTCCACGACCGGCCCGTCGCCGCGGCGGTTGTGGCCTCGATCCTGGTGAACATCGGGGCTTGGCTGAAGCGGTTCGTCATCATCGTCCCGACGCTGCAGAACCCGTTCCTCCCAATTCAGCGCGCCCCGACAGGGTGGGCGATCTATCAGCCCACCTGGGTCGAGGGGTCGATCACCGCGGCCGCTCTGGCCGGGTTTGTGCTCATCTATCTTTTGTTCAGCAAGGTGTTTCCAATCGTGTCGATCTGGGAGACGCGCGAGGAGACGCAGCACCACACGGTTTCCGGACATGAGAAATCCGTCGCTGCCCCGGCCTAGCCGCGCCTCCACGGGAGGGCTCCTCGCGGTCCTCGCCGCGCTCTTGATTGCGGCCGGACCCGCCGCGCTTCCGGCAATCGCCGCCGAACCCGCCACGCTGACGCTCCAGGCCAGTATCGGCCCTGACGGGACAGTCCGGCTCACCGTCCTGGTCGTCGATGCTAAGGGCGCCCCGGCGGCCGATGCATCGGTCGACGTCAAGACGCGCACTGTCTTCGGGTGGCTACCCGTTGGCCGAGTATCGACCGATGCGGCAGGCCGGGCCCAGCTCGATCTGCCGGCTGCTTCCGCGCCAGGAGAATTCCTGGCCGAAGTGGGAGGCGACGGCCGGGTCCGCGCGATCCTCCGTCTCGGACAGCGAAAGCCTCTCGAACCCCAGGTACGGCCCGGGCGGGAGATCCTCGGGGAGTTGAGCCCCCAGCCGGGATTCATCAGCCCCTACCCTGTTCCACTCCAGGTGGCATTGCTGGCGGTGGTCCTCGGTGGGATATGGACTGCCTATGGCTACGTGGCGTGGTTGCTGGGCCGAATCCGTTCAGCGCGCGATAGTCCGGCCGCAGGCAAGCCGATACCCTAAAGTTCAAACCCGGGTTCCGGGCGAGTCCCGCATAGGGGCCCGCGAGGGCCGGCCCTGTGGGGGGAGCGCGTTGTGGCGGGAGGGCGCATGCGTCGCGGTGTGAGCCTCCGGCTCCGCCCAGCAGGACTACAAGGTCAGTCCATCGGACGCCCGCCCGATCCTGAAGGGAATACATCGGGCGCCCGATTGTCAGGTCTGTGTCCCCCCTCTAGCCTGGGAATAACGCGACTCCGCCCGCGCTATTTGGGTGGTCTTTCATGCGGGTAGCGGAGACCATCGCCGCGGTGTTTGTGCGGCTGGTGGCGGCATTCTGGCTGCTGGGGAGCGCTCCGGAACCGCTCTCCCAGCGTTCGCCTACCGCCACCAGCACATTAAAGATGCCGCGGGCTGTAAGATCGACGAGGATGATGACGGTGTCGCAACGCTACCTGTTCGCCGGCCTGGGGATGCTGGCACTGGCCTTGGCGGTGGCGCCCCCGCTTTCCGCCCAACGAGGGTGGAGTGGCCACATGGGGTGGATGGGCGGCTTCGCCCAGGGGAGCCCATCGTCTGGGCCACTGACGATCGACACGGCCGCCGCTCGCGTCAGAGAAGTCCTGACCGCATCTGGCTACGCCGACCTGACGCCCGATGAGGTCATGGAGTTCTCCAACCACTTCTACGTCTTGGTGAAAGAGAAGAGCACCGGTACGGGCGCGATGGAAGTCATCGTGGAGCGCAACGGCTTCGTTCATCCGGAACCCGGGCCGAACATGATGTGGAACACGAAGTACGGGCACATGGGCGGCGGCATGATGGGTTACGGGCAGGGGCAGGCGATCACCAGGGAACGTGCGCGCCAGGTAGCCGCGCAATACCTGGCAGCCGCGTTCCGCGGCGCCGAGCCCGATGAGGGCACCCCATTTTACGGCTACTTCACCTTCGACGTGGAGCAGAACGGGAAGCCTGTCGGGATGCTCAGCGTGAACGCGTACACTGAACGAGTCTGGTATCACAACTGGCACGGGGCCTTTGTCCAGGAAAGACACCTGTAGGGAGACCGCGACCATGGACTCGAGACAACTGACAACCGTGTTGGTGGTGATCGTGGGGATGATCGTGCTACTCTCAATTCTCGGGATGTCCATGTCGGGATTCGGCATGATGGGGCCCGGCATGATGGGCCCCGGCATGATGGGACGAGGCGGATGGGGCGGCCCCGGAGGGTTTGGCCTCCCAACGCTTCTTCTCGTGGGTGGCATCGCGCTGATCGTCCTGGCCTTCACCCGGAAGGAGAGGAGCCCAGAAGAACCTCTGGAGATCTTGAAGAGCCGCCTGGCCAAAGGCGAGATCACCAGGGAGCAATACGAGGATTTGAGACAAGTCCTCGCCTGATACAAGATCGGGACTCCGCCCGATGGCCCATCCCCGCCGCCTACCCTACGCTGATACACAAAAGCAAGGGGGGGCGGCCATCATGAACCGGCCCGGCACCGGCCTCGCATACGTTGCCCTGACCCTCTCCATCCTGGCTCTGATTTCGAGTCTGGTCATCTACAGCATGCGCTCGCGTGCTTTAGGGGTCACGGGGCAACGCGCGCCGGCGACGATCTCGCTCGCCATGGTCGTGGCCACCTTTGCGGGCGAGGGCGTCTTCGCGCATCGCTGGTATCCGACGATGATGGTTGTGCGAGAGGGCGATACGGTGGACCTCGCCGTGGCAAACCCCGATCGCTTCTCGCACCAGTTTGAGATGACCGCCTATCACCGCACAACCGACATCCTGAAGCCGGGCGCGAGTGCGCGTCTGACCTTCACCGCAGACGAGGTCGGGGTGTTCGAATACCGGTGCATCCTCCCGCACGATCCGGCAAAGGGACACTGCACCCCCGACCACGACCAGATGCGCGGGTACCTCATCGTCACCGCACAGTAAGGGGGTGGCGCCAATGACGATCTCCGGGCTTTCCACAGTCGTTGCCGTCGTGCTGGGCGCCACGGCCCTGATCTTCAACGCACTGTCCGTTCCCCAGCCGGTCGCACCAGCCACCGTAGACCTTTCCCTCATCATCACCGGTCTTGGCGCGGTCGGTGCGCCGGCGGAGCATCACTTCTACAATCCGCAGATGGTGGTCGCCCGAAAGGGTGACACGGTCCGGCTACGGGTCATGAATCTAGCGTTCGCCAGCCACGCGATTCAAGTCGACGGATATGACGCACGAACCAAAATTCTCTTTGGTGGGGAACAGGAGACCATCAGCTTCGTCGCTGCAAGGGGCGGCATGTTTCCGTATCGCTGCTACATCCCTCACGACCCGACGACGGGAGCCTGTTCGCCAGACCACGAAACGATGATCGGCTACCTGGTCGTGCTGGATCCACTACGCTGATCCCCGGCTGGTAACCCGTGAGGGCCCTCTACCTGCTGTCCATCTGGCTGCATGTTATCGCCGCGTCGATCTGGATCGGCGGGACGATCTTCCTGGCCGCCGTGTTGGTGCCGATGATCCGGCGGCCTGAATATCGCGCCTTCGCGCCCGCCATGCTGCGGTCCGCTGGGGAGCGGTTTCGCAAGATCGGCTGGGCAAGCTTGCTCGTCCTCATGGCGACGGGTGTGACCAACTTGGCGTTCCGGCGATTCGCGTGGACGGACGTCGCCACCCCCCAGGGCTGGAACAGCCGCTTCGGTCAGACGCTGGCTGCAAAACTGCTGGTCGTCGCGACGATCATGGTCTTGAGCCTGGCGCATGACCTGTGGGTCGGGCGGCGCGCCACCGCGGCCTGGCTGGCGAATCCCGCCTCAGAGGAGACTCGGCGCCTGCGGCGCCAGGCGTCGTGGATCGGGCGGATCAACCTGTTGCTGTCGCTCATCGCGGCGGCGCTGGGCGTGATGCTGGTCCGAGGCCGGCCTTAGCGCCCAGCGGGTAGGCGTTGACGCGGGAAATGCCGAAGGCATTGTCGTCCAACGTGCTCGCCCGAGGTGAACTGGTGGCCGTGACAACGGCGCCCTGTGCCGTCGAAGTGCGCGAGGTCGTCAAGTCGTATGATCACCGACCCATCTTACGGGGCGCGACGCTCCGCATGGAGGCGGGCCAGACCGTCGCGGTGCTGGGGCCGAACGGCTCGGGGAAAACGACCTTGCTGCGGATCGTCGCCACGTTGTCACCGCCGACTCGCGGGACTGTCTCCCTGTTCGGCGCGACGGCCGGGCCGCTGCCGGACCTGCGGCGCCGGATAGGACTGGTGCCCCACGAGTCATTGCTCTACGACAGCCTGACCGTCGAAGAGAACCTGCGCTTCTTTGCGGGCCTGTACGGCCTGCCGCAGGAGCGGGTCACGCACACCCTCGACCGCGCGTCGCTCCGGCCACTGGCCGGCCGCCGGGCCCACGTCTTGTCCCGGGGCCAGCGGCAGCAGGTCAACCTCGCCCGCGCACTGCTCCACAACCCGGACCTGTTATGCCTGGACGAGCCGTACACCGGTCTGGACCTCGGCGCGAGGGAACGTCTCACCGCGATGTTGCAGGAGGCGGCCTCAGCAGGCCGGGCCGTGCTGTTCACCACCCACGACCTGTCGGAAGCCCGCGCGCTGGCAGCCGGCATCACCGTGCTGCTGGATGGCCGGCTCACCGAGGTGGTGCCGGCGGACCGGCTCGACGAGAGACGCCTAGCCACCTGGTTCCGCGAGGGGCACGCGTGAGGATCGTGTGGCTGATGGTCGGCAAGGACCTGCGGCTGGAGTGGCGGACGCGGGAGATTATCACGACGATGGGCCTGCTGGCGCTGCTGCTGGTCATTGTGCTCGGAGCGGCAAGGTCCGACCCGGAGAGCGTGCCTGCGGCCATGTGGGTCACCTATGCGTTTGCCGCAACCTTGGGATTCACCAGAACCTTCTCCCTGGAGCGTGACCACATGACTGCGTTGCGGCTGGCCCCGATCGATCGGGGCGCCATCTTCGCGGCGAAGGCGCTGGTCAACTGGTTCATGCTTATCGTGGTGCAGGTGATCTCGCTCCCGATCTTCGGTGCGCTCTTTACCGAAAAGATCTGGACGCGGCTGGGCGCGCTGGCGTTGCCCATGATCCTGGGAAGCGCGGGGCTGGCGGCGGTCGGCACGTTGTTCGGAGGACTCATCACGCAGGTCCGCCTGCGCGAGGCGCTGTTGCCGATCCTGATGTTGCCGGTGACGCTGCCGCTGCTGATCGCCGCCGTCAGTGCCACCACTGCCATCCTCGACGGGCAGTCGTTGCCTGCGATCGGGGCGCAATTGCAGCTCCTGGGGGCCTTTGATATACTTTTCGTTGCCGCAAGCATTGTGCTCTTCGACTTCGTACTCGAGGAGTGATACTCTGTCCGCCGGATCGCGTCTCCTGTTGATCACTGCGACCCTGCTCATACTCGTGGGTGCCGCTTGGGCGCTGCTGGCGGCGCCCGACGAAGTGTTCCAAGGGTTCCCGCAGCGCATCATGTATGTGCACGTGCCGAGCGTGATGACGGCGTATGCCGCCCTGGCCGTCGTCTTTGTCGGGAGCGTGCTCTTCCTCTGGCGGCGCGACGCCCGCATGGACCGCCTGGCCCACTCCGCGGCGGAACTGGCGGTCCTGTTCATCACGATGACGCTCCTCTCCGGCGCCATCTGGGGCAAACCGGTGTGGGGAACCTGGTGGACATGGGACGCGCGCTTGACGACGACGCTCATCCTCTGGTTCATCTACGTCGGCTATCTGATCGTGCGTGCATGGGCGCCGGGCTCGCGGGGGGCCCGGGCCGCAGCGGTCATCGGCATCGTCGGCGTGCTGGACATCCCGCTCATTCACTGGTCGGCAATTCTGCTGCGGACGCTGCACCCGCAGCCGACGGTCTTCCGGCCCGAGGGTCCCGCACTGCCCGCCAGCATGCTCGCCCCCCTGGTGGTCAACATCGTGGCTTTCCTGGTCATGTTCGTGGCGCTTCTCACGGTGCGGGTGCGCCAGGAGCGGACGTTGAGCGCGCTGGTGCAGGCCCTGGAGGACGGATAGCGCCGATGGGGTTTGTTGCCGCGGCCTACCTGGTCGTCGCCGCGCTCTTCGTCGGGTACGCGCTGACGTTGATCGGCCGCCAGCGACTCATCGCCGAACTGGCCGATGCCGTCCGCCCGGACCAGGGACGGCCATGAGCACCACGAAACGTAAACTGCTGATCAGTTCGGCGGTCGTCATCCTGGCCCTCGGCTTCGTCGCCTACCAGGGCGTCCGTTCTTCGATGGTGTACTATCTGACGCCGACCGAGTTCAGGGACCGGCCCGAGCTGTCTCACAACAAGATCCGTATGGCTGGAAATGTCGTGCCCGGATCGGTGGAGAAGTCGGAAGGCCGCGTGCGCTTCGCGATCGCCGACGAGACGACGCGCTACCGCGTGTGGTTTGCCGGCCAGCTGCCTGACCTGTTCGCGGAAGGTCGAATGGTACTCGTCGAGGGCCGTATGGACTCGCAGGACGTCCTGGTCGCAGAGCAGGTGATCTCGACGCACCCGCCGGAGTACAAAGAAAAGCACCCCGAACGCTGACGCGATGATCCCAGAGGTAGGCGGAGGACCGGGCCGTGGGTGAGATCGGCCGCTTCGCGCTCATGGCCGGGGCGGTCGTAGCCTTCTACGGTCTCTTCGTCACGGTGCTGGGCATCCGCTGGCAACACGGCGGTTTCCTCGAGTCGGGCCGTCGATCGGTGACGATCTGGGCGCTCCTGATGGTCCTGGCTGCCGCCGCGCTCTTCACCGCCTTCCTAACCAGAGATTTCTCGATCCGCTTCGTGGCCGCCGCCAGTGAGTCTACCCAGTCGCCGTTCTACACGTTCGCGGCGTTCTGGGGCGGGCACGACGGGGCGCTGTTGCTCTGGGCGCTCATCCTCGCGGGCTATATGGTGCTCGGCGTCCGCAGCCTCCGGCACTACCCCGACCTCCAGGGTCCGGCGACGGCAACACTATTTTTGATCGCCGCATTCTTCTCACTGCTCCTGGCCACAGCGAGCAACCCATTCACCCCGCTCATCCCGCCGCCGCCCGACGGCCAGGGCCTCAACCCGTTGCTTCGGAATCCCTGGATGTCCGTGCATCCGCCGACGCTCTACCTGGGGTTTGTGGGGATGAGCATGCCGTTCGCGGTGGCCGTCGCGGCCATGGTCACCGGCCGGCTCGACGAAACCTGGATCATGCTGGCGCGGCGCTGGGTCGTGGTCGCATGGATGTTTCTCACCCTCGGCCTGCTGTTTGGGGCGAAGTGGTCGTACGTGGTCCTCGGCTGGGGCGGGTATTGGGCCTGGGATCCGGTGGAGAACGCCGCCTTCATGCCCTGGTTGACCGCCACGGCCTTCCTGCATTCGATCCAAATTCAGGAACGCCGCGGCATGCTGATCACCTGGAACGTGGCGCTGGTGCTGATCACGTTTGCCCTGACGATTTTCGGCACGTTCCTGGTCCGCAGCGGAGTCCTGTCTTCGATCCACGCGTTCGCACAGTCGCCGATCGGATACTTCTTCCTCGCATTCCTGGCCCTGCTGTTGATCGGATCGTTCGCCCTGCTCGCCTGGCGATGGAATACGCTCAAGAGCCGCGGCACGGTGGAATCGGTCATCAGCCGGGAGGCGGCGTTTTTGGCCAACAATCTGCTCTTCGTCGTGGCCGCGGTGGTGGTCTTCTTGGGCACGATCTTCCCGGCGCTCACCGAAGTCTTCAGCGGGGTCAAGATTAACGTCGGCCCCCCGTATTTCAACGTCGTGATGGTTCCGATCACGGTCGGGATTCTGTTGCTCATGGGCATCGGACCACTGCTGCCCTGGCGGCATACGACCCTCGAGCAGCTTGGCCGGAACTTCACCACGCCCGCGGCGGCCGGGGTCCTGGTCGCCGTGCTGCTCGCCGTCCTTGGGGTTCGCTCCCCTGGGGCGCTGCTGACGTTTTCCATGGCGGTGTTCGTCTTGGGCACGATTGTGCTGGAGGCCGTCAGGGGGACCGGGGTGCGGTTGCGCCGGGGCGAGGGGCCGATCCAGGCGTTCGTGCATCTGGTCACCCGGAATCGCCGCCGCTACGGCGGTTACACGGTGCATTTTGGCATCCTGGTCATGCTTGTTGGCATTACGGGCAGCAGCGCCTTCGCGACGCAGTCGCAGGCCATGTTGCGTCCTGGCGAACGCTTCCGGGTGGGGATGTACACTATCGAGTACGAGGGCCTGAGTTCCACGTCGGTGCCCGGGATCGACATCACCGAGGCCACGCTCCGAGTATGGGGCGGGACCAGGCCGCTCGGAGTCTTCAGGCCGCAGCGGTTATTTTACCGCACGCAGGAACAAGCGATGCACCAGGTGGCGATCCGCTCGTCGCTTCGCGAAGATCTCTACATCATTCTCTCCGAGTGGACCGAGGACGGGCGGGCCCTGATCCGCGTACTCATTCATCCGCTGGTCTCGTGGCTGTGGGCGGGCGGCGCGATCATCGCGATCGGCGTGATGCTCGCGGTCCTTCCCGAGACATGGCGGCGCCGGGCCCCCGCCGGGGGCTCTCCAGGCGGGTCATGATCGAGGCAATGTTCTTTGCGGTCGCGGTGCTGGCCGCGGTCTACCTGCTCCTGCCCGCGTTCCGCAGGTCTCCGCTTCGCGAAGCCGATCCGCGAACCTCACTCGATCTGGCGCGTGACACGGCGCTGCGCGCCATCAAGGATCTGGACCTCGATTGGGCTACCGGCAAGATGTCTGAAGACGACTACCGAGACCTGCGGGCGACGCAGGAAGCCGAGGCGGCGGCCATCATGCGGCAGCTGGCCGCATTGGAGCGTCAGGAATGAAGCGGGCGCTGCCCATCATCGGGATGCTGTTGCTCCTCGTGTACGGATCCGGCGATCTCGCGACCGCCGCGCCCTCGGGCGGCACCGTGATGGGTGCGGTGCGCAATGGGACGACTTCAGCGGCCGTGCCCAATGCGTCGGTCGATCTCCTGCTGATCAGCGCGCAGGGACCCTCGGGCATCGGTCAGACCCGCAGCGACAGGCAGGGTCGGTTCGAGTTCCACGGAGTGTCCGACGGCCGGTACCTGCTTCAAGTCAAGCACCAGGGCGTCTCGTACGCGACGCATGCCGTGGTGACCGGCGGGGCGCCGGTTGAGGTCGTCCTGCGGGTCTTCGACGTCTCGGCACAGGTGCCGCTACGCGTGACGCTGCTGGGTCTGGCTATCGATGTGCAGGCCGGGTACGTCCGGGTCTCTGAAGTCGTGCACCTGCGGAATGCCACTTCGCGCACGCTGCTCGGCGACGTGTCGTTCTCCATGCCCCGCGGCGCCCGCTACGTAACCTTCATGGACGGTCTTCACCAGCCCCGCGTCGAGGGCGCGCGGATCGTCGACCGGCTGGTCGTCAGGCCGGGCGAGCATCAACTTGGGTACGCCTATTCCGTGGCTGGTAGCGGCGAGATCGCCCTCGATCGCCGTCTCGCCTTCGCCCTCGATCGCCTCGAGGTCTTCGTGAGCGCGCCGGCCGAGGTGCGCGCCGCTCTACTGCGGCCGCTGCCGACAGTCACCACGGATGAGGGCCAGACCTACACTCGCGCCTTCGGCAGCAACGTCGCGGCGGGCGACTTCGCCATCGCCGTCATCGGCGTCCCCGGCCGGCGCCTGTGGCTCGCGCCCGCGGCGGCCGGGGCCCTGGCCGCGCTCCTGATCGCCGGCCTGGCCTGGGCCGCCATCCGGGGCTCCTAGCCGGACGATCGCTACTGGCCGAATTTCCAGCGATGCGGGATGTGGCAGGTCGTGCACTTCGTCGTCTGCAGCATCGCGACCGGATGCATATCCGCGCGCGGCTTCTCGTGGCACGACGTGCACACGACTACCGGCTTGGCCTGTTCGTGCGGCTTGTGACACTGACCGCAGGGGAACTGCATGGGCGCGCCCGGTGGCCACAGACCCACCTGGCTGGGGATCAGCCGGTGGCACTCCAGACAGCTCTGCCGCGTCGGCCGCAGCGGGCTATTCGTGCGCAGGAACCCATGACAGTCGGTGCAGTGTTGATCCGCCATCGCCTTGATCTTGATAACCCGCTCGCCCCGCGTCTGCGCAACGTGGCAGGTGCCGCAGACTGTCACGGGCGGCGTGAAGCGGTGGATGCCCGGCGTGTGGCAGACGACGCACTCGATCTTGCGGTCCCTCTCGTGGACCTTGTGGCCGGCCGTCTCGGCCACCTGCCGCCATTTCGAGTTGCCGCTCTCGTGACACTGGGCGCAGACGGCCTTGGGGACGACAGCATGCTTGCCGACCCGTTTGGGCTGCCGGATGACGAAGGTGATGACCTGCCGGGCGCTCGCCACCATGTCGGATTCATGGCAGCTGTGGCAGCCCACCGTCCGGTGTTCGCTGGTTTGCCAGCGGGTCCATGCCTCTTCCATCGTGTGGCACGAGCGGCAAAATGCCGGGTTGTTCATCACGTAGTTGTAGCCGCGCGCCAGCCAGACGGTAGTCACCAGAAGAACGGCGGCAATGACAACGCCCCCGGCCACCGCCACAGGCCGCGGCAACATCCGGACTCGGGCGGGTAGGGATCGGAGCCACCCAACGATGCGTCGAACACCAGCCACGGGACATGGTTTTCCCCGTCCCGGACCGAAACCCTACCATCGTCCTCGCGATGCGGTCGGATGCCGATATCCGGCTGCCCCCGGGAAGGGATGAAACGAAGAGGACATGGAGCGGCTCACGTTCGTCTTCTTCATCTACGGTCTGGCCTTCTTTGCGATGGGCCTGGCAATCGCGCTGGAATCCCGCCGCGCCACCACTCTCCTCCTAAACCGTCCCCTCCACTTCCTGGCGGCATTCGGCCTGCTTCACGCAGGCGTCGAATGGATCGACATGTGGCTCATCGGCCCGGGTGCCGCGGCATCGGTGGTGCCGACACTTCGCATTCTGCGCCTGGTCCTGTTTGCGACGTCGACCCTCGCGCTCGCGCAGTTCGGCGCAGATGTCATCGCGTCCATTCGGCCCAGGATCGCCGCCGTCCGGTGGCTTCCCCTCGTGCTGGCGGCGTCCTGGGCCGCCTACTGGGCGGTAATCCCGCACCTCGCCCCGGCGGCGGTCGAAGAAATCTCGCGCACCGCGTCGTGCATGCGCTGCCATGCCGCAACGCTGCCGTCCGCGCCCGGCGCGCCTCCAGCCACGCTGGCGCCGGCGACGCTCCTCGCCGACATCTGGCTCCGATACCTGATGTACCTGCCAGGCTCGCTCCTGGCCGCGGCCGGCTTCTGGATGGAGGGTCGCCGGCTGGCGGGCGTCGGGTATCCGTCGATCGCAAGTGCCTGCCGGTGGACGGCGATCGCGTTTGTCGGCAACGCTGCGATGGCTGGTCTCGTGGTGCCGCCGGGACCCGTCTTTCCGGCCTCGGTGCTGAACTACGATCGGTTCTTCTCCGTGGTTGGGGTGCCGCCCCAGTTGTTCCGAGCCGGCATCGCCATCGTGATCGCGGTCCTGACGCTGCGGGTCTTGCGCGTCTTCGAGCTGGAGGCCTCCAGCAGGCTGGCGTCGGCCACTGAGGCCAGGCTTGCTGCGCAGCAGCAGGCCCTGGCCGCCGTGGAGGACGCGCGCGCCGCGGCCGAACTGTCGAGCCGGACGCTCGAGGAACGGGTGGCGGCCAGAACCGCGGAACTGGAGCGCAGGACGCGGGAACTCGCAGCCCTGAACACGATCGCGTCGACCATAACGAGCTCGTTCGATCTCCGGACGATCCTTGAGGCCACCGTCGATGACGTGCTCAATCTGATCGGCGGAGAGGGCGGTGAGATCACGATCTTCTCGGCTTCTCCGGGTGGGACCGACACAAGGGTGTACAGGGGGCCGGCAGGCGCTGATGTGCAACGCTTTGGCAAGCTCGATCGCGGGGCTGTGGCCGCCGGCGTGATCGCGTTCTCAGATGGAGGAGACGCCAGGCCGTTCATCAGAGTGCCGGTACGGGCGAAGGACCGGCTCCTCGGTGAGCTGACGATCGTTGGACGGCCCGGGG
>JBGQGY010000025.1:0-35089 GCA_041497675.1 bacterium | reverse complement strand
GAAGTACTCCACCTCTTGCCACGGCAGGTACTCGATGAGATCCACCTGCCCGCTCTTGAGGGCGTTGACGCGCGCGCGGTCGTCCTGATACGTGTACATCTCCACGCGATCCACGCACGGCGGGCTCCACGCGGTGGGGTTCCGGTCGAAGATGTAGCGGACCCCGAACTCATAACTTGTGAGCCGGAAGGGGCCGGTCCCAATGGCGGTCTTACGAACATCACCGCCGCCCTCGCTCCACCGCTTGCTAATGATGTACATCTCGGGGCGGGCCAGCATGTCCATGAACGTCGCGCTGGGACTCTTGAGCCTCAACTCAACCGTGTACGGGTCCGGCGCGGTCGCATTCTCCAACAGTGTCTCCAGGTCGCGCTGGCGGTAGGCGCGGGTGTTGGGATCGCGAATCCGCTGCAGGCTATAGAGGACGTCGGCGGCGCTAAAGGGGCTGCCGTCGTGAAACGTCACGTTCC
This sequence comes from bacterium, assembly GCA_041497675.1. Taxonomy (GTDB): domain Bacteria; phylum Sysuimicrobiota; class Sysuimicrobiia; order Sysuimicrobiales; family Humicultoraceae; genus JBGPNN01. The sequence goes on along the minus strand of JBGQGY010000025.1, from coordinate 34,619 downwards.
GCCGCAGTTTGAGCACGTAGAGGGTCGGCTGCGGCTGCGTCCACGATTCGGCCAGCGCCGGCGAGAGCCGACCCTGGACGTCGTATTGCACGAGCGTGTCGTAGACGTTGCCCTGCACCGACGAGCTCGTGACGCCGTAGTTGAGGTGCGGGTCCAGCCCGATCGCGTCGCGGGACAAACCAAACTTGAGCGTGCCTCCGCGGACCTTGCAGGCATCCGCGGACGGTTGCCCGGCCGGTTGTTGACCGAACGCAGGCAGGCCGATCAAGCCGAGAATGACGACGAGGGCGGCCATCGTTCTGTGCATACGCATCGCTATCCCTCCTGTTACGCCCTTCCCCTGAGACGGGGATCGAGGGCGTCGCGCGCAGCATCTCCCAAGAGATTGAAGGCCAGGACCGTCGCCGACACGACAATCGACGGCCAGACCATCGGCCAGGGGCTCAGGCTCATGAACCGGCTCGACTGCTCGATCATCCGCCCCCACGAGGGCGCCGGCGGCGGCGCGCCCAGCCCCAAGAAACTCAATCCGGCTTCGAGCAAGATCGCCTGCCCGAGCCCAAGTGATGTTTGCACGAACAACGGCGCCGCGATATTTGGCAGGATCGCGCGCCGCAGCGTCCGGCCGTGGGTGGCGCCCATCGCCGTCGATGCCTGGACGTACTCAGTCTCACGTACCGACAGCGTTGCGCCGTGGGCGATCCGGGCAAACCGGGGGATGTACAGCAGCCCAATGACCAAGATCACGTTGGACAGCGACGGCCCCAGGAACGTGATGACGAACAGCGCCAGCAGGATCGGGGGGAACGACAAGAGGCCATCCACGACCCTCATTAGGATGAGTTCGAGCGGGCCGCCGAAGTATCCCGCCGTCATCCCGACCAGGGTCCCGGCGGTCAGGGCGATGGTGACACTCACCAGGCTGACGGCCAGCGAGATGCGCGCCCCGTGGGCCAGACGGCTCGTGATATCGCGGCCGTACTCATCGGTACCGAGCAGGTGCGCGCGTGACGGCCCTGCCACACGGATCGCCGGGTCGATCGCGTCCGGGTCGTAGCGCGCGATGACCGGGGCCAGCGCGGCCACTGCCGCCACCACGGCCACCACCACCGCCGGCGCGGCGAGCCGCACGCTCCACCAGCGGGGGCGCGCGCGGCGCTGGGCCGCGGGCCTATGCGTAGCGAATGCGAGGGTCGAGGACTGCATAGCCGACGTCGGTCATGAAGTTGATCGTGATGAACAGCCCTGAGGCGGTGAAGACCACGGCCTGGATCACCGGGTAGTCCCGCACCCCGATGGCCTGCAGCAAGAACGCGTTCATCCCCGGCCAGCTAAAAATAGCTTCGACGATGACGCTGCCGGCGAACATCGCGCCGATCTGCAGCCCCACGATGGTGAGCACCGGCAGCAGGGCGTTGCGCAGCACATGGTGGCCCAAGACGCCTGGGTCTGACAGTCCCTTACTGCGCGCCGTGCGCACGTAGTCGAGCGGCAGTTGTTCGAGCACCGCGGAGCGCGCCATGCGCATCGTGGTTGCCATGGGGCCGGCGGCCAGCGCCAGCGCCGGCATCACCAGATACGTGAGGTATGCTGCCGGCTGCTCGGCGAAGTGCACGTACCCGCCCGATGGCAGCACCTTGAGCCACAGCGCGAACACGTACACGAGCATCGGACCGACCACAAACACGGGCACGGAAAAGCCGAGCAGGGTCACGGCGGACGCCAGCGGATCGTACACCGTACCCCGGCGGCGGGCGGCAAACACACCGGCCGGAACGCCGACCGCGACCGCGATGCTGATCGCGGGGACGATCAGCTGCAGCGTACGCCCCAGACGCACGACGAGATCCGCGGCCACGGGGCGGTCGGTAATGAGCGAGCGGCCAAAGTCACCGCGCAGCACGTGGGTGATCCACTCGACGTAGCGCGTCACCGCCGGACGGTCGAGCCCCAGTTTCTCGCGCACCGCCTGGAGCTGCTCCGGTGTCGGGTTGGCATCCATCCCGCCCAGGATGACGTGCGCGGGATCGCCGGGCAGCAGATAGATTGAAAAGAAGACGACCGATGCCACCACCCACAGCAGTCCCAGGGCAGTGACCATCCGCCGGATCAGGTACGCCCTCACTCCACCCTCTACGGCTCGATCTGCGTCGAGCGCGCCGCGAGCAGTTTGTCGACCGCGTCCTTCAGGATCATAGCGCGGGTCCGCTGGATCTCTTTGTGCCAGCCCTGCTCTTTGGCCATGCGCTCTTGCACGGCGGCGTCGACGGCGGCGATCTGCTCTCGGGGCACGCACACGACCCCGTCCTCGTCGGCGACCATCAGGTCGCCCGGCCGGATCTCGGCGGTGCCGAATACGATCGGATAGTTCAACTCACCCGGCGGCACGTTCATGCACGGCGCGCAGGGCGTCAGCCCCGTCGCGTAGATCGCGAAGCCGGCGCGCCGCGTCTCGTCGACGTCGCGCACCAGTCCGTCGGTGATCAGACCCGCGACGCCCCGCGCCTTCGCCATCGTGCTCATCACACCGCCCCACAGGCTGAATCGCGGCGAGTAGGCGCCGACGACCACGATGACGTCGCCGGGTTTAGCGATCTCGATGGCCTTTAGCGGAAGCAGCTCGTCGCCCGGTGTGACCTGCGCGGTGATCGCCGGACCGACGATGCGGGGGCAGCCGGTGTACACCGGCTTGATGTCGTGCGGCAGCGTCTGCCGCTTGAAAAAGGCATCGGAGATGTTGGCGGTGGCGTACTCGTGGAACCGGGCATACGACGACGGATCGGGCCGGGTGATTGATAAACGGAGTTTGAACTCGACGGTGACACGATCGTTCATCCTGTTCCTCCAGTGGGAGCTTCGAGTTGGGTCTTCGTCACGACTTCATCCCGGCTGGGAGCCGGTGGAACGCCTCGATGACGCGTACGAGCTCTTGGACTGCTCCCTCAACAAGGGTCCGGCCCCGCGCGGGGTCGGCGATCGTCGGGTCGCCCTTGATACCGGTGTCGGAAATCTCCCGACTCGTGACCCAAATGTGCGCCGCGGCCTTGCCCAGCGCAGGCTCGCCGGCCGATCTCATTGCCTGACCGTGAAACGGCGCAAATGTGTCGGGTCGGGCCTGCGTCATGTCAACCCAATCCGGGTAGAGATGGAGGGCCACCGACGTCTCGGGTTCGCCGCCGTGTCCGACCACGTTGGCGAAGTCTTTGTAGAGCGGCGGCGCCAGGTTGATGATGGTGCCCCAGGGGAAGAACGACCCGACGAGCACACCGGTCTCGGCGCGGATACGGCGGGCCGCGACCTCGACATAGGGGTTGTTGCTGCGGTGGTTGTCGACCAGCAGCACGTGAGTCACGCCGTGACGCACGAGGCTACGCAAGGTGTCCTCGACGAGGGCGATCAGCGTCTCTGCCCTTAGCGTCACAGCACCCGGAAAGTCGGCGGAGGAGACGCCGTAGCCGTGGGGCAGCGTGGGGGCGATCAGCGAATCGGTCTGTTCGGCCGCCGCTTCGGCCATGTGCTCCGCCACCAGGAAGTCCAGTCCCATGGGCATGTGCGGCCCGTGCGGCTCCAGAGCCCCCAAGGGTATCAGGACGACCGGGCGGCGCGTTAATGCGGCGGCCACCTGCGTCCAGGTCATGCGGGCGAGGTGGCGCGTCACAGTCGCCTCCATGGGAAAGGAAACATCTGTTGCTTCGTATTCCACCTACGGCATCCCTGCGACATCCTAGCGCCTCAACCGGGGGTCGAGTACGTCTCTCAGGGCGTCTCCCAGCACGTTCAGCGCGATGACGGCCACGCCGATCGTGGCGCCGGGGAAGGTCGAAATCCACCAGCGGGACCGAAGATAAGTCCGACCCTCGCTCACCATGGTTCCCCACTCGGCCGTCGGGGGCTGGGCGCCCAGCCCCAGGAACCCCAGCGAGGACCCGATGATGATCGCGACCGCAAACCCGACGGTTGAGATCACAATGATGGGCTGCAACACGTTCGGCAGCACGTGGCGCCAGAGCGTCCGGCCGTCACCGGCGCCAACCGCCCGAGCCGACTCCACGTAGAGATTTTCGCGGATCGTCAGCACGGCCGACCGGACGACCCGCGTGTAGGCCGGCGCCTCGCCGATACCGACGGCCACCATGGCATTCGCCAAACCGGGCCCGAGAATGGCCACCACGATGAGGGCCAGCAGGATCCCCGGAAATGCCATCAGGATATCGAGCAACCGCATGACGACGGTTTCGAATCGCCCGCGATAGAATCCGGCGGCAATCCCCAGCGGCAGGCTCAGGGCAAGCGAGAGCGAGACGGATACCAGGCCTAGACTCATTGAGACACGAGTCCCGTGGATGAGCCGGCTTAGGATGTCACGCCCGTACTGGTCCGTGCCGAGCCAGTGGTGCCCGCTCGGGCCCTGGAAGATTTCACTGTATGAAATGGCCGTGGGGTCGTACGGCGCCAGCAGCTGCGGCACGACCAGCGGTACGCAGAACAACAGGAAGATCACCAGCGATGCCTTCCCACCGGGGCTGAGACGCCGGAGCACCGCAAAGCGGCCGGGGCGGCGCGGCGGGCTCGATGCTGGGAGCGTTGTCGGGCCCATGCCGCACGCTACGTGTAGCGAATCCGCGGGTCAATGAAGCCGTACGACACGTCGGCGACCAGATTGGTTACGCTATAGACAATGGCCACCAGGAGTACAGCGCCCTGGACCGTCGGGAAATCCTTCTGCAAGATCCCGTTCACGAGCATCCGGCCAACGCCGTCGCGCGCGAACACGGTTTCCACAACCACCGCGCCGCCGAGCATGGTCCCAAGCTGAATGCTGGCCACCGTGATCACCGGGATCAGCGCGTTTCGCAATGCGTGCTGCACCAGCACCGTCCGGGTCGAGAGCCCCTTCGCCTGCGCCGTCCTCACGTAGTCCTGGCGCAGGACCTCGAGCATGCCGCTGCGGACCAGACGCGTGAGAATCGCCCCCGCATACCAGCCCAGCGTAATGGCCGGCAGGACCAGGTGACGCACCGTCCCCTGACCGGTGATGGGAAACCAGTTGAACTTGATGCTGAACGCCCAGATCAGCAAGAGACCCGTCCAGTACGTCGGGAGCGAGATCCCGGCGAGCGCGACCGTCGTGACGGCATTGTCGAGCCAGGTATTGTGACGCACCGCCGAGACGATTCCACAGAGAGTCCCCCCGCCCACCGCGAGCAGCATCGCCGTCACGGCCAGGCTGGCGGTATAGGGGATCGCCCTGCGCAGGTCGGCGACGATCGGCCGGTTGGTCTTGAGAGACCGGCCCAGGTCTCCACTCACCGTCTGCCGCACATAGCGCAGAAACTGCTGATCCAGCGGCAGGTCCAACCCGAGTTGGTGGCGGACGGCCTCCACCTGCTCTTTGGGGACGGGCGCATCACCAAACAGGACCTGGACCGGATCGCCGGGGATCAGATGGAGCATCATAAAGACCATGACCATGGCGCCGAGGACGACAAGCGTGGCCTGGAACAGCCGATAGGCCAGATAGCGCCCCACGGATCAGCGGGCCGATGCCCGTGTCTTCGCCGTCAGTTCTGCCAGCGTCTCCTCAGTCGTCGCCACCCGTCCGAACATCGCCGCAAACGTGACCAGGCTGCTCTCCTGGAGGTATGGGGTGACCGCGCTGCAGGCGTCTTCGACCAGCAGAACGTGGAACCCGCGGTCTCCGCCGTCCCGCGCAGTCGTCGCCACGCAACACTCGGTCGAAACACCGACGACCACCAGCGTCGTGATCCCCAGGTTGCGCAGGGTTTGATCGATCGACGTGGAGTTGAACGCGCCCATCGAGGTCTTGTTGATCACCAACTCACCGTCCCTGGGCGCCAGGGGGTCGACCACGGTGTTCGCCCGGCTCCCCCGCCGCACAAGGGGGCCCTCGGCCATCCGGGCCTTGAGGTCGTCGTCGATCTGTCGGAGGAGACCGAGACCGTCGCTCCGATCTGGAAGGGCGAACCCGATCGTCAGGTAGACGACGGGGCGGCCGATCTTCCGGAAAGCGCCCAGGAGCCGCTGCGTGTTGGGAATCACGGCGTCGCGAACCCGGCCGTAGTAGTACTCGGCGACCACAGGGTAGTGCTGTCGAAGGTACGGCCCCACCCCGGTGTCCGGGTCGACCGAGCCGTACTGCATATCGACGATGACGAGCGCCGTCCGCTGCGGATCGAGGGTGAACTGCGGGAGTGGTAGCGGCCACTCCCGCAGCCGATCACGCCAGTCGGAGGAGAGCCCACGGGTCAGCGATTCGCGCGTCGGCTCCATCCTGCCCCTCCTACTTGGTGGTCATCCAGGCGTCGTGCAGCCACGGAAAGAACCCGATGCTGTCGAACTCCAGGTCATTGACGGTTGCGAGCTTCAGCGAGATATTGTCCCAGTTGTACACGGCCAGCATGTACGCCTTGTCCATGACCAACCGCTGTACCCTGGACAGTACCTGGGCGCGCTTCACTTCGTTGACCTCCACGGCCTGAGCATCCAACAGCCGATCGAGCTCGGGATCCTTCACGAACGAGAAGTTGAACCCTCCGCCGCCCACGTTCCGCGAGTGCAGCAGCGCGCTGATGATCTCGGGGTCGCTCCGCGGCGCCGGCAACGGAGAGAGTAAGGTCACGGCCTTCCGCTGGTTCTCGTTCACCGTCTGAATCGCGGTGCCCGTCGCGATGTACAACTTCACGTCCACCCCGATCGCCTTGAGTTGCGCCTGCATCACCTCGGGGACGCCGTGCTCCCATGACCCGATGGGCACGACGAGCCGCACCCCGCCCTTCTGGCGGATGCCATCAGGTCCCGGTTTCCATCCCGCCTTTTCGAGCAAGGCCTTCGCCTTCGCGGGATCGTACCCATACCGATCCGCACCCTTGTCAAAGGCGTAGGTGTAGGGCGTCAGCAACCCGTACGCCGGCCGGAACGCGCCGACCTTCTGGAACGGCCCGAAGACCGTCTTCACGATCGCCTCTCGGTCGATCCCCCAACTGAGCGCCTGTCGCACCGCCAGGTCGTTGGTCGGCGCCTTGGTCACGTTCAAGGCGAAATCAAATGGCACGCCCGGCACGAAGCCGACTAGGCCCTTGTACTTCGCCTCGTTGGTCAGACGTTCGAAGTCCTGCGCGGGCGCGTTGTCAATGACCTGCGCCTCGCCGTTCTCGAGGGCGGCCACCCGAGTGCTGTCCTCCGGCAACATGCGGAAGATCACTTTGTCGAGATACGCCGCGCCATTGTGCTTGAGAACCGACGGGGCCCAGTTGTAGTCCTCGAACCGCTCGAGCGTGATGTGGTCGTTGGGAACCCACTCCACAAACTTGAAGGGGCCGGTGCCCACCGGATGCCGGCCGAAGTCCTGGTCGCCGTACTGCTTCACCGCTGCCGGCGAGACCATACGGTAGTAGAGACTCGCGGCGTCCAGGAACGGCGCCCACGGTCGCTTGAGATAGATGCGCACGGTCTGTGCGTCGACGACCTCGGCGCGATCATAGAAGCCCACGGCGCAGCCGCCGCACCGGCTGGCGAGCGCCGGGTTGTGGGTTCGATCAAAGTTGAACTTGACCGCCGCGGCATCGAACGCGGTCCCGTCTTGAAACTTCACGCCGGGGCGGAGCTTGAACGTGTACACCTTGCCATCGGTCGACACGGTCCAACTCGTCGCCAACCAGGGTTTGAACTTCTTGTCCTGCTTGTCGCGCACGACGAGAGGATCGAAGATCTGAAAGAAGACGATCTGCGACGGGCGCAGCCCTGAGAGGTTGGGGTCGAGCCGGTCGGGCTCATCGCGGAGGGCGTAATTCAGCGTGCCCCCCTTCGTTGGCGCCGGAGCGGCGGCGGTCCACGAGACGGGAACCGCCAAAAGCACGACGAGGAGTACCGCGAGCATCCTGCCCATCAATATCCTCCTTCTACAACGAGAATGTCGTCGACTGCTGAGCGCCCAACCGGAACGCGGCGTTCCCCCCCTCCTTGTGGTTTAGGCGATACCGATACCCATGCTGCCGCGCGGATCCGTGCCACCCTGAAGGGTAGACCCGTCGAGACGCACGGCCTGGTTGCATCCCATGTACGACGTGACCGTAATCTCGTATCCCATCCGGCGAAGATCGCTCACCGTCGATTCGGGAAACGATGGCTCGAGGTAGAGCCGGCCGTCTTGCTCGCAGTGGAATCGCGGGGTGCCGACCGCAGTTTGAGGATCCATACCGTGCACGAAGACGTTGAGAATGGTTTGAAAGACCGCGCTAATCAACCGGCTGCCTCCCGACGAGCCGATGGCGAGCACCGGACGGCGGTCTTTGAAGATGATCGTGGGGCACCCCCCGCCAACCCGTTTGCCGGGCGCGATCGAATCGTGGTGGCCGGGTTCGGGGTTGAAGTGTCCAAGAAAATTGTTGTAGAGAAACCCCAGCCCGGGCGTCATGACGCCGGCTCCCGTCACCGACCCGATGGAATGAGTGATCGCGACGGCGTTGCCGTCTGCGTCCGCCGCGCTCACGTGTGTGGTATGACCGTCGCTGCCCCCGACCAGCCGCCCGGCCGTGGCGGTCGCGCCCGCGCCCCGGACGCGGCGGGCTCGCTCACGCGAGAGCAGACGCTCGAGGGGCACCGGCGCGAACGCCGGATCAGCGAGAATCGCGATCCCATCGGTGAAGGCGTGGTTTGTCACCCTCGCCAGCAGGTCGATATACCGTGGAGAGTTGAAGCCCATGGCCGCCAGATCCGCCTCTTCGACGGTCCGCAGCATGGCCAGGAGGATCGAGCCGTGGCTGGGCGGAGGACTGGTCTGGATGACGAGATCCCGCCACGCGGTCACAACCGGCAGCTCGGTACGCACGTCGTACGTCGCCAGATCGTCGCCGGTGACCAGTGAGCCGTTCGCCGCGAGATCCGCGGCCATCTCGCGCGCGACGTCGCCCCGATAGAACACCCCGGCGCCTCCCTCGGCGACGCGGCGCAGCGTACGGCCCATCGCCTGCTGTCTGAGCCGGAAGCCGACCGATGGGACCGCTCCGCCGGGCGTGTACAAGGCGGCCGCGCGCGGGTCGTTGGCGAGCTTGCGGTGGACGTCAGGATATCCGGGTCGACCCTGTCCCTCGAAGGTGTAGTAGGCGGCGAGATACGGATAGAGATCAAACCCTTCTTCGGCGAGGTCCGCGGCGGGGCGGATCAGATCGGCCCACGGGACCCGACCGTTCCCGAACCGACGCGCGAGCTCGTCCATCCCGGCCACGAATCCGGGCGTCATGATCGAGGGGTAGCTCATCTGGTTCGGCTCACCGCGGACGAGATACCGCCCGACGCGCTCGGAGCGCCCCACGAGATCGGTCCGGAACCGCTGTGGGACCTCACCCGATCCGATCGACACCGAGGCGTTCAGGTACACGCCGGCGTCATGCGCCGCGGAGTAGGTCTGGATGAATGCCAGCCCGCCGATCCCACACCCGATGGGATTGGTCACCCCTTGCGCGAATGCCGCGGCGACCGCCGCGTCGAACGCGTTGCCGCCGCGGGCCAGGATCTGGCGGCCGGCCTCAGCGGCGGGTGGCTCGGGGCAGACGACGATTCCTCGCATGCATCACCTCACCGACCCTCGACACAGGCACCTCAGCGGAAGATGCCGCGCGGCACGTACGCAGACACGATCCAGTTCGGTCGGTCCACGACTTCGCTGATCTTCAGATCCACGGCAACGCTGGACAGGACGTAGGCATCCTCCCGAGAGAGTCGATGCGCCTCGACAAGATATCCGATCATCTCGCGCAGGGCGCCTTTGGCAGCGTCCATGAGGTCCGGGGCGATCCCGGTCGTCGCGTAGTAGCCGGATGCGTCATACTTCGGGGTCAGCGGCCCGCGGGTCACAAACCGCGGCGTGTGGATGCTGCGGCCCTTCTGCACCTTGAACCGCAGCGAGAACGTCATCGGGCACTCGATGCCGGACACGCACACCTCGCCGTCCCCCTGCGCGGCGTGGCAGTCCCCCGCCGAGAAGAGCGCGCCGTCGACCTGCACCGGCAGGAACAGGGTCGTCCCCTTCGTGAGGTGACGAATGTCCATGTTCCCGCCAAAGCGGCCGGGTGGGAGAATCCGGAACTCTCCGTGCTCCTCAGGGGCGACCCCCATCACCCCACAGAAAGGATCGAGAGGAATGACGATATCGGGTCGCAACGCGGTGTCCTGCTTGTTGGAGAGATCCCAAAACTTGGCGTAGGGGTCAGGATAGTCTTCCGGCAGCAGCCCGGCGTTTGGGAGAATAGCCGTCCACCCCCACGCCCCGGGATCCATGGTGAGGATCTCGACTTCGAGTACATCGCCGGAACGCGCGCCCTCGACGAAGATGGGCCCCCCGAGCGGGTAGATGCGATCGGGGTTGAGTGGCAGGAGCGCCTTGAGATCGACGCCGGGCCGGATTTGCCCGCCGGACACCTCGGCCGTATCGAAGACCACCACGTCTCCGGGTCTGATCTCGAGCGCTGGGGGCTGGTCGCGGTTCCAACGGTGATGGATCTTCCCCGGGTTCAGGACGTGTTCGGTCACGGCCTGAACCGCACGTCGGTCAACCGCCCGGTCAGGTCGACCTCACCGCCGACGATGGCGCCGCCGGCCTGGGGCGCCGGTCCACCGATTGCCGACGGCACCCCCAAGAACAGGATGATCAACAGCGAGGTGATCAACCGACGTCGCATTCGATCCCCTCCCTCATATCGCCCACTGACGCTCATCGAAGCGTCAGCGTGCTCGTTTCACTCATCCGAGAAGCGCGGCGTCCGATATAAGGTACGACGTACTGGTAGCGATCGCCCCGAAAGCGGCTCTCCGAGTGCAACACCGCGTCACCCGAGCTGTCAAACGCCGTGGTCCGAACGAGCAGTAGGGGCGATTTTGGACGCACGTTCAGGACCTGCGCGTCCCTCTTGCGTGCTTCGACGGCTTCCATCGTACGGGAACCGTGACTGATCGTGATCCCCACTCGCCGCTCGAGCAAAGGATAGAATGATTCGAATTCCTGAAGCATCGCAGGGGTCAGCACGGTGCCCGCGGGAACCTTGAGGTGAACCATCGAGTACATCAGCGCCTGATCTCCCAGGACGCCCAGGCGTTCCGACCGATAGAAGACACACGCGGGATGTCTGGTGAAGCACGACGGAACGGCTTCCGTCGCCCCGAGCAGGCGCAAGCTGCGCTCGCGGATGACGACGGGTGTGCTCGCGGCAATTTCATCCTCGGCGAAGCCGATCAGGCGATCGGCCTGGCGGGACAGCTTTCGCGGCGTAATGAACGAACCGCGGCCCCGCTCGCGACGGAGCCATCCCTCGCGGGCCAGGTCCTGCAGCGCCAGTCGAACCGTCATTCGACTCACCTGGAAATGCTCGACGAGCTCGCGTTCGCTGGGAAACGCGCGGTCGGGTGTGAAACGGCCGGAGTGGATTTCTTGAATCAGCCGTCGCTTCAGTTGATGATAGAGCGGCAGCGGATCGTCGCGGTTCAGCAGAACCTGTGTGTGGTCCATATTGTATAACATTAGTATCGGCTGTCGGCGTCCGAACTCCTGCCTCCCGTTATGACCGAAGCCGCGGGTCCGGCACGATGCTGTTCCCTCGGCTGCCACGGAGTACCAGTGGTCCATGCGCCCGTCGAGCCTTGAGATCGTCGTTAATCTGTCTCGTCAGGCTCAGGCCGTCGCTCCGTCCGGGAGGTTGACGCCCACGGTGAGATAGACGACCGGGCGCCGGCGCTCACGGAAGAACTGCAGCAGCCGCGCGGTATTCGGGATCACCGCATCGCGCACGCGTCCATAGTAGTACGCCGCGGTCTCTGGGTAGTGCTCGCGCAGGTAGGGGCCGACACCCGTGTCCGGATCGACCGATCCGTATTGCAGGTCAACGATCAGCAGCGCCGCCGTGGCCAGGTCGAGGGTAAAGCGCGGCAGTGGCAACGGCCACTCCCCGACGCGCCTTCGCCAATCTGCCGCGTAGGCGGTGAGGGCGGCGTCAGAAGCCCGGTCCACCGGCGTCCCTGTTACTGGCGCAGCCAGGCGTCGTACAGCCACGGGAAGAACCCGATGTGATCAAACTCCAGATCATTGACTCGTGCCGATCTCAGCGAGACGTTGTCCCAGTTGTACACCGCCAGCATGTAGGCTTTGGCCATGACCAGCCGCTGCGCTTTCGCGAGGATCGCCGCGCGCTTCGTCGCGTCGATCTCGACCGCCTGGGCGTCGAGCAATTGATCGAGCTCGGGGTCTTTGACAAACGAGAAGTTGAACCCGCCGCCACCCACGTTGCGCGAGTGGAGCAGCGCGCTGATGATGTCTGGATCGCTGCGGGGCGCGGCCAGGAACGACATGTGGGAGATCTGCTTTCGCTGATTCTCGTTGGCCGCCGGGCCGGCCCGAACGCCCTCTTCCACCAGGATCTCGAGCTCGATGCCGATCTGCTTCAGCTGCGCCTGCATCAACTCGGGGACCCCATGCTGCCATGAGGCCAGACCGATCGTCAGGCGCTTGCCGCCCTTTCTGCGGATGCCGTCGGAGCTCATCTCCCATCCTGCCCTGTCGAGGAGCTGCCGCGCCTTGGCCTGGTCAAATCCATAGATGCCGGCTTCCTTATCGTAGGCGTACGTCCAGGGCGTCAGCAGACCATACGCCGCTTGAAACGCCTTGTACTTCTGAAAAGGACCAAACGCGGTCTTGACGATCGTCGGGCGATCGAGCCCGTCGTTCAACACCATTCCAGCCCGCCGCCACCGCGGGGATCGGCGCCTCCGACCAGGTCGCCATCATCGGCAATCATGACTGCTGACACCCGCGCGGTGTAGTCACTGATCACGATGCGATGCCCCAGCCGCTGCAGCGCCCTGCGCAGACCGGATGGGAAGCTCGGCTCGACCATCACCCCACGCCCGGCCTCCGTGTGGATCCGGGGCGCGGAGATCGCCGCCTGCAGCGGGAGGCCGAACTCAAACACGTTCAGCAGCACCTGCGTGATCGCCGTCGTCTTCAATCCTCCGGCGGGTGACCCGATCGCCATCACAGGTCGACCGCCGCGTTCGACGATCACCGGTCCTCCCCCGTGCACCGGGATGGTGCGCGGCGCGATGGTCTGCGGCCGGCCCGGCCGCGGGTCGAACATGATCATGTGGTTGTTGTGGACGAAGCCGAGCCCAGGGGTGACGACGCCAGAGCCGCTGCCGCTCGAATGCACCCACGACACGACGTTCCGGTCTGCGTCGATGGCCGCGAGATGGGTCGTCCCGTCAGAGGCGAACCCCTCGCGGCGGCCCGGGGCTTCGCCCGCGGCGACGCGGGCCGTCAACGCGGCAATGTGCGACGGATCGAGCAGCCGTGCGGCCGCGCCGTCGGTCTTGGCGCCCAGAACAGTTGTGGCATCCGCAAACGCGAACTGCATCGTCCGGGCCAGCACGTCGACGTAGGCGGGTGTGTTCCACCCCAGCGCGCGGAGATCGATGCCCTCCAGAATCTGCATGATTTGCAACTGCACGACGCCCAACGTGGGCGGCCCATCGGTCAGGAGCGTCCAATCCCGATAGCGCCCGCGCAGGGGGATACCGATGCTCGGCCGCGCGGCCTTCAGGTCCTGGGTGGTGAACAACCCGCCGTGCGCTTCGAAGTCGCGTCCGATCAATCCGGCAATCTCACCGTTGTAGAAGACCTGCGCGCCGTCGTTCGCCACGCGCTCCAGTGTGTGCCCGAGGTCGCGCTGGACCAGCGTCTCCCCGAGCCGAAGCAGCCGTCCCTGGGGCATGAAGATCTTTCGGGCCTCCGGTTCATCCTCGATCTTCTCGGGGATCCCCATCCCGTCGGGGTGCGGCCGGTCGGGGTCCCACGTCCGGTGCAGATAGGGAGTCACCGCGATGCCATCCCGGGCCAGACGCGCCGCCGGCTCGATCAGATCCTTCCAGGGGAGTCGCCCGTGACGCCGGTGGACTTCTTCCAGACCCCGCACCAACGTGGGGATCACCGACGCCGCATGGCTGCGCATGTTCCGACCGCCTTCGACTTTGCGGCCGCCGCCGACGATCCCGGGGATCTCGCCGCCCTCCATCGGGGTATACACGCCCACCATCGCTCGAGAACCCGACATCGCGTACGCTTCGACCACCTCGGCCGCGCCGCGGCGCGCATCGTAGACCAGAAAGCCGCCGCAGCCGCCGAGGCTGCTGATCAACGGGTTGGCGACCGTCTGGGCGAAGACCGTCGCGACGCCTGCGTCGACCGCACTGCCTCCCCGTTCGAGAATCGCGGCACCGATCTCGGCCGCCTCCGGCTCGGGACATGCGACCATCCCGCGAACGTTGGACATGCACACGCCTCCCTGTGCTGTCTCCTGTGGGATGTCCTGACCGTTCTCCGCACGTCTCCCCCCGCCCTCCCGCGGGTCGCGCAGGGCGCGATCGGTCGCCGTCGAACGTACCCACTCGCCCAAGCGTCTTGCCGAGTCAGCGGGAAGGAGCCCTCATGGAAAAGCATCCACTACATGGTGTGATCAACACGCAGATCGAGCGCCCACCCAAGGACGTCATCGAGGCCTTTCGCAGGCATGACGCCTGCAAGGTCGCCGACGCGATGGCCCGCGGCGGCGTCATGGACTACGAGATCAAGCCGATCCAGCGGGGCATGCGAGTGTGTGGTCCGGCGGTCACGGTCTGGACCCGCCCCGGTGATGCGCTGTTCATCCTGAAGGCGAGCGACGTCGTGCAGCCCGGTGACGTGCTGGTGATCGACGCGGGCGGTCAAAAGAACCTGGCCGGCACGGGGGAAGGATTCTCCGGCTACCTGAAACAGCGCGGGGTCGAGGGCCAGGTCATTGACGCCGGCGCGCGCGACACCAGGGGGATCATCGCGCTCGGGCTCCCGACGTTTGCCCGCTCTGCGTGCGTCGCGGTGTACGGATCGGTCGGACCGGGCGCGATCAACGTCCCGATCCAGTGCGGCGGCGTACCCGTGCACCCCGGCGACCTCATCATTGGCGACGACGACGGCGTTGTGGTCGTGCCGCGGGCGAGCGTGCGCGAGGTCCTGAAGCTCGCCGACGAGCACCTGGCCGGCGAGCAGTCACGGGCCGACCAGATCCGCAGCGGCAAGAAGCTGTCAGAGGTGCAGAATCTGGAGCCGCGCATCGCGGCGTGGCGGTCCTGAGCGCTTCATGAGCGACCCGGCCATCACCCTACTCATGCGGGATCACGACTACCTCGCCCCTCTCTACGGCGGCGACATCGTCCCAGAGGGCATCCGCCTGACGATCGACCGCGCGACGCCCATGACCCGCGCCTATACCGATGCCTCCATCCTCGCGGCCGAACTCTCCTTCAGCCGGTTCCTGATCGGGTTGTCCAACGGGGACCGCACGTTCGTGGGGATTCCCTTCTTTCCGATTCGCGCGTTCCGGCACCGCTGCTTCTTCGTCCGCCGCGACGGCGGGTTGAACGATGTGAAGCAGCTCCACGGGAAGCGGATCGGGACGAACGGGTGGCAAGACACGGGCAACACCTGGACGCGCGCGGTGCTTCGAGAACACGGCGTCCGCATCGACCAGATCCACTGGCTGGTGGGGCCGGTGGATGACCAAAACCCCACGAATCCACAGGGCGACTTCCCGCCCCACGTCCGCCCGGCGCCCGCCGGCCGTTCGCTGCGGGACATGCTGCTGAGCGGCGATCTCGACGCCGTGATGTGCCCGGTACCGCCAAAAGGGTTCTACGCCGCCGACGGAAAGATGGTTCGCTTGATCCCAGACTACCGGCGCGCCGAGCAGGAGTACTACCGGCGCACGGGGATCTTCCCCCCGCACCACATCGTCGGCCTGCGCCGGGACGTCTTCGAGCGGTCGCCGCAGATCGCGCCGGCATTGTATCGCGCGCTCGATCAGGCCAGACTCCTCTGGCAGCAGCGCCGTTTCTACTATGCCGAACTCACACCATGGGTGCTCGCAGAACTCGAAGAGACGACCTCGCTCATGGGCGACGACTGGAAGCCCAGCGGGGTTCGCGCCAACCGGAAGGGCATCGAAGGGCTGTGCGCGGAGGAGTACGCTCAGGGCCTGATCGAGCGGCCCATCGACCCCGCCGTCGTCTTTGCCGAGTTCGAGGCGGTCCTACACACCTGACCGATATGGCAAGACTCATCGTCAGCCGGTTGATCGCGGCGGTGCCGATCGCGGTTGGCGTCGCCCTCGTGGTCTTTCTGATGTTGCGGCTCGTGCCGGGCGATCCGGCGCGGGTCATGCTGGGCGCGGACGCGCAACCCGCGGACGTCGAGCGCGTCCGCCAACAGTTGGGGTTGGATCGCCCGCTCTGGATCCAGTTCGCGCTGTTCCTCCAGCGCGCTGTGCGGGGAGACCTCGGCTATTCCTACTACTTCAAAGACAGTGTGATCACGCTGATCCGCGGCACGCTGCCGGCCACCGTGGAACTGGCGGCGGTCGCGATGGTGACGGCGGTAGCCATCGCGGTGCCGCTCGGCGTCGTGGCGGCCCTGCGGCAGCACACGGCAGCCGACTACGGCAGCATGGGTCTGGCGGTGCTCGGCGTCGCGATGCCCCCGTTCTGGCTCGGGATCCTGTTGATCTATTTCTTCGGCGTCAAGCTGCGCTGGCTGCCGGCCATGGGGCATGGCGGCCCGCTGTGGACGCTCGAGGGGCTCCGCCACGTGTTGCTCCCGGCGGTCACGTTGGGTTCGGTGATGCTCGCCAGCACCACGCGTCTCACGCGGGCGGCGATGCTTGATGTCCTGAGCGAGGACTACGTGCGCACAGCGCGGGCGAAGGGACTCACCGGGCGTCAGATCGTATACGGTCACGCGTTGCGCAACGCGCTCATCCCGGTCGTGACAAATCTGGGCCTGCAGATGGGGACGCTCCTGGGAGGCGCCTTCCTCACCGAGACCGTGTTTGCGTGGCCCGGGATCGGCCGGCTCAGCGTCGACGCGATGTTCCGGCGCGACTATCCGCTGGTCCAGGGAACGTTGCTGATGGTCACGCTGGTGTTTCTCCTGGTGAATCTACTGGTCGACGTCGTGTACGTGATGATCGACCCACGGATCAGCTACGAGTGATGCGCGACGCCGGGGCGGTCGCGCCGTCACCGACCGCGGGGCGGGCGCGTCCCCGGCGGGCCGAGGTGATCCGCCCGCGGCCGTCCCCATGGCAGCGGTTCCTGCAGCACCACACGGCGGTGGCCGGCGCCGCCATGATCGCGCTCTTTGCACTCGGCAGCGTCGCCGCGCCGTGGCTGATCGCCCGGAGCCCGATCGCGGTCGATTTGCTGGCGCCCTTCCGGCCGCCGGGACCCGGTCATCCCTTCGGGACCGACGATCTCGGCCGCGACGTCTTCAGCCGGATCGTCCACGGCGGTCGGTACGCCCTGGGTCTGAGCCTACTGAGCGCGTCGCTGGCCGCAGTCGCCGGTATTACGGTCGGGGTGGCCGCCGGCTACAGTGGCGGATGGATCGACGGGGTCGTGATGCGGGTGGTCGACGTGCTGCTGGCGTTCCCGGCGTTCCTGCTGGGGCTCGCCCTGATGGCCGCGGTCGGTCCAAGTCTGGCGAACATCGTCGCGGTGCTGGCCTTCACCAGGATGCCGCGCTTCGCCCGCCTGCTCCGTGGTGCGACCCTCGGGCTGAAGACGGCCGAATACGTCGCCGCGGCGCGCGCCGCCGGGGCCACGGGTGGCCGCATCATCCTCAGGCACATCCTGCCCAACTGTCTGGGGCCGGCCATGGTCTTCATCAGCCTGGACCTCGGCGCCATCGTGACGTCGCTGGCCGGGCTGTCGTTTCTGGGCGTGGGGCTCCAACCGCCGACCCCCGATTGGGGGATCATGCTCACCGATGGGCGAAAGTTCCTGCAGACGGCGCCGTGGGTGGCATTGTTCCCCGGCGCGGCGATCACGCTCACAGTCATGGCGTTCAATTTCATCGGCGACGGGGTCAGAGATGCACTCGATCCGCGGTCGATCCGGTGAGGCGCGACGAGGACGGATTCGCTGGAGGGAGGCAGGCAACATGATGCGACGGCTCTGGATTCTGCTTGTCGTGGGGGCGTTGCTGGCACCGGTCTATCCGGTGCACAGCGCACCGGGGGCCAGAAATACGCTGGTGATCGGTGCGGCAAAGGACATCATCTCCCCCGATCCGTACCGGACGAACGACGCCGATTCGTCCTACGTGTATCAGCTCATCTTCGACCCGCTGGTGATGATCGCGCCCGACGGCAGGCCGCGGCCGATGCTGGCCGAGCGCTGGGAGGTATCAGCCGACGGGCTCACCTACTCGTTCTACCTGCGCAAGGGCGTCAAGTTCCACAACGGCGACGAGCTGACGGCCGACGACGTGGTGTTCTCGCTGCGCAGGGCTTTTGACCCGGCCAATGCCATCGGTCGAAAGGCTGAGAATATCCGCGTGATCAAGAATTACGCGGCGCAGGGGCGCGACCGGGTCGACATCACCCTCGAGTTCCCCTTTGCGCCGTTTCCCGCGGCGCTGTCCTCGCTGTTCATCGTACCGCGCAAGGCCGTCGAGGCCGCGGGCGCCGCGTTCGAAAAGCAACCCGTGGGGACCGGACCGTTCAAGCTCACCGAGTGGGTCATCAACAACCGGGTCGTGCTCGACGCCAACCGGGACTACTGGCTGAAGCGTCCGGCATTGGAACGGGTGATCCTCCGGCCGATCCCCGACAGCAGCACAGCGGCCGCGGCCCTCCAGACCGGCGACGTGGATGTCACCGCCACGGTCACGGCGGCCAACCTGCCGGTCCTCAAGGGCGACCCGTCCATCGAGATTGCGCGCGCCCCGGCGAACAACTACGTCTTCCTCGGATTCCGGATGTTGAAGGCGCCGTTCACCGACCAGCGCTTTCGGCGTGCGGTCTACATGTCTCTCAACTGGGACGCCGCCATCAAGACGCTCGTCCCGTCCGAGCTGGGCTCCCGAGCCTACGGCACCGTCCCGCCCGGTCTATGGCCGCGCGATGATGAGGCCCTCCAGGAGATCGCGCTCAAGGAGAACGACGCCCAGGCCAAAACCATCTTTCAGGCGCTCATGCAAGAGGGCGTGATGCCGCGTGACTTCAAAGTCATCGTGTCGCCGCCGCCGGACGACACCCGCATCAAGATGGCGGAGATCCTGGTCGTCAACCTAAGAGAGAACGGCGTGAACGCCGAAGTGGTTCGTGTGGAGTGGGCCACCTACGTGAACTACATCCAGGCCGACACCATGGTCATCTACATGCTGGGCACCATCCCGGCCTTCCCAGACCCCGATGCGAATCTCCGCTGGCTCTTCGGGTCGGCGGGGCAGCAGGCCAAGTTCCTCAATCTCAAGGACACGGCGCTCGACGACCAACTTCAGACCGCCCAGCGCAGCCGCAACCAGCGCGAGCGCGAGGGGATGTACCGGCAGATCCAGCGGGACATGATGCAGAAGATTTACCATATTCCGATGTACTACCTGAACAACGTCATCGCGTACCGCAAGCCGGTGAAGGGCCTGAAACCCACCCAATACTGGCGGTGGGAACTCGTGACGCCTTGGAACATGGTGACAGTGGACCGATGAATGGCATGATTGTCGCCCCCGAGCCATTGGCGGCGCAGGCCGGCGTCGAGGCGTTTCGCCGAGGCGGGAATGCGGCCGACGCCGCAGTCGCCACGGCGTTCGCGCAGGGCGTCGTGGATCCGTTAATGTGCGGGCTGGGCGGCACGGCCGCCGGCGTGGTGCGCGACGGCCGGACCGGCGTTATCTCGACGATGGATGCCAGCTCGACGATCGGCTCCGTCCCGCCGCCGGAGGCGTTTCGAACAGGCTACAAGGCACGGACGGAGACAGTTGGTCGCTATGTCGTGGAAGGTGAGATCAACCAAACAGGTTATCAGTCCATCATGGTCCCCGGGTTTGTGCGCGCCGCGCATACGCTGTTCGAACGATGGGGCAGCGGCCGCGTCGCCTGGGCCGACCTGCTCGCGCCGGCGATCCGTCTGGCCGAAGAGGGTTTCGACATCTACCCGTACGTCGCGCGCTTCTGGGCGAACACCGAGGATCGGCCGGGCTATCCCGGGCTCATGCGCGCGCTGACGCGGACGGCGGCGTGCGCGGCCATCTTTCTCAACCAGGGGCGTCCCTGGCAGGAAGGCGAGCGCATGGTCCAGCCCGATCTAGCGCGCACGCTCCGGAGGCTGGCGTCCGAAGGCCCCGAGGATTTCTACACGGGCGAGATCGCCCGCCGAATGATGGATGACATCCAGGCGCACAGCGGTCTCGTCACCGCCGACGACCTACGCGGATTCACCGCGGACCTCGGCACACCCGTTGAAGGCGAATATCATGGCCACCGCGTGTTCACGGCGCGGCCCCCGACCAGCGGCGTGCAGCTGATCGAGATGCTCCAGGTGGCAGAGCAGCTGTCGATCGGGCCGCTCGGACACAACAGCCCCGACTACCTCGACACCCTCGCCCGGATCATGATCGTGACGTTTCTCGAGCAGGTCGTGCTCAAGGGCGACCCGCCGCACTCCATCGCCACGCGCTTCATCCGAGACGGTCTCTCGCGGGACCATGCGAAGACGCTGGCCGACGAGGTGCGGCGGCGCGTACCGCGCACCGGCATTGCGGCGGCCCCCGACGCGGGGACGACGCACGTCTCGGTCGCGGATTCGGCCGGCACCCTCGTCGCGCTCACACACTCGAACGGATCGCTCGGCGCCTCGGGCGTTGTCACCCCCGGCCTCGGATTCATGTACAACAACTTCCTCGGCCACTTCCACCCGCTGCCGGGATTCCCCGATTCGATCGTGCCGGGCAAGCGCGGCGGCGGCGGGTTGCCCGCAATCGTCCTGAAAGACGGCGCGCCGTACATCGTGATCGGGGCGCCAGGCGGGAGCCGGTTGATTACGTCGGTGTTCCAGACGCTGCTCAACACCCTCGAGTTCGGCCTGGGGATGGCGGATGCGGTGACGCGGCCTCGGTTTCACGCCGAGGAGCCGGGACAGCTCTTCGCGGAGCCCGCGATCCCCGATGCAACCGTCGATGAGCTGGTCCGACGCGGTTTTCGAGTGGTGCGGAGCACGTACATGTCCCGGGTGCAGGCGATCCGCATGGATGCCACCGGCCGCGCGATGGAAGCCGGGGCGGATCCCCGCGGAGGGGCCGGCGTCGGCATCTTTAACTCGTGAGGATCAGACAGTGTTCCGGGGCCACCGCGATCCACACCGCGTCGCCCGGTCGGACCGCCATAGACGGCGCGTTCAGGTCATCTACAATCAACGGTTCGCCGCCCGCCAGTGCCAGCTGATAGCGGATCGTCGCGCCAAGGTACACAACCTCCTGGACCTCCGCCGGGAACGTATTGAGGCCCGCAGGCTGCGTCCGGACGAGCCGGCAGCGCTCCGGCCGGATCGCCACGAGCACCTCTCCCGACACCGGCGGTGCCGGGACCCGCAGGCGCAGCCCGCCGCGCGTGACCAATTCTATCCCGCCATCGACGGCGCCGGCCATGGTGGCGCGCAGGAAGTTCATCGACCCGATGAACTCTGCGACGAACGGGGTCGCCGGTCGCTCGTAGATGTCCAGCGGCGTGCCGACTTGTTCGGCGCGCCCTTGATGCATCACGACGATGCGGTCAGACATCACGAGGGCCTCGCTCTGATCGTGCGTAACGTAGATCGTCGTGAGGCCCAACCGGTGCTGCAGGGCCTTCAGTTCGAGTCGCATCGACTCGCGCAGCTTCAAATCGAGGTTCGACAGCGGCTCGTCGAGCAACAGCACCGTCGGCTCGGTCACGATCGCGCGCGCCAGCGCCACGCGCTGCTGCTGCCCACCCGAGAGTTGCCGGGGATATCTGTCATCTAAGCCTGCGAGCTGCACCTGCTCCAGCGACTGCAGCACGCGGCGCTTGATGTCCCCCTCGGACACCCCCCGCATCCGCAACCCGAAGGCCACGTTTTCGAAGATGGTCATGTGGGGGAACAGCGCATAGCTCTGAAACACCATGCTCGTGTCGCGCTGAAAGGGCGGGAGAAAATTGACCTGCCGCCCGCGCAGCGCGATCGTTCCCTCGTCGGGATCGAGGAACCCTGCCACGATGTTCAGGGTGGTTGTCTTGCCGCAGCCGCTGGGGCCCAGCAACGTGAGGAACTCGCCTGCGCGCACTTCCAGCGATAGTTGGTTCACCGCCACGGCCCGGCCGAAGCGCTTAGTGACCTCGCGAAGCTCGACTTCTGCAGCCGCGTTGCTCATCGGCCGTAGACGAATTTCGTGAAGCCCGCTGCGCGTTCGGCGGCGGCCACAATAATCAGGATGACCACCAGCGACAGCATGTTCACCGCCGCCAGCGACGGATCGAAGCGGTACTCCAGATAATTCAGGATGCGGATGGGCAGCGTGATCATCCCCGGCCGCACTAGAAATAGCGAGACCGGCACGTTGTTGAACGATACGATGAAGGCGAACACCATTCCGGCGAACAGCCCGGGCTTGATCAGCGGCAGCGTCACGTGCCGCAGCGTGCGCCACGGCGTGGCGCCCAGGTTCGCCGCCGCCTGTTCCAGCGAGCGGTCGAAGCCGTGGAGGCTGATGGCGATGGTGCGGATGGCGTAGGGCACCGTAATGGCCGTATGCGCCAGCAACAGCGCGTTGAAGCCGATCAGACTGTGCAGACCCGCCAGCGACAAGAACTGCAGGATGGCCACGCCGCTCACGATCGCCGGCAGGGAGATCGGTGACAAGAGCAGCGCGTTGATCGCATCACGCCCGTAAAAGCGGTGGCGGACGAGCGCGAAGGCCGCCGGCAGGCCGAGCGCCGTCGCGACGGCCGACGTCAAGAGCGCCAGCATCAGGCTGACCCGGAACGGCTCCAGCCAGTCCGGGCTGAGCGCCGCCGCGTACCATCGAAGCGAGAATCCGCGCGGCGGCAACTGAAGATACTGACCTGGATTGAGCGATGTGAGCACCACGACCACAATCGGGAGGAACATGTACGCGTAAATGATTCCCACGATCGCCAAAAGGCTCCAGCGTGGCAGGTGACGCTTCACCTGGCTCACTGGAACACCCCACTCATCCGGCCAACAAGACGCGCCGACGCGAACATCGTCACCAGGACCACGGCCATGAGCGCCACCGAGAGCGCCGCCGCGAACGGCCAGTTGAGGATATAGAGCAATTGCGTGTAGATCATCGTGGCCATCACTTCGACGCCCTTGCCGCCCAAGATGGCGGGTGTCGCATACGCGCTGGCCGATAGGCTGAAGGTCAGAAAGAAGGCACCCAGCACCCCGGGGGCGGACAGCGGGAGGGTTATTCGCAGGAATGTGCGCACGCGGCCCGCGCCCAGATTCATCGCCGCCTGCTCGAGGGTCGGATCGATGGCCTGGATCGAGGCCATGAGCGCCAGGATGGCAAAGGGCAGCAGCACGTGCGTGAGCCCGATAATCACACCCGTATAGTTGTGGACGAGCCGGATCGGCGCCGCGATGAGCCCCCACGACCGCAGGAGCGTGTTGATGACGCCGCGATCCTCAAGGATCACCAGCCACCCGTAGGTCCGAAGCACCACACCCGACAGTTCAGGCGCGAGCACCAGCGCGATCAGGAGCCCCTTCCACCGCGACTGCGTGCGTGCCAGCACGTAGGCAACGGGATAGCCCAAAAGCGTGGTGACCGCGGACACGATGAGCGCCACACGCAGAGTGTTCCACATGATGCCGAGATAGAACGGGTCGGTCAGAAACTTGACGTAATGCTCGAGGGTCAATTCGCGGACGATCAGGCCATTGTGGAACTTGAGCACGCTGACAGCGGCCAAGATACCCAGCGGCACGAAAAACAGCACCATCAGATAGATCAGCGACGGCGCCAGAAGCACCAGCACCGCCGGAGGCCGCCGCGCCGGCCTCAGCGCGCGATCACCTTCGTCCACCGCTCGGCCCAGTCGGAGCGCTTCTCGCCGATAAACAGGGGGTCGACGTTCTTGAACTTCCGGACCTGAGCGATGCTGCTGATGTGCGCTTGCCGGTGCTCGGTGGGGAACGAGAGCCCGCCGCGCGCGCTACCCACGGTGTAGGCCATGGCCCACTTCCGCTGGACATCCGCAGAGAGCCACCAGTCGATGAACTTGTACGCCAGCGCCTTGTTCTTCGCTCCGATTGGCACGCTGAGCGCGCCCAACAGGAAGATGCTGCCTTCTTTCGGGATCACAAAGTCGACCGGGAGGCCGCGGCCGCGGTAGTAGTGCGCGCGACCGTCCCAGTACGGGAGCAGCCACACTTCCTCACGCTCGACATACGGGATCATCGCCGATGACGACAGGATAATGGCCGTCACGTTCGGCTTCAGGCGCGCGATCGCGTCAAACCCGGGATCGATGTTCTTTTCGTCGCCACCGTACGAGTACGATGCCATGATCAGGAAGTACACCGCCAAGATGCTGCCGATGTCGGGGATGATGATGTGGCCTTTGTATCGAGGATCCCAGAAGACCTTCCATGAATCCGGCGCGGGTCGCACGGAGTTCGTGTTGTACATCAGGCTCATGTACTGGATTTCCTGGACGGCCCCGCAGGGTGCGACGGTATTTTGCACTTCCGGATACAGTTGCTTGAGGTTGGGGATGTTGGCCTCGGTCATCGGCTGGAGCAACTTCTCCCTACAGCCCAGGATGGCTTCGGGCGCGGTCATCACAACGACGTCCCACCCCGGGTCGCCGCGGGTGGCCCGGATCTTGGCGTAGTCCTCCGAGGCGCTACCCGTGGGGTCAAAGATGATGCGGGCGTTGAACTGGCGCTCAAATGGCTCTTTGAGGGTCTTCTTGAAGATATCTTCATACTCGCCCCCGAACCCGTTCACGACCAGCTGGTTGGACTGGGCCTTGACCACGGGGGCCGGCGCGCTCGACAATAGCGCGATGACCAGCACGACGGCCGCCAGGCGTACGAGGGTCATATTCACGTCGGTCACCTCCAGGATTCCTGGCGCGACTGGGACATTACCGCCTTCCGTTCTCCCCGGCCGCGCGGGGTCCCTGCCGTCGACGACTCCGCCTATTGCGGATAGATCAGGCCGCGCATCGCGATGATGTCGGCGACTCGCTCGCCCTTCGCCATGCGCACCCGAATGTCGGCTTCCTTCTTGCTCACGGCCTGGACCCCGGTCACCACGTCCGCCAGGTTGCCCCGAGGGATGACGGCGACGCCGTCGCCGGTGCCGACGACGATGTCGCCGGGGTGCACCACGACCCCGCCGCAGGCGATCTCGACCTGCGTGGCCCCTACGCGCCGGTTGGTCCCCACACGCGGCGTGACCGCACGCGCAAACACCGGAAACTGCAGCTCGGCCAGCCCCTCGGCGTCGCGCACGGCCGCGTCGACTACGATGCCGGCCAGACCGCGCGACTTCGCCTCGGTGGCCATCAACTCGCCAAACATCGCGCCCGTCGCATCACCGCCGCCGTCGACGACGATGACCGACCCCGGAGGCGCTTCGAGCAACGCCTTGTGCACCGTGATGATGCTGCCGGGATAACACCGCGCGGTGTACGCCGGGCCGCACAACCGCGCCCCGCGCCACACGGGTTTGATCTCGGCCGCCATCACGCCGGTCGATCCCTGCGCGTCGCTGATCCAGGCCGGTGAGACGGTCTTCAGAAACGTGATCGCCTCGGCCGTGGCACCGGTCAGTTCGTAGAGTTCCATTCGGACCAGCCTCCTCTAGAGTCGCAGTCGTGGATCGAGCGCGTCGCGTAGCCAGTCGCCGATCAGGTTGATCGCCAGCACCGTCGCCATGATGGCCAGACCCGGAAAGGTGGTAATCCACCAGGCCTGGCGTAGGTAGTCGCGACCGTCCGAGAGCAGGCTGCCCCACGAGGGCACCGACGGCGGCACACCCAGCCCGAGGAACGACAGCGACGCCTCGGTAATCACCGTCGTCGCCAGCGAAAAGGACGCCACCACAATAATCGGCGCCATCGTATTCGGCAAGATGTGCCGGCGCAGGATCAAACTCACCGGCGCACCCATCGCCCGCGCAGCCGTCACGTATTCCTGCTCGCGAACCGCGAGCACGACACCGCGCTCGATCCGCGCATACGAGACCCAGCCCACGACCCCAATGACCAGGATGATCTTCCAGAGCCCCGGGCCCAGCGTCGCCATGGCCGCGATGTAGAGCAGGATCGCGGGAAAGGCGAGCTGGATCTCCGCGATGCGCATGATGACGTCGTCCAGCCATCCGCCGCGGTACCCGGAGATCAACCCCAGCGTGACCCCCATGGTGCCCGAGAGCAACACCGCGCAGACGCCGACCAGCAGCGACACGCGCGCCCCGAACATGGTCCGGCTCAACAGGTCCTGACCGAGCGAGTCCGTCCCAAGCGGGTGTGCCCAGGTCCCGCCCGAGAACACCGGCGGGGTGAGACGCTCGCCCATCACGACGCGCCCCGGTGGGTGCGGTGCGAGCACGGGCGCGAACAGCGCGACGACGACCAGCACCGCCAGAAACCCGAGCGCGCCGAGCACAGCCACCGGAGGCCATCGCCGCCGTCTTGCCGCTGGCGCGGTCACCGCCTGGTGCGCCACCGCGACGGCCATCAGCGGGGCCTCACCCGAGGGTCGAGCACCACATAGAACAGATCAATGACCAGATTCAGCGCCACAAAGATCGTCGCTAAAAACGTGACCGACGCCTGCACCAGCGGCAGGTCCTTGCCCTGGATCGCCTGGATCGTCAAACGCCCGACCCCGGGCCAGGCGAAGATCGTCTCGGTGATGACGGCGCCCCCGAGCAGGTTCCCAAACTGCAGACCCGCCACGGTCACAATCGGAATCAAGGCGTTGCGCAACGCATGCCGCGTCAACACCCGAAACGCTGACAGACCCTTAGCCTGCGCCGTGCGGATGTAGTCCTGCCCCAGCGTCTCCAGGACCGCAGACCGGGTCATGCGCGCATTGTACGCGACCGAAAAAAGCCCGAGGCTCGTGGCAGGTAGGACGAGATGTTGCCAGCCGCCGCGCCCGGCCACGGGAAACCAGCCCAACATGACCGCAAAGATCATCGCCAGCAGCAGACCCAACCAGAACACGGGCATCGATTGCCCGAACAAGGCGCCGAGCATCAGGCTGCGGTCAACGGGGCTGTTGCGCCGCGTGGCCGCGATTACGCCCGCGGGAATGCCGAGCCCGACCGCAACGGCCATCGCCGCCGCGGCCAGCTCTAAGGTGGCCGGCACACGTTGGAGGAGCAACTGCGAGACCGGCTGCTGCTGACGAAGTGAGACGCCAAGATCGCCGTGGGCCGCGCGAGAGAGAAAGTCCAGGTACTGCACGAACCAGGGCCGGTCGAAGCCCATCTGGTGCCGGAAGTCGTCGATCTGCTGGCGGGTCCACGATTCGCTCGCCATTACCATCGTCGGATCGCCGGACAAAAACATCGACCCAAACGACAGCGCCGAGACCCCGAGGATCACGAGGACGGTCTGCAACAACCGCCGCAGGATGTACGCGGTCATCTTGCGCGCCGGTCAGACCGGTGTGGACGCTTAGATAGGCGCAAACCGGACGTCGCGTTCGCCCGGCAGCCACAGGTTCAGTCGATCGCCGCCGCCCGAGTCTTCCCAATCGAGGCGCCGGTTCACCCCGGTCGCGCCGGGCTGGATCCACAAATTGATCCAGGGCGTCTCTTCCACGAAGAGCTGCTCCATCTGGAAGGCCATCTCGCGCTGCTTCTTCTCATCGATCGTTTCGATCAATTCCTTGTACATCGCGTTGAACTTGGGGCCGTTCTGCGTATGCGTGATCCACTTGGTCTGGTCCCAGATCTGCCCGGTCGTCACGATGCTGAGGTCCTCCGGGCCGTTGAAGCGCGAACCCAGCCCGAGCAGATAGAGATCATCCATGCCGCCGGGGCTACGCATCTTGTCCGTATAGATCGTCCAGTCCAGTGGGGCGGCTTCGGCCTGCAGTCCAATCTCGCGGAACTGTCCGGCGACCGCTTCGGCGGTTTCTTTGTCTTTGAGATAACGGCCGACCGGCGTGTAGACCCGGATCCGCTCGTTCATCGGAAACCCGGCTTCGGTCAACAGACTGCGCGCCCGCTGCCGATTGAACTCCAGCGGCTTGATCCGCGGGCTGACCCACGATTCGCCCGCCACCAGCACGGTCGCGCGCCGCTCGGGCGTCAGGCGGCCGAGCAGACCCTTCGACAGCGTATCCCAGTCGATCGCGTGGCTGAGCGCGTACCGCACGCGACGATCCTTGTACTTCGGCGAATCGGTCGGAATACCGATGTGCATCCGCCGGCTGCCGGGGGCGATCGAGACACGCAGCTTGCTGACCCGTTCGACGATCGGCAGATCGTCCGGCGACAACGCGATGGCGATGTCGGCCTCGCCGGTGATCAGCATGTTCATGCGCTGTGATTTCTCCGGTACCGGCCGGAACACGACTCGTTTGATCTGCGGGGCGCCGCGCCAGTAGCCGTCGAACGCCGACAGCGCGAGGCGGTCGCCTTTGATCCACTCGTCGACCTTCCAGGGCCCGGTGCCCATGGGGGCGACCGAGGTCTCGCGCGGGGACTTGCTGCCATAATACTCGGGTTCCATCATGTAGAGGAACGACATGAACACCGGCAAGATAATGTTGGGCCTCGCCAGCACGACATCAACGGTGCTGGCATTGACGACCTTCACCTGTGTCACACCGGATCGAGCCGGGAACGGATCGTTGAGCCCCTGCCGGCGCAGATCGGCGTTCATCGTCCGGTCGATCGTGAACTTGACGGCCTCCGCGGTGAAAGGTTTGCCGTTCTGGAACCGGATGCCCTGGCGGAGCTTGAACCGCCACGTCACCTTGTCAGACAGGACCTCGTACGACTCGGCGAGGAACGGCAGCGGGCGCATCTTGCGGTCGTAGGCGATCAACGCCTCCATCACGTTGCCGAGCACGTTGCCGATGATGCCCGACTCGCCGAAGTGAGGGTCGAGCGTCTCAGGCTCGACGCCCTGGACGAGCGTGGGCGGCTTCTGCGCCTGTGCCAACACGGGGCCAACGCCCGGCCATGTCAGCGTGCGTGGGGCGGCCAGACCGGCGCCAACAGCAGCCGCCGTCGCGGCGGTCGTCTTTAAGAACTGGCGGCGGGTTACCCCCTTACGGTCTGCGCTCATTCTGTCCCCTCCTCAGATACGCGGCGTGAGGTTCCATTCGGCGAGCCACCGGTCGACCTCCTGGCGGCTGCGGGTGACGGCCGGCATCGGAGTCGCGGCCATGTACAGCAAGAGTCGCGCCAGCTGCAGGGCGGTGATCCGCAGCCCCCGAGGCGACACCTTGTCGAGCGTGTCGGCGGCGGTGTGCGGCCAGCCCAGGTTGGCCAGTGACATCCCCATGTCGAAAAACCAGGCGCAGGGCACCCCGGCCACCATGAACGGGTGCATGTCTGAGTTCGGCGTCACCCAGACATCAACCGGCATCTCCTCGCCCATCGCCGCGACCAGACCCTTGAAATAAGGAATGAGCATCGGCCAGCCCTGCAGCCCGATGCCCTTCTCTGGCGCGCCGTAGGCGGCCCCATCGACGTTCAGCATGAACTCGACGCCGCTCAAGTCCTCGCGGTGCACGCCGATGTACGCTTTGGCGCCCTGCAGACCGCCTTCTTCCAATCCAAAGCCGACGAACCGGATCGTCCTCCGCAGGACGTCACGATGCCGGCTCAGGACGCGCGCGGCTTCGAGCAGCACCGCGACCCCGGATGCGTCGTCGATCGCGCCGGGGCACCCCACCAGCGTGTCGTAGTGGGCGCCCACCAGGATGACCGGCGCTCCCGGTGGCCCCGGCAGGTCGGCAATGATGTTCCACGACACCCCGGGCGTGATCTGGTTTTCAAGGTCGAGCCGAACGGCGGCGCCTCGGCGCACGTAGCGCAGCAGCGCGCTTCCGGCCTCGCGGGTCACGCTCACGCCGGGCACGGGCGCCGGCCCATCGGACGAGAGGCTGTAGACTTCCGGCAACAACCCGCCCTCGTGACGCATATAGATGAAGCCGGCGGCACCACCCTCCACGGCCTGCAGGTACTTTTCGCGCCGGCACGTGCGGGGTCGATGCGAATAGGCGGGGCAACGGCTGTTGACCAACACGACGCGGTCGCGGATACGGTCGCCGAGACTCGCGTACTGCGCCTGTGTCCCCTCCTCGACCCAGACGACCTCGGCCTCGATCATCGCCGTAGGGTTCATCGGCAGGTTGAGACACGGAATAGGAACCAGGGCCCGCCCATCGGGAAGCGCGTGCAGGCTGGCG
This sequence comes from bacterium, assembly GCA_041497675.1. Classification (GTDB taxonomy): domain Bacteria; phylum Sysuimicrobiota; class Sysuimicrobiia; order Sysuimicrobiales; family Humicultoraceae; genus JBGPNN01. The sequence continues at coordinate 4,316 of JBGQGY010000025.1, read as the reverse complement.
CGCCCGGGATGCCAGTGGTGACAGGGGAACTCTTCGAACGTAACGGTCAACCCGTGGTGGCGGAATCGGTCGGCGACGAAATCACGCGCGCCGATCTCCTCGACGTGCCCACCATATCGGTGGGGAAAGCGCTCGACGAGCTCCACGCATGTTTGCCACGAGAGCGAAGATGTCCAGACATCGGCGATGATCTCGCGGTCGCGCGGGCCGAGGTCCATGGGGTGATGCGGTTAGTAAACTTCTTGAATCTGTTCGCAGACCCAGTTCGAGGCGGCGTCACGGTCCTTCGCCGGCCGCGGTCTGGTGTGGACGCCGTGCCGCAGCTCTTCCGCCAGCGCCGTCAGATCGACGTCACCGTCCCATCCCACGAATACCGTTCGCCAGACGTTGGACCATTCCATGAAGTGTTCCCCCGCGCGATGTCCTCGCCAGATCAAGCGCCGGCTTTGCCAGCCGCCACTTTTTGCCGAACGTACTCGATGATGCCGCCGGCTTCGACCAGACGCCGCATGAACTCGGGGATCGGCGCGGCTTGATGGGTGCTCCCGCATCGCTCATTGGTGATCCGGCCCGTCGCCTGATCAACGGCCACGGTGTCGCCGTTCTCAGTGATCTGATGCAGATCTTGGCACTCCAAAAGCGGCAACCCGATGTTGAAGGCGTTGCGGAAAAAGATCCGCGCGTACGACTTGGCGATGATGCACGACACCCCGAGGCCCTTGATCGCGATGGGCGCGTGCTCGCGCGACGACCCCTGACCAAAGTTCTCCCCGGCCACGATGATGTCGCCCGGTGTGATCTTCCCCGCCAGGGTCGGATCCAAATCCTCGAAACAGTGGGGCGCCAGCACCTTCGCGTCAGCCGTGACCAGGTAGCGCGCCGGGAGGATGACGTCGGTGTCGACGTGATCGCCGAGTTTCCAGGCGGTGCCGCGGAAGATCATGCCCCCACCCCCGCCGCCGTCCGACCCAACACCTCGTCGGGGTGCGCGAGCCGGCCCAACACCGCGCTGGCGGCCGCCACGGCGGGTCCGCTCAGGTAGGCTTTGCTCTCGCGGTGTCCCATGCGGCCCACGAAGTTGCGCGACGACGTGCTCACGCACACCTCGCCGGAGGCCAGCACGCCCATGTGCCCGCCGATGCACGGCCCGCACGTCGAGGCGCTGACCACGGCCCCGGCTTCGAGAAAGATCTTGATCAACCCCTCATCGAGCGCCTGGCGGTAGATGCCGGGCGTCGCCGGGATCACGAGCAGCCGCGTACGCGGGTGCACCTTCCGGCCGTCGAGGAACCGGGCGGCGACGCGTAGATCTTCGAGCCGGCCGTTCGTGCAGGTGCCGATGAAGACCTGATCGACCGCCACACCCGCAACCTCGCGCACCGGCACCACGTTGCCCGGGGACGACGGCGCCGACACGACCGGTTCGAGCCGGCTCGTGTCGTAGGTAAACACCTTCGTGTACTCCGCGTTGCGGTCGGCGTAGACCGGCGTAAAGGCCCGCTTCGCGCGCGGCCGGACCCAGTCGAGCACGAGGTCGTCGGGCTCCATAATGCCGTTCTTGCCCCCGGCTTCGACCGCCATGTTGGTGATGCTGAAGCGCTCGTCCATCGTCAGGTGGCTCAGGGCGTCGCCGGTGAACTCCATGGCGCAGTACCGCGCACCATCGACGCCGATGTCACCGATGATCTTCAAGACGATATCCTTGCCCGTCACCCACGACGCCGGCCGGCCGTTCAAAACGAAGCGCAGGGTCTCGGGCACACGGAACCACAGCGTGCCCGTGGCCATCGCGGCGGCCAGATCCGACGATCCGACCCCGGTCGAAAACGTGCCGAGCGCCCCGTGGTTGCACGTGTGCGAATCGGCGCCGACAAAGACCTCGCCGGGCAGCACCAGACCCTCTTCGGGCAGCAACACGTGCGCGATGCCGGCTCGTCCGATTTCGTAGTAATAGGGCAGATCGTGTTTTCGGGCAAACTCGCGCATCACCTTGCACTGCTCGGCTGAGGCGATGTCCTTGTTGGGTGCGTAGTGATCGGGCACCATCGCCACACGCTGGCGGTCGAACACCGTCGACACCCCGGTCTTCTCAAATTCGCGGATCGCCAGCGGCGCGGTGATGTCGTTGGCGAAGCAGAAGTCGATACGGGCCTCGACCAGATCGCCGGGGCGGGCGACCGATGAGTCGGTGTGGGCGGCCAGGATCTTTTCGGTCAGCGTCATACCCATCGCGCTACACCCTCGCCGCGGCGCTGTCGCGCGCCGGCGACTCACTCGGCGCCGAGCGTTCCCGCGCGACCAAGAGTCGGTTGACCGCGTCGAGGTACGCCCGCACGCTCGCTTCAAGCACGTCGGTGCTGCTCGCGCGCCCCACGGTGATGGTCTCACCCTCGCGGACACGCACCGTCACTTCACCGAGGGCGTCCGTGCCACCGGTGACCGCCCGGATGGCATAGTCCATCAACTGGGCCGCCACCCCGGTCAGCCGGTTGACCGCCGCGCACAGGGCATCCACCGGACCGTCGCCGGATGCCGCCTCGGTGGCCACACCCTTTTCGGATTCGAGCGTGACGGTGGCCGCCGGCGCCGATCCCGTGCCGGTCGAGACCTGGAACGATTTCAGCGTGAACCGCTCGGGGGCGGCGCGGACCTCCTCGTCGACCAGGGCCAGGATGTCCTCGATCGCCACCTGCTTCTTGCGGTCGGCCACCGTTTTGAAGCGGCCAAACGCGCGGTTGAGGGCGCCGTCGTCGAGGTGCACGCCGTGGTCTTCCAGCGCTTTGCGGAACGCATGCCGGCCCGAGTGCTTGCCGAGCACGAGCCGGTTGGTCGGCAGACCGATGTCTTGAGGCTGCATGATCTCATACGTCGCGCGGTTCACGAGCACGCCGTGCTGATGGATGCCGGCTTCGTGCGCGAACGCGTTCTCGCCAACAATGGCCTTGTTCGGCTGCACCGGGACGCCGGTGAGCGCGGTCAGTAGGTTGCTGGTGCGATGGAGCTTCGTCGTATCGATGTTGGTCCGCAGCCCATAAGCATCGCGGCGCGTGCGTAGGGCCATCACGATTTCTTCCAGCGCCGCGTTGCCCGCGCGCTCGCCGATACCGTTGATCGTGCACTCCACCTGGCGCGCGCCCACCTCGATCGCCGCGAGCGAATTGGCGACGGCCAGACCCAGGTCGTTGTGACCGTGAACGCTCCAGACCACCTTGTCGGCGGCCGGCACGCGCTCGCGCAGCGTCCGGATGAGCGCGGCGTATTCCTGCGGCGTGGTGTAGCCCACAGTATCCGGAACGTTGATCGTCGTCGCCCCGGCCGAAATCGCCACGTCAAAGATCCGGCAGAGGAAGTCGACCTCCGACCGGCTCGCATCCTCGGCCGAAAACTCGACGTCGTCGGTGAACCGCCGCGCCTGGCGGATGGCGGCGTCGGCCGCCGCGACCACGTCATCGGGGCTCATGCGCAACTTGTGCTGCATGTGGATCGGCGACGTCGCGATAAACACGTGCACCCGCGGCCGCGCGGCCGGCTTCAGCGCCTCGATGGCGGCGTCGACGTCCTTAGGGTTGGCGCGGGCCAGCGCGGCGATCGATACATCGCGCACGTCACGGGCGACCGCCCGCACGGCGTCCAGGTCTCCCTGCGACGAGATCGGGAACCCTGCCTCGATCACGTCCACCCGCAGCGCCTGGAGTTGGCGCGCCAGTTCGAGCTTCTCGGTGGGCGTCATCGAGAACCCGGGCGACTGCTCACCGTCGCGCAGCGTCGTGTCGAAGATGCGAACCAGGTCGTCCATGCCCTCTCCTTGTGGCGCTCGGCCGCGGCGGCTAGCCGCTACGTGTTCTGCGCCCCCCGCACGAGCGTGACTTGCCCGGTGCGGGCCATCTCGCGGATGCCATACTTGGTCAGGAGCGAGACAAGCGCATCTACTTTTTCGTCGCGCCCCGTGACCTCGAGCGTCATCGTCTTGTCGGTCAGGTCGACGATGTTCGCGCGAAACACGTTGGAAATCTCCATGATCTCGAGCCGTGTCCCTGACGTGACGTTGACTTTGATCAACGCGAGCTCGCGGTCGACGCTGGGCGTGCCGTCAACGGCGGTCGCCCGCAGCACTTCGACCAGTTTGCGCAACTGCTTGGCAAACGACTCGGTGCGATCCGGCGGGGTGTCGACCACGATCGTCATCCGCGAGATATGCGGATCCTCGGTCGGCCCCACCGAGAGGCTGTGGATGTTCACGCCACGGCGGCGGATCAGTCCAGCCACGCGCACCAACACCCCCGGCGCGTTCTGCACCAGGACCGAAATCGTCGCCG
>JBGQGY010000024.1:0-36365 GCA_041497675.1 bacterium | reverse complement strand
TTCGAGATCGGTCAGGAGCGCCGCCCCCGCCTCTGCATCCAGCGGGTCTCCCGCCCGGATCGCCGTGTGACAGGCGGTGGCGATCGCGAGCCGCTCAAGCGGATCGTGGCGGGGTTCGTCGCCATCACCGGCGAGCGCGGCCAACGCCCGCTGCAACAGGTCTCCCAAGGAGGCGCCTGGGATGGTGGCCGGGATGGCCCGCAGCAGCGCCGTCCGCGCGCCGAACGACTCGACGTGGAATCCGAGCTGCGCCAGCCGGTCGTGCGCGCCCGCCAGCAGCGCGGCCTGCGAGGGCGAGAGATCAATCGTCATCGGGACGGCGAGCGTCTGGCTCGTGACGCCTCCCCGCCGGTACGCGGCGATCAGCCGCTCGTACAGGATCCGCTCGTGCGCCGCGTGCTGATCGATAAGATAGAAGCCGTCGGGTCCTTCGGCCAGGAGATAGGTCCGCAACACCTGACCGACGGGCCGGAGCACCGGCAGCCGCCGGCCGGCGACCATCGTACCGTACCCGCCCGGTCCCTCGCGGACTTCGAGGGCCAACCCCATGGAGCCGTCTCCCGGCAGCCCAGCCGGTTGCGGTGCCGCGACCGCACGCACGAGCGGGCTGGCCAACAACGCCGCGCGGGCGTGCCTGGCGGCCGCGCCGAACAAACCCGACTCGTCTCTGAAGCGGACCTCGAGTTTTCGGGGGTGGACGTTCACGTCGATCGTTCCCGGATGCACGTCGAGGAAGACCGCAAAAACGGGAAACCGGCCCACCGGCAACAGTTGCGCGTAGCCCTGCTCGATCGCACGCCGCACAAGGGCGCTCTGAATCGGGCGTCCGTTGACAAATACGTACTGACCGGTCCGATTTGGCCGCGCCCGCTCCGGCCGGCTCAACCACGCCTTCATGGTGCCGCCCGGGATCGACCCCGACGCCGTCACCAGTTCCTCGTCGCGCCCCGATACCAGAATGTCCGCCACCCGCTCGTCGGGCGACTCCTTCGGCCAATGGGCGATCTCGCGTCCGTCGAACGCGAGCCGGATGGCCACCTGCGGGCGGGCCATCGCCGCGCGCTGCACGACGTCGGCAACGAGCGACTGCTCCCGGGCGTGCGACTTCATGAACTTAAGCCGCGCCGGTGTGGTAAAAAAGAGGTCGCGCACCTCGACCATCGTGCCCGGCGGCGCGCCGTGCAGGTGGATCTCCTCAACGGCGCCACCGCTCACCCGCGCGCGTGTGGCCGCGCCCGCGTCGGGTGTGCGGGTCACGATCGTCACCCGCGCAACCGCGGCGATGCTTGCGAGGGCTTCCCCGCGAAAGCCATAGCTGCGGATCGTCCCGAGATCCTCGACGTACGTGATCTTGCTCGTCGAAAAGCGCTCGAAGGCCAGCGGCACATCGTCGGCGGTGATGCCCGCGCCATCATCAGCCACCCGGATCAGCCGCAGCCCCGCGCCCTCGATCTCTACGCTGATCTGCCCGGCACCCGCGTCCAGGCTGTTTTCGAGCAGCTCCTTGACGACCGAGGCGGGACGCTCGACGACTTCGCCAGCCGCGATGCGCTCCGCGACGGAGCGCTCGAGTACGCGGATACGGGTCACTGCAGCCGGCGCTCCTGGCGGTCGTGCGCGCCGGCCCGCAGCGCACGGGCGCGTTCGCGAAGCTCGGCCAGCGTCTGCATGGCTTCCAACGGCGTCATCGACTCGATGGCCAGACCGAGCAGGGCCTCTTCAATGGGAGACGGAAGTTCCAACGCCAACGGCAGCTGGCGTCCAGGACGCGCGCGCGACGGGAGCCGCGCAGCCTCGGGCTCAGTGGGTCGCGCCGCGGCGCTCTCCAGACGCTGGAGGATCCGTTTGGCTTCGCCGATGACCTCATCGGGGATGCCCGCGAGCTGCGCGACGTGGATACCGTACGATCGGTCCGCGCGCCCCTCGGCCGCGGTATGGAGGAAGACGACTTGGTCTCCCTCCTCCCGCACCTGCATCGAGATATTGCGCACGCGCGGCAGGAGATCCGCCAGCTCGGTCAACTCGTGAAAGTGCGTGGCAAACAGGGTGCGCGCCCCGATGTGATCGTGGAGATACGCGACGACGGCCCAGGCCAGGCTCATGCCATCGTACGTGCTCGTCCCGCGACCGACTTCGTCGAGGATGATCACGCTGCGCGGGGTCGCAGCGTGCAGGATGCGGGCGACTTCTTGCATCTCGACCAGAAATGTGCTCCGCCCAGACGCGAGGTCGTCTGTCGCGCCCACGCGGGTAAAGACCCGGTCGGCGACGCCGATCCGCGCCGCGGCGGCCGGCACGAACGATCCCATCTGCGCCATGATCGTGATCAACGCCGCCTGCCGGAGTAGCGTGCTTTTTCCGGCCATGTTCGGTCCCGTGACGATCAGCAACGCGCGCTCGGCTGCGCTGAGCGCGAGATCGTTCGGCACGAACCGCTCGCCCTGGAGCAGGCGCTCGACCACCGGGTGACGTCCCGCGCGGATGTCCAGGACCGCGTCGTCGACCAGCTCCGGCTTGACGTACTCCCACCGCTCCGCGACGTGGGCCAGACCGAGCAGCACGTCGGCCTCGGCCAGGGCGCGCGAGGTTTCCAGCAGCGACGCCGACTGGCCCGCGATCTCCTGGCGCAGACGCTCGAAGAGCCGCGTCTCGATCTCGGCCATCCGCTCCTCGGCGCCCAGAATGGCGGCCTCGCGCTCCTTCATCTCAGGCGTGATGTAGCGCTCGGCGTTGGTGAGCGTCTGCTTGCGGACGTAGTCTGCGGGCACGAGGTGCCGATTCGCGTTGGACACTTCCAGATAGTATCCAAAGATCTTGTTGAACCCAACCCGCAGCGAGCGGATACCCGTCCGCACGCGTTCGGCGGCTTCCAGACCCGCGATCCACATCTTGCCGCCGGTCGCGGCCTCCCGCACCCGATCGAGCTCGTCATCGTATCCTGCGCGGATCACTCCGCCGTCCCTTGCGGTGGCCGGAGGGTCGTCCACGAGCGCCCGACCGATGTGCCCGGTGATGGCCTCATGAGGATCGACGAGACCGCCCAGCTCGGCCAGCCGCGACTCGGGCAGACGCGCCAGATCGGCGCGAAGCGCCGGCAGCCGCAGCAAACCGGCCCGCAGCGCCGCCAGGTCACGCGGGGTCGCCGAGCCGTGTCCGATCCGGCCGATCACCCGGGCGAGGTCCGGCAGTGCCTTCAACGCCTCACGGAGATCCGCGCGCACCGCCCGCGCGTCGACTGCCACCGCCACGGCGCGCTGCCGGACGCCGACCGCCTCGATCGAGACGAGCGGCCGCAACACCCACTCGCGCAGCAGGCGGCCGCCCATAGCCGTCATGGTCTCGTCGACGGTGCTGAGCAGCGTGTGCGCCGTCGTGCCGTCGCGAAGATTGCGCACCAGTTCGAGGTTCCGCCGGGTCGTTTCGTCGAGGGCCAACACGTCATCGGTGCTGTAAACGCGCAAACCTCGCAGGTGCTCGAGGGCGCTCATCTGCGTTTGTTTCAGATACTGGAGCAACGCACCGGCCGCAGCGACCGCAAGCGGCAGGTCCTCGGCTCCGAACCCTTCGAGCGAGGCGACGCGGAACTGCTCGATGAGCGCCCGCCGCGCCACGCTGGGCTCGAACCGCCACGGCTCGACCCGGGTGAGCCGAAATCGGTCGGCCGAGCCGGCATCGGCGTCCTCGGGCAACAGCACTTCTCGGGGATCGTAGCGCGCGAGCTCTTCCTCCAGCCGGCGATCCGCTTCGGGGCCCTCAATGTGCGTCGCGAACAGATCACCGGTGGAGAGATCGGCTGCGGCCAGACCCCATGCCCCGTCGGCCGGGGCAATCGCAACAAGATATCGGTGTTCGCGCTGCGGGAGCGTCGCGTCCATCACGGTGCCCGGCGTGACCACGCGCGTCACGTCACGCCTGACCAGCCCCTTGGCCTTGCGCGCATCCTCGACCTGATCACAGATGGCCACCCGGTGGCCGCGCTCCACCAGCCGCGCCAGATACCCGGTGAGCGCATGGTACGGGACCCCGCACATGGGGACACGCCGCCCCTTGCCCAACTCGCGTGAGGTCAGCACGATCTCGAGTTCGCGGGCGGCGACGAGCGCGTCGTCAAAAAATAGCTCGTAGAAATCGCCGAGCCGGAACATCAGCAGTGCGCCGGGATAGCGGGCCTTCAAAGCTTGATATTGGCGCAGCATGGGAGTCAACGACGGTTCGCGGGTCACGCACTCATGCTACCATAGCGGCCTCCCGAAGGAATCCCGTGGCGCCGCGGTTGAATCACCCTGTGGCGGCGCCTATCATGAGGGCGACATCCGCCGGGAGGATGCACGATCGTGAAACGCACCGTTGAGCCCGACCTGCGACACCGCAGCCGCACCGTCACCGAAGGCGTCGAGCGCGCCGCGCACCGGGCCATGCTTCGCGCCACCGGACAAACCGACAAAGACCTGCGCCAGCCGCAGATCGGCGTCGCCAGCACCTGGAACGAAGTGACGGCCTGCAACCTGAATCTCAACGTGCAGGCGCAGGCGGTCAAAGCCGGGGTGCGCGCCGCCGGCGGGACTCCCCAGGAGTTCGGGACGATCGCCGTCAGCGACGCCATCGCCATGGGACACGAGGGCATGAAGGCCTCGCTGATCAGCCGCGAGGTGATCGCCGACTCGATCGAGTTGATGGCGCGCGCGGAGTGCTTCGACGCGATCGTCGCCATTGCCGGATGCGACAAGAGCCTCCCCGGGTCGGTCATGGCCCTGGCGCGGATCAACATCCCCGGCATCTTTCTTTACGGCGGCACCATCATGCCCGGCCAGTATGAGGGGCGTGACGTAACCATCCAGGACGTCTATGAGGGCGTCGGCATGCACGCGCAGGGGAAGATGACCGAAGAGGCGCTGGAAGCCCTGGAACGGCGCGCCTGCCCGGGCGCGGGCTCGTGCGGCGGGCTCTACACGGCCAATACCATGGCCTCGGCCATCGAAGCGATTGGTCTTTCCCTACCGGGGGTGGCGTCGATCCCCGCGACCGATGCCCGGCGTCCTGAGGCCTGCCGGCACACCGGCGAGGCCGTCATCCGCCTGTTGCGCGACGGCGTCCGCCCGCGCGACATCCTGACCCCGGCCGCCTTTGAGAACGCCATCCGGGTCGTGGTCGCCATGGGCGGCAGCACAAACTCGGTGCTGCACCTCCTGGCCTTTGCGCACGAGGCGGGCGTGCCCCTCTCCCTCGATGACTTCGATCGCCTCAGCCGCCAGACGCCGCACATCGCGAGCCTGCGGCCCGGCGGGCAGTACGTGATGACCGATCTGGACCGCGTCGGCGGCGTCCCGGTGGTGATGAAGGCGCTCTTGGACGCCGGCCTGCTGCACGGCGACGCGCTGACCGTCTCGGGCCGAACGGTCCGCGAGAATCTCAAAGACGCGCCCTCCAGCGGGCAGCCGGTCGTGGCCCCCGTCAGCAAGCCGTTCGAACCCGAAGGAGGTCTGGCGATCCTGCGCGGCAGCCTGGCGCCCGAGGGGGCGGTCATCAAGAGCGCAGGCACGGTCGTCAAGACCCATCGCGGGCCAGCGCGCGTCTTCGACCGCGAGGAGGACGCGTTTGCAGCCGTGATCAAGGGTCAGATCAAGCCCGGTGACGTAGTGGTATTGCGCTACGAGGGTCCGAAGGGCGGCCCCGGCATGCGTGAGATGCTGGCCCTCACCGCGGTGATCGTCGGCCGCGGTATGGCGACACAGGTCGCGCTCGTCACCGACGGCCGGTTCTCCGGCGCGTCACACGGTCTGGCGGTCGGGCACGTCGCACCCGAGGCCGCGGTCGGTGGGCCCATCGCGCTGGTGCGCGACGGCGACGTGGTCTCGATCGACATCTCGACCCGCCGCATCGAGTTGGAAGTGCCGAAAGAAGAACTCGATCGCCGCCGTGCGGCGTGGCAGCCCCTGCCGCCGCGCTATACGCGGGGTGCGCTGGCCAAATATGCGCGTCTGGTCTCATCGGCGTCACTGGGCGCAGTGTGCGACTGAGCGGAACTCTCTTGCCGGCCGGAGCGTACTTGTAGGCAGAGGACGCACATCACACTCGCAGGAGGGTCAGCATGCGACGTACTCGAGGGATCGCACTTATCCTTGTCGCGGCCTTGTTCGTGGGCGGCCTGGCCGTCAGGGCATCGGGTCAGGACATCTTCGGGATCATCAAGACGCTGGGCATCGGCTACGCGATCCGGACGTTTGCGCCCCAGATCAACAACTTCATCAACGACCTGCTCCAGAACAGGGGCGTTGCGGTTCGCGAGCAGACGAAGGTCGTGCCGATCTTAAGCCTCTCAATCGGGCTCGGGAACCCTGCCGGGGCCTATATCGGCGCCGCGCAGGTGTCGGGACCAAGAGTCGAGGTCGAGAAGGTGCAGGCCGTGGCGTTGCTGGAGGCCGATTTCCAGACGGCGTTCAGGATCAAAGCGTATATCCCGGTGGACAACATCAAGCCGTGGGAGTCGTTCAAGCGCGTGCCCGGTGTCGGTGTGTCGGCCATCATCGACATCCGAATCTAGTCATCCGTCAAGCATACGATGACCTCCGCGGCGCTGTTGCTGACCGTATCAACCCCGGTGAAGTGAGAAGGTTTCCTCGTTTCGCAAACGTCCCCTTCCCCCGCCGTCGACAATCTCGGAAAGGGCTCCACCGGCGCTTCCTGGAACCTCTACACGCTGCCTGATCGTCGGAGCGGCAGAAGGGGAAGGAAGCGTGAGGGGATGTTGGATGGAGATGTGGCGGAGGGCCCTGGGAATCGAACCCAGCCTGGAGCGAAGCGCCCCAGCGGCCGGTTTTGAAGACCGGGACCCGCACCAGCGAACGCTGCCCTCCGCGCCGACGCGGCCTGCATGTGCATTGTACGAAGCGCACGTCATGATGCGCAAGGTCATGACGGTGATTGGTATCGTTGTCCTCGTCGCGCCGGCGGTGCTCGCGGCGGGCGCCGCCTGCGCGATTGTTGAAGGCGTGGCCATCGGCGCCGTCCGGATCGGCATGCCGGTTCCGGCGGCGCTGGCGATCACCGGTCCCGCTGCCGCCGAGCAGACCTCCGGAAGAGAAACGATCTATACCCTCCGCAGTCTTTGGTCGCGAATGGTTGCCGAATCCGGTGTCGTGACGCGCGTAGCGACCGGCGTGCAGGAGTGCCGGACCTCGCGGGGCGTGGGCCCCGGTGTGTCACAGGGCGCCGCGCGCGCGGCCTACTCCGGAGCATCGGTCAGCACCGTCACCCCCCTCGCCGACGGCGAACTGCTCTCCTACCCGTTCGTGGGCATCGCCTTCGTCATGCGCCGCGACCGGGTGGCTAGCGTCGAAGTCTTCCGAACCGATGGCCCGCCGTCCGGCGCGCGCCCGCTCCCCCCCACGCCGGTTCCACAGGGAGCCGCCCCACAGGCGACAACGCCCCCACCGGGTTCCGCCCCGGCCCCGTCCGACGGGTGGGCGATTCGCTCCACTGCGGCCCAGGTGCAGGGTGACGTATTGATCGTCACCGGGACCGTCGAAAATCGCGGGCGGGCGGCCGCGCCGTATGCGGACGTCAGGGCCTACGGCACGACAGGCCGCCAGGTGGCGCACGGCGACGCCCCGCTCACGCCGACGCCGGTCCCTGCGCGCGGGGTCGCCACGTTCGAGGTGCGTCTCACCATCGATGACGTCGTCCGCCGCTACACGGTGACCCTTCGACCGGCGCGGTCGCTCACCGCGACGCTGGCGGAATCGACCGGCGAGATGAAGAACATGCAGCAGTTCGCAGCCCTCGTCGCGCGGCGCGTGCGGGTCGCCGTCGAAGTCACCGCCACCCCGCCGGCCCCCGACGACTTCAGCGTGGTCGTCACGAACAACAGCTCACTCCCCATCGCGAGCGCGGCCGTGACCGTCGACCTGACCGTGACGTGCCGCCTCGCCCAGATCAACTTTCCCATCGGCCGGCAGATCTCGGAGCAGCGGTCGGCCAGCGTCGCCGTCCAGCAGATCGCACCGGGAGCCTCATCCCGGGCGAAACTGGTGCTGTCCAGCGGCGTTTGCCTCCAGTTCGCCACCTGGTCGGCCACCACCCGAACTGGTGACGTGCGAATAGGGGAATAGACACGGTACAATTGAAGAGGCAGACGCCGGGAGGCCCACCGCCTGATGCCGACGATGGAGGCTCTCATGCGATATCGACGGATGCTGATCGCAGCGCTGCTCCTCATCATGATTGCCATGCCTGCCACCGGCGCGGCCCCGGCCTGTACGATCGGCGAGGGCGCCGGCATCAATGGCGTCCGGGTGGGATCGTCGATTGAACTCGCCCTCACTGTTACCGGCGCCCCGGCTCGTCAGCAGACACGGGCGAGAGAAGTGGTCTTCGATCTGCGGGCGCCATGGTCCCAAATGGTCGTCGAGTACGGGATCGTGCGGCGCATCAGCACCCGCGCGTCTGAGTGTCGCAGCGCGCGGGGCACTGGTCCGGGGTCCACGCTCGCCCAGGTGCGGGCGGCCCACGCCGACGCGAACGCCAGCGGCATGTTTCCCGCCGGCGACGCTCAGATGCTGATCTATCCGTTCCACGGCGTCGCGTATCTCATCCGCGGCGACCGAGTTGATCAAGTCGACGTGTTTCGCAGCGAGGTGCTCACGCAGACCGCGCCGCCGCCCCCGCCGGCCGCCGTGCCTACCGGGAGTCCGGCGGCGACGACCGCGGCAGGCGCGTGGAGGGTCAAAGAGGTCAATGCACGGGTCGACGGCACGACGCTCATCGTGACCGGTGTCGTAGAGAATCGGAGTCGCGCGCAGACCGCCTACGTCGAGGTGCGAGGGATCGGTGAAGGCGGACGGATCGTGGGTCAGGGGGACACGCCGCTGTATCCCAATCCGGTGCCTCTCGACGGGACGGCGACCTTTGACCTTCGGATAGGCGTTCAGGATGTTCCACGCCGGTTCACGGTCACGATCCACCCGACAAGCCAGCCCAACGTCACTCTCGCGGAGCGCACCGGCGAGATCAAAGATCTTGCCGAACTCGCCGAGGCCGTAGCGCAGCAGTTGCGTATCGTACTCCTGTCCAGGGCCCCGGTGCCGAACCCTCGCAGTTTCATCGTCGTCGTCGCCAATCCAAGTTCGCTGTCGGTGGCCAGCGTCAGCATCACGGTCCAGGTGAGCGCAACGTGCCGCGTGCCCGCGCCCACGCTGAGAACGATTCAAGAAGACTGGACGGGGACCGTTACCATCCAGCAGATCGGCCCCGGCGGGTCCGGGCAAGCCGCGGTGCCGCTGTCTGGAGGCGTGTGTTTGGAGTTCACCTCATATACCGGCACAACCAAGATTGAAGAGGTGAAGATCGCGCCCAACTGACGGCTCGTCTAGCGGGGCGGTATCACCGGGTGATCGGCGTGCAGCCCAAGGACACGCCGGTCGCCCACGCGGCGCGTCACTTTGATCCGGTCGAAGTATTCCAACAACGCCAGGGCGAACTTCCGGTTGGTTTGAAGGCGATCGCGCAGGGACGCGACCGTCACGTCGTGCCCCCCCCGCGCCATCTCGACCACCGTGCGCCGAACCGCCTCGACAGTGGCAGCCGCAAACGTCAAATCCGGGGCGACCCGGACGACCGTCTGCTCGTCGGTCAACGCCTGTATCATCCGGCCCACGGCCTGCGGATCTCCCAGCGCGCGCAGCTGATCCGCTGCCGGTGGTGACGCGCCCGATCCTTCGAACGCGGCCCTGAGGGCGGTCTTGACGCGCTCATCGCCGGCATCGACTTTCGGCGCGTGACCCGAGAGGCTGATCAGCCCGCTGCGGTCGATGATGGTGCCCTGCGCCGTCGACAGTCCCATGACATGGTCGAAAACGCGGTCGGCGCTCGCGACCACCCGGCCCTTCAGCTCATCGCGCGGCATGCCGGAGCGCCAAGCCATCCGTTTGTGGTAGGCGGCAAGGGTTTCAATGACCTTTCGCGCGATATCGTCGATCACCGACGTCGCAAAGAGCCGCTCTCCAATCGCGGTCACCGACCCGGCCGCGCGCGCCGCGGCAACCGCCGCGCTCGCCGCAGCGGCGTCGAGCCCGGCGGCATTGGCCACCTCCGAGGACGGCATGCCCGTCTGTCCTCTCGCGGCGATTCCGGCGACCACGAGCGCCACCGGCCCCGTCTCTTCCACGGCGCGCAGCGCTTCGGCCGCAGCGCCCCTCCGCCTCCGCGGCGGAGAGACCTGCACGACGACGCCCCCACCAAGGGTGTGGGTGGGCGAGTAGCGGCGGACGATGAATCGGTCGCCGTGCACCGCTACGACCTGACGGTCAAGGCGCAGCTGTACCAGGGCCTCGTCACCGGGTGCGAGGCGCGCCCGGTCGACCATCGCCACGCGCGCGACGGCCTCGCCCGCGCCCAGATGGACATGGACGCGAGAGGCGTGCCCTACGGGCGGGGCACCCGGCAGGAGCCGCATCCGTACGTCGAGCCGGTTGGTGGTCGTAAACGCATCAGACGTCGAGAGGACGTCGCCCCGGCCCACCTCGTCTTTCTCCACGCCGGCCAGATTGGCTGCGACCCGGCTCCCGGCCCGCGCCTCGGCGACGAGCTGCCCGTGCACCTGGACTCCCCGCACCCGGACGTCGCGGCCCTGCGGCAGGATCCGGAGCAAGTCACCCTGCCTGATCGTCCCGGTCCACAGCGTGCCGGTCACGACGGTGCCAAACCCTTGAATCGTAAACGACCGATCGATCGGCAAACGGACCGGACCGTCGGCGGGACGATCCGGCACGACCGCCACCAGGCGGTCCAGGGCCGCAACGAGGTCGGGGAGCCCCACCCCTGTTTTTGCCGACACGCCGACGACCGGTGCGGATTCCAGGACCGTGCCCGCGACGAGGGAACGCACCTCCTCCTCCACCGCCGCCAGCCACTCGGAATCCTGAACGAGGTCGATCTTCGTCAACACGACCACCCCGCCGGCGATCGGAAGAAATCGCGCGATGTCGAGGTGCTCGCGTGTCTGCGGCATCACGCCTTCATCCGCGGCCACAACGAGCATGACGAGATCGATCCCACCGGCGCCCGCGAGCATGTTGTGGATCAACGCCTCGTGACCGGGCACGTCGATGATCCCGACCCGTTGCCCGCTTGGCAGATCGAGGTGCGCGAATCCCAGATCGAGGGTCATGCCGCGGCGTTGCTCTTCGGCGAGGCGGTCGGGATCGATGCCGGTCAGCGCGTGCACCAGGGCACTTTTCCCGTGATCGATGTGCCCCGCGGTGCCGATCGTGACTGGACGCATCAGCCGCCGGTCAGACCGCGCGCGGCGGCCAGCACCAGGCGTTCATCCCCAGGAAGCAACGCGAGCACATCGAGCAGCACCGCGCCCTCACGGAGCACGGCGATGACCGGCGTGGGACTTGCGCGAAGCCGCGCGATCCAGTCTTCGGCGCGGGCGGTGGCGGGGCGCATGGCCACCGCCGACGAGGGGATCACGACACCGGGCAGCGATCCACCACCCATCTCGCCCTGCGTCGGCACGACGTCGACAGAGGCGTGCGTACCCAGCGCCCTGCCGAGAGACCTGGCCAGTCTCGCCGCCTTCCGGCGTCGTGCCACAGGCGAGGTGGCCAGCAACGCCAGGATGGGGATCTCGCGCCAGGCCACCTCGGGATCGAGATACGCGCGCAGGGTCGCAGCTAACGCGGCCAGGTCAAGCTTGTCCAAACGCACGGCCCGGGCGAGCGGATGCTTCTTGCACCGCTCGACCGCGGCCCGAGCCCCCACAAGTATGCCGGCCTGCGGACCGCCCAGCATCTTGTCACCGCTGAACAGCACGAGATCGACGGCGACGGCCACGGCGGCCTGCACCGTCGGTTCAACCGGCAGCCCGGCCCTCCGCAGATCGACCAGGCACCCGCTCCCCAGATCGTAGGCGACCGGCAGCGCGTGCCGCCGGCCCACCGCAACCAGATCCTCAAGCGAGGCTTCGTGGACGAACCCCTGCACGGTGAAGTTGCTGCGATGCACCTTGAGCAGCAGTCCGGTCGCCGGCGTGATGGCGGACTCGTAGTCTGCGGCGTAGGTCCGGTTGGTGGTGCCGACCTCGACCAAGCGTGCGCCGCTCTGCGCCATGACGTCCGGCATGCGGAAGTTGCCGCCGATCTCGACAAGCTCACCGCGGGCGACGACAACCTCGCGGCCCCCACCAAGCGCCGCGAGCGCCAGCATCACGGCCGAGGCGTTGTTGTTCACGGCGAAACCGGCCTCGGCGCCGGTCACGGCGGTGAGCAGCCCCTCGACGTGCGCGTGACGGCTGCCGCGCGAGCCTTCGGCCAGATCGATTTCGAGCGTGCTGTAGCCGGACGCCGCGCCTGCGGCCGCCGCCTGGGCCGCAGACGACAGCGGGGCGCGCCCGAGGTTCGTGTGCAGGACGATCCCGGTGGCGTTCACGGCGCGGCGCAGGGTGCCGTCGAATCGTCGCCGGATCAGCGCGGCGACTTCCTCCACCAGGGCGTCCACCGTCGCGACGCCGCCCTCGCGCTTGAGACGCTGGCGGGCCCGATCGACGACCTCCCTGGCGCATATCGTCGCCGCGCGCCGCGGCACCGCGCCCAACAGCCCCGCCGCCTCGAGCGCCACGACGAGGCGCTCGACCGAGGGGAGCGCGCGCAGCGCGGACTCTGCCATCACTGGCGGGGGGTTATCGTACCAAGGTGCCGAGCGCCACGGCCATGACCGTCACGATCACGAGCACCACGGCCAGCTTGACCAGGTCCGCGCGCAGCCAGGCCATGAATCGTTCGGGGGTCACGGCCACCATCGCGGGGCCGGCGCCGGGACGGAGTCTGGTACCGCACCGGCTGCACACGATCTTCCCCGTCGGGTTCTCCTGTGCACACTTCGGGCATCGCATGAGATCGACTCCTCTCGAAGACCGTCAGCCTACTCGACCGACAGTGCCATCTGCGGCGCGACTCTTGCCGGCCGCCGCGTGGCCGCCCGCTCCCTCATCGGTGGAACGATCTCCTCCGGGACGTACTGACTGCCGACCGGGACGCGTGTGGCGAGCGCCCCGCCGTGAAAATCGGTCCCGCCGGTGACCAGTAAACCGTACTGACGCGCCAGCGCCAGGTAGTGCATGATCATCTCATGGCCGTGATCAGGATAGTACACTTCGATGCCATCGAGCCCCGCGGGCACCAGTTCGGCCACCCACTCGTCGCGGCGGGCCCACCCGGGATGCGCAAACACCGCCAGGCCCCCGGCCGCCCGAATGATCGCGACCGCTTCCGCCGGCGTCACCTTGACGCGCTCCACGTACGCCGGCCCGCCCCGTCCGATGAACCTGTCAAAGGCCTCCGCCGGCTCTTTCACCCATCCGGCCTCTACCAGCACCCGCGCAACGTGCGGGCGGCCAATGGCCCCACCGGCGGCCAGCGTCTCGACGCGGGCGTAGTCGATCGGCACGCCAATCGCTGCGAGCTTCTCGACCATACGCTCGGCGCGGGCGACGCGGCCGTCCCGTAACCGTACCAGCAGCGCCTCAAACCAGTCCAGGTGGTGGTCGAGGAGGTAACCCAGCATGTGGACTTCGCCGGCCTCCACATCGCAGGACAGCTCGACGGCCGGCCAGACCTCCACACCCGCCCGCCGCCCGGCTGCGATCGCCTCATCCACTGAGGCGGTACTGTCGTGATCCGACACGGCCAGCAACCCCACCCCGCGGGCCGCGGCCGCTCCGACCAGCGCCGGCGCATCCAGCAGACCGTCTGACGCCGTCGTGTGCGTGTGCAGATCGATTCGCATGCCAGCCGCTACGACTCATCGATGAGTGCAATCCGCTCGATGGATTGCGCTCGGCCATCGCCGGCCACGTCGATCAGCACCCCGTTGATCTGCGCCGGACCTGAGGCCACCTGAAAGCGCACCGGCAGCTGCGTCAGGAACCGCTCGATGATGCCCTCACGCGCCATCCCGATGACACCGTCGCGCGGTCCCGTCATCCCCACGTCGCTGATGTACGCGGTGCCCTCCGGCAAGATGCGCTCGTCGGCGGTCTGCACATGCGTGTGCGTGCCCACGACGGCGCTCACCCGGCCGTCGAGGTACCATCCCATGGCGATCTTCTCGGACGTAGCCTCCGCGTGCATGTCGACGATGACCACGGGCACGTTCCCGCGCAGCACGGCCGCCTGCTGACGGCCAATGCGAAACGGGTCGTCGATTTCCTGCATGAACACACGGCCCTGCAGATTCAGCACACCGACTTTGTGCCCTGCCGGGGTTTGCACGACCGCGGCGCCGCGTCCGGGGACCCCGGGCGGAAAGTTGGCGGGCCGGACGATTCGCGGTTCGCTGTCGAGCAGGTCGTACACCTCTCGGTTGTGCCAGACATGATTGCCGCCCGTCAGGATGTCGACGCCGGCCGCGAACAGCTCGGCGGCCGCCTCGCCCGACAGCCCCACACCACCGGCCGAGTTCTCGCCGTTGGCGATCACGACGTCCGCGGCGTGCGCGCGCCGCAGCCCGGATAGGCGCGTCGCTAGCACGCGCCTGCCGGGCCGCCCAACGACATCCCCGATAAAGAGCACTCTCACGCGATCACCGCGCGTACTCTATCACTCGGGTCTCGCGGAGCACCGTGACCTTGATCTGTCCCGGGAATTCCAGGTCCTGCTCGATCTTACGCGCGATGTCGCGCGCCAGCGCGCTCGCGCCCACGTCATCGATCTCGGTCGGCCGCACGATGACGCGAATCTCACGCCCGGCCTGGATGGCGAATGCCTTCTCCACACCCGGGAACGACGTGGCCAGTTCTTCCAGGTTCTGGAGGCGCTTGATGTACATCTCGACGGACTCTTTCCGCGCGCCGGGCCGGCTGGCCGAAATCGCATCGGCGGCGGCCACAAGCACCGCCTCCAGACACGTCGCCTCTTCTTCCCCGTGGTGGTACATGATGGCGTTGAGCACTTCAGGTGGTTCGTGATAACGGCGGCACAGGTCTGCGCCGATGGTCACGTGCGATCCCTCGACTTCGTGGGTGAGCGCCTTGCCGATATCGTGCAGCAGGCCGGCCCGCCGCGCCAGTTTGGGATCGGCGCCCAGATGATCCGCGAGCAGCCCGGAGAGCAGTGACACTTCAATCGAGTGCCGCATCAGATTTTGGCCGTAGGAAAACCGGTACCGAAGCCGGCCCAGGACTTTGATCTCTTCCGGGTGAAGGCCGTGGACGCCGGCCTCGTAGGCGGCCTGCTCGCCGTCTTCGCGAACCCTTTCCTCCAGATCGCGCTGGGCCTTTTCGACGACCTCTTCGATCCGGCCCGGGTGGATCCGGCCGTCGACCATCAGTTTCTCCAAGGCGATTCTGGCGACTTCACGGCGGATGGGATCGAACGAGGAAATCGTGACAGCCTCCGGGGTATCATCCACGATCAGATCAACCCCGGTCAGGGCTTCCAAGGAACGGATGTTCCGCCCCTCCCGCCCGATAATGCGGCCTTTCATCTCGTCGTTGGGTAGAGGGACGACGGAGACCGTGACCTCCGCCGTGTGCTCGGCGGCGCACCGCTGGATAGCGAGGGCCAGGATATCCCGCGCCCGGCGGTCGCCCTCGTCGCGGGCCTCATTTTCGATCCGGCGAACCAGTTGAGCGGCTTCGCTGCGTGTGTTACCTTCGACGGCCGCCAACAACTGCGACCGCGCCTCTTCAGCCGACAAGCCGGCAACGCGCTGGAGTTCCGTCTCTTGGTCTCGCCTGAACCGTTCAGCCTCTTCCTTCAGTTGATTGACCCGCTGCTCGTCCTCCGCTTGATGACGTTCCCGCTTCTCGAACCCTTCCAGCTTCCGCTCCAGGTTCTCCTCTCGCTGCACCAACCGCCGTTCTAGGCGCTGGAGTTCCGCCCGCTGCTCGCGGATCTCCCGCTCGGCTTCTCGCTTGAGTTTGAAGGCCTCATCTTTCGCCTCAACCACGCTCTCACGCTGGTTGGCCTCGGCCTCCTTGTGTGCTTCTTCAACAATCCGGCGAGCCGCCTCTTCTGCCGACTTGATTCGCGCCTCGGCGATGGTCCGGCGCAGGAGGTACCCGAGGAGGAACGCAAACAGGCCCACTCCGACCGTAATGATGTAAGGGCCCAAAGTGTCGATGGTGGACACCTCCCTCGGTTGTCAGTTCCCTCGCGCGCGCATCACCCTCCGTTGTTCAGGGTCGCTTCGTGCGTGCCGTCCATATCACTTTATTGTACCGAGGCCATGCAAACAGTGTCAATGAAGCGAACCGCTCCCAGCGTGACCCGGTCTAGTCCTCTCGTGCCGTGTAGGGACAGATCTGCTGAAACGCACAGTACCGGCAGGCGCGGTAGAAGTCTGGGGTGGCAACGAAGTTCTGAGCCCTGATGCCCGCCGCCGCCCGCTGGATGGATTCGGAGGCTTCTGCCAGCATGGCGTCGTTCGGCGTCGTCGAGCCCACCAATACCTGCTGGGGCCCGAGGAAGTGGAGTTCGAGCCGGTCGGGCATCCGGTTGTAGTGTCGCTGGTACGCGAGGGCGTAGATCGCGAGCTGCTCGCTCTCCTTCGCGCGGCGATCGGCGTCCTTCTGCGTGCGGACGTCGCTGGTCTTGAAGTCGATGATCACAACGTCTTCGCCCCGTGGGTGCCCGGGGTTCCTACGGAGATCCACGCGATCCCACCGCCCCCGCACCCTCGTCTGGCCCAGGGAAAACGCAAACTTGCCTTCCACGATGGTGGGGACGGTGCCACTAGCGAGCTGGAACTCCAGAAAGCGATGGAGCACCACCCGCCCCTCCTCCATCCGCTGGTCCTCGTGCTCGCGGCTGATGAACCCGTCGTTGACCCACGCGTTCTCATACCTGCGGATCAGGTCATCGACGGTCACCGGCTGCCCGCGCGCCCGGCGGCGGTTGTACTCGAGGGCGCCCTCGTGGACCGCGCTGCCGTAAACGATGCGGTGATCGCGGAGGAGCGGCACACGCAGGATGTGCGCATACTTGTACTTCAGCGGGCAGATCTCGTAGTCATCGACCTGCCGGAACGACACATTGATGGGTGCGTCGGGTGGCAGGACGCCGTCCAGCACCTGCTGTGCTTCCGCCGGTGGCGCGTTCCGGTGAATGGCCTCGATGGGCGACACGCGAAACCCGGTCTGGTCGGCGACCGCCGCGTCCAGCGCCTCGAGCACAAAGCGGCTGACCTTGCGGGGCCGCACCCCACCGTAGTCGCGGCCGCTCGTCAGGACGAGCGTCTGCTTTGCCCGCGTCATACCGACATAGAACAGCCGCCGCTCCTCCTGCAGATGGCTGTCGCCAGACGGCAGCACCTCTCGATCTCGAACCAACTCGTCGGGGAGCTCGAGCGGCTCGCTACGGCCGCGCGCGGGAAACTTATCGGCGACGCAGCCCACGACGAAGACGATCGGGAACTCCAGCCCCTTCGCCTTGTGCACGGTCAGGACTTGGACGCCGTCAAAATCGGGGTCGGGATCGGGCAGCGGCGGATCGTCGCCGGCCGCGATCAGGTCGTCCATGCGGTGGATTAACTCTGGCACACGATCGTACAGCGCCACCTCGCCGTGGCGCGCGACGATGTCGAACAGACGGGCCAGGTTGGCGACTTTAGCTTCGTCGCCGGGTTGCCCCGACGTGGCCAGCCGTCGAATGTACCCGGTCCGTGCGACCAGATACTCGTACAGAACACGACCGGACGCGTGATGCCGCATGAACCGGCGCATCTCGTCCAGATCTTCGACCAGACGGCCGATCGCGGCGTGGCTTTCCGGTGAGAGTTCAGCCGAGAGCTCGGGCACACCCTTGAGGTTGCGGAAGAGGTGCTCGAGCGAACGGTTTCGCCGCGTCGCATAGGACAGCGCCCGGGCCATGTCCGTCGCATCGATGAGGTAGAGCGGCGAGGTGCCAAGATAGTAGAGACTCAGGTTGTCCGAGGGGCTCGCGAGCACACGCAGAAACGACAGCACGACGCGAACCTCTTCGCGATCGTACAGGCCTCGCGTTCCCGAGAACCACCAGGGGATGCCGCGCATGTTAAGCGCCCGCAGAAACGGATCGGCGTCCTGGTTCGCCCGGACGAGGATGGCGCAATCGCCCCATCGCCCGCCGCCGGCCACATGATCGGCGATTATCCCGGCGACCGCGTCGGTCTCGGTCGTGAGCGCGTCAAAGTGCAGATGCCGGACCCCTGCTCCCTCTCCCTTTCGGGACACCAACCGCTTGTCAAGATTGTTGCGCACTTCCAGCCGGTCCGGGTTGTTGTGTTGGACCAAACGATACGCCGCGTCCAGCACCGACTGAGGGGACCTGAAGTTCTCGGTCAACACCACCTGCCGGGCATCGGGATAGGCCGCGGCGAAGCCGAGGATGTTGCTGATTGCCGCCCCGCGGAACTTGTAGATGCTCTGGTCGTCGTCGCCGACCACGGTGATGTTCCGATGCGACGCCGCCAGCAGCTTGACCAGTTCAAATTGCGCGTGGTTGGTGTCCTGAAACTCGTCCACCAGGATGTACCGGAAGCGATCCTGATATCGCTGGAGGATGTCGGTGCGCCCGCGCAGCAAGTGGAGCGGGAGAACGATGAGATCCCCGAAGTCCACCCGGCCGGACTCGAGCAGCCGCCGCTGGTAGGCGCTGTAGGTGCGCGCCAGCTCGCCGTGCGCGGCCGCAGCATCGGCGACCTCGGCCGGGGCACACGGGCCTCCCGCGTTCGCCGCGAGCGCCGTGGCGTACGCCTCGTAGGCGCCGGATGAGATATCTTCGTCCTTGGCGCGGCTGATCAGCGAGAGAATGGCCGCGACGTATCGCGTGGGGTCACCAAGCGGCCGGTAGCGGTCGAGCGGCATTTCAAAGAGGCGGTCTCGGAAGAAGATGAATTGCTCGGGGCGCGACAACACCCTGAAGTCAGGCGAGAGACCGGCTTCGAGCGCCTGGTCGCGCAAGATGCGGTCGCCGAACGCGTGAAACGTGTTGATCCACGTATCGGTGTAGCCGTAGGGCACGAGTTCGTCGACACGGCTTTCCATTTCGGCGGCGGCTTTCTCAGTGAACGTCAGGGCGAGGATCTCCGATGGCTTCGCCTGACGGGTCGCGATCAACCACGCAATACGCCGCGTGATCACCGTCGTCTTGCCCGTCCCCGCGCCGGCGACGATCAGCAACGGTCCATCGCCGTGGGTGACGGCGGCCTGCTGCTGGGGGGTGAGTCCGGCGAGCGCGCGGTCGACGGCATCCGGCCCGACGCCGGGCGCCTCACCCTGCGTCAGATCAAGCGTGAGTTGAGCGGCGAGAAGCGGCCCGAGGTCACGTTGCGGAACCGGCATTCGATCCCTCTTCACGTGTGTCTGCCAGCACTCGAAGCGCGCGCGCGATCGCTCCTCCCCCAAACCCGCGGCGCTGCAACCAGCCGATCAGCCGGCGGCGGGCAACATCGGGCGGCAGATTGCGGAAACGCTCGACTCTGCGCCTCGCCTGGTCCAACGCCACGCCGTCTTCCCGCTCGGGTGAGATCAGACGACCCAGCGTTGCCTCGATGATGTCCGACGCCACGCCCCGCATGCGCAGTTCGGCCCGTAACGCCCGGGCCCCTCTGGGTCGAAGTGCCATCCGATCCTCGATCCAGAGACGCGCGAAGCGCCGGTCGTCGATCCACCCGGCGCGTTCTAGATCGGAAAGGATAGCCGTCACCTGCGGAGGAGACAGGCCGCGCCGCCGCAGGCCGGCATTGAGTTCGGCGCGGCTACGCAAACGGCGCTGCAGTAACCGCAAAGCGGCCCGCGCCCCCTCGCGGATGGACGCCGCGGTGGCGACCCGGGCGAGGAGCGCACTATCGACATCTGCGCCCTCACGCAGGCCGAGCCGGCTGGCAGTCTCCTCACCGAGCCGGTACGTGCCTGCGCCCTCGACGTGCACGACGACGATCGATGGGTCTTGAGGCCACGTCCGTATGTGCGCCACGCGCATCGCAACGGGCGCCGAAGGCATCTCGGATTCCTTTAGCTCCTTGCCCGCGCTACCTGCCTGACAGGTTCGGGCGCCGGGCGTACCGGCTCGGAGGCCGACCGAGCCGCGGGCGGGATCGGCCGCGAGGGTTCTGCCACTTGTGCGGGAGAGTCTACCGGTGCGGCAGCCCCACGCACCAACCCCCGCGCCTCACGCACTTTCCGATCGATCTCGCGCATCACCTCAGGATTGTTGTCCAGGAACTCGCGCGCGTTGTCGCGGCCCTGACCCAGCCGCAAATCGCCATAGGTATACCAGGTCCCTGATCTGGAGATGATGCCCGCGGCCGTCGCCGCGTCGAGAACACTCGCCGTCTTTGAGATCCCGTGACCAAATATGATATCGACCTCGGCATCACGAAACGGCGGCGCCATTTTGTTCTTGACGACTTTCACACGCGCGCGCATTCCCTTGACTTCATCGCCATTCTTGAGGTTCTCGGTCCTGCGGATCTCCATCCGGACCGAGGCGTAGAACTTCAGCGCCCGGCCGCCCGTCGTCGTCTCCGGATTGCCGAACATCACGCCAATCTTTTCGCGGATCTGATTGATGAAGACGACGGTCGTGTGGGATTTGCTGATCGTGCCGACCAGCTTGCGCAGCGCCTGCGACATCAACCTGGCCTGAAGACCGACGTGCGCGTCGCCCATCTCGCCTTCGAGTTCGGCGCGCGGCACCAGCGCCGCCACCGAGTCAACCACGACCACGTCGATGGCACCACTGCGCACCAGGGTTTCGGCAATTTCGAGCGCCTGCTCGCCGGAATCGGGCTGGGAAAGCAGCAAGTTGTCGACGTCGACGCCCACGGCCCGAGCGTATGTCGGATCGAGCGCGTGTTCAGCGTCGATGAACGCCGCCACCCCGCCTTCGCGTTGGGCTTCGGCGATGATGTGGTAGCCGAGCGTAGTCTTCCCTGAGGCTTCCGGACCGTAGATCTCAACAACCCTGCCGCGAGGCACCCCACCGATCCCAAGGGCAAGGTCGAGGGCGAGCGCACCGGTCGAGATGACCTCGACTTGAAACCTGGCCCCGGCCTCCCCCAGCTTCATAATCGATCCCTTGCCGAATTGTTTTTCGATTTGAGCCAGAGCCAGCTCCAGGGCCCGCTGGCGCTCAGTTGTCATGGCCGACCTCCAGGGAACGAATGAACAGGCCGAAGATACCAAACAAATGTTCGCTTGTCAACCCTGAAAACCCACTCGTCTCGACCGATATACCAGCGGTAGGGGTCTCTTGCCAGGAACTATTCAATCACTGGGTCAGCGGAACCTGCTCGACCGGCGTATAGACGGGGCCGTCAGCCATCAAACGGCTCTCCATGATGGCGACGGCGTCCACACGTTGCCGACCGACTTCCACGTCGCGATAGTGCTGCAGAGTTCGGACAAGATCTCCCCAATACCGGTCGTCCTTCGCTCGGCCAAGCGTCAGGTGCGGTCGGAACGTGCGCCCATCGGCGGCAAACCCGGCCCTGAGCAGCTGCGTGTCCAGCCCGGCCGCCAGACGCTCTAGGTCCTCGCCGCCCACCCGGGTACCGAGCCAGACGACCTGCGGCCGGTCGAATGTTGGGAAGGCGCCCAACCCGGCCACGACGACTTCGAAGGGTGGCAGGCCGACCGCTGCCTGGCGCGTGGCCACGGCGGCGCGCGCAGCCTGCGCCGCCGGGATATCGCCGAGAAATCGGAGCGTGAAGTGCATATTGTGCGGTTTGACCCACCGAAGCCGTACGCCCGAGGCGCGCATCTTGTCCTGAAGAGTGGAAACCTCGTGCTGAATCTGCGGGCTCGTTTCGACGGCAATGAAGATGCGCTGCAGCCTCACGAGCGCAGCAGGCTCAGGCGGACGAGATTGATGGCCGCCTGAGCCGCAAGATGGCGAATGATCCCCCGCCCCGGTTCCCCACCGAACCGCTGCTCCACGGTTCGCGTAGCGCCGTCGTGCGAGATCGCCAGGTAGACCAGACCCACGGGTTTGTCCGGCGTCCCACCGGACGGACCGGCGATCCCCGTCACCGCCAGTCCGATGTCCGCGGCGGCCTGCCGGCGGGCCCCTTCCGCCATCGCGGCCGCCACCTCAGCGCTCACTGCGCCGTGCGTCGCGATGAGATCGGCAGAGACGCCGAGATCGCGCACCTTGGCGTCGTTGCCGTAGACCACGAACCCCGCGCGCATGAACGCCGACGCGCCGGGCACGTCGGTGAGGCGCGCGCTGATCATGCCACCCGTGCACGACTCGGCCACGGCCAGCGTCCGATGCCGCTCGACCAACAATCGCGCCGTGACCTCGTGGAGTTGTTCCTCATCGATCCCAAACACCGCGTCGCCCAACCGACCGCGCAGCCCCGCATCGACCTCGTCGATCATGGGGCTCACGCGATCAGGATGACCCTTGGCCGTGATGCGCAGGTGTACCTCGCCGAGTTTGGCGAGCGGCGCGACGGTCGGGTTGATCCCGTGGATGAGATCCTTCACCCGCTCCTCAACCATCGATTCCCCAATTCCGGCGATCCGCAGGACTCGCGACTTGATGACGTCGCCGCCCGCCTTAGCCGCAAGCCACGGCACCAGACCCTCGGCGACCAGCCCCTCCATCTCGTGGGGCACGCCCGGGAACATGAAGAGCGTGCGATCACCCGCCGGCACGATGAGGCCTGGGGCCGTCCCACGGCGGTTGGGGACGACCTGCGACCCCTCGGGAATGCGTGCCTGGCGGAAGATCGACTCGGGCGCCTGGCGCTGCCGGCGCACGAAGAACCCGGCGATGCGATCGGCCACCGCCTGGTCGAACACCAGTGGAACCCCCAGGGCCGCTGCGACGGCTTCGACCGTCAGGTCGTCTTCGGTCGGACCCAATCCCCCGGTCGTGATGACGAGATCAGCTCTCGACAGGGCGAGCTGCACAGCGTCCTTGACGCGTTCGAGGTTGTCGCCCACCGTCTGCTTGAACAACAGGTCCACACCGTAGGCGGCAAGCAGTCGCGCGAGATACGTGGCGTTCGTATCCGTAATCTGCCCCAGCAGCAGTTCGGTGCCGACGGAGAGAAGTTCAGCCCTCATCGCACCTCGTCCTTACGAAAGGTACGGCTGACCACCTCGCCGCGCCCGCCCAGTGGACCGACGCTTCGGCCGTTGACCGTCAGGATCACCACTCCGGCATTGCCCACCCGCACCGTCATCGATCCGTTCGCCTGCCAACGGCGGTGTTCCCCCGCCGTGACGAACGCCTGGTAGACCACCACGTCGTCGGCGACAACAAGAATCCACGATCGCCCTGTGGCCTCAACGTCGATCGCGATCCCATTGCCGGTGATCTGGGTGGTCACGTCGGTGGGCGCCGCCGGCGTCGGCGCCGGACTGACCTGCACCGCCGGTGTCGGCGCGGCGGGACTCTGCCGACTCGGCGCCTGCGGTGTGGGCGCCGCAGGCTGCGGCGTGACGGCCACAGCCTGCGGGCTGGGGGCGACGGCCTGTGGCGTCGGCGCGACGCCCTGCGGCGTTGCGGCCGGAACCGGTTGACTGAACTCGTGCAACTGCTTCGCGAAGTAGAGCACCAACACGATCCCCGCGACAAGACCGACGATCCCGGCGGACCGCCCGATTTGCTGGGCCAGCGTCAGGGGGCGCGCCGGCACGATCGTGCTCTCGAGACGTCGCGATTCCTCGATCGGTCGCGGCGCCGGCTCGGGCATGATCACCGTTAGGCGCTGAAGCAATCGATCGGGATCGAGTCCCAACTCGACCGCGTAGGTGCGCAGGAATCCTCTCACAAATGGATACGGCGGCAGGGCGTCGAGTTGCTCTTCTTCAAGCGCGGCGAGATAACTTGCGCGAATCCTGGTGCGGGCGGATGCCTCGGCAAGCGTGAGACCGCGACTGGTCCTGGCGGCCCGCAGCGCGGCTCCAAAGCCGTCTGAGGCCAATGACTCGTGCCCCGACTGTGCGCCCGTCACAGAGTTGGAGTTCGCCCGCCGCGCGCCTTTCCCTCCGGTCTCCGCCGGATTCCGCCGGTCGGTTCAAGAATGCGTTGCGGCGCCGGCGCGCAGCGCTGAGGCGATTGCGGCGGCGAGTCCGGCGTTCGCCTCCAGCAACGCGAGGTTCGCGCCAAGCGCCCGCCCGCCGGTCGCCGCGTCGATGGCCTTCAAGAGATACGGCGTCACCGCGCCGCCGCGGATACCGGCGGCCCGCGCGCTCGACAGCGCCGCCTGAACGGCCTCGTCGACGACCCGGCCGTCGAGCGCCGCCCCCTCGGGGACCGGCTGCACCACGAGCAGGGCGCCGCGATCCCCAAGATCCCGCTTGGCGTGCGCGATGGCTGCGATCTCCGCCGGCGACTCAGCGCGGTACGGAACGCGCAGCCCGTTCGAGCGCGCGTAAAAGGCCGGCATCGTATCTGTTCGATACCCCACGACCGTGACGCCCAGCGTTTCCAGCGTCTCGGCAGTCCTCGCCTGATCGCAAATCGCCTTCGCGCCGGCACACACCACGACGACCCGGTGGCGGCTCAGCGCGTCCAGGTCGGCGGAGACATCAAACGACTCTTCAGCACCGAGATGCACACCGCCAATCCCGCCGGTGGCCATCACGCAGATCCCAATTGCGGCGGCCGCAGCGGCCGTCGCAGACACCGTTGTGCCTCCCGATTGCCTCTGAGCCATCGCCACGGCAAGATCCCGCTCCGCGATCTTTGCGGCCTTCCCGTCCAAGAGATACCCGATCTCACGCAGATCCCCGCCCACCAGGACCCGCCCCGTCTCTACCGCCACGAGCGCTGGGGTGGCGCCCCCTGCCCGCACGATCTCATCGAGGCGACGTGCCGTCGCCGGCGCCACGTCTCTGGGCAGACCGTGCGAGAACACGGCGCTTTCCAGCGCGACCACCGGCGCTCCGCTGGCCATGGCCGCGGAGACTTCAGGCGAGATATCGAACACGCGGGGCGCGGGTGGGTTCATCCTTTGAGCACCGCGGCCAGATCGGCGGGTGTGGTGTCCTCCGAACCCACAGCGACGGCGGCCGCCGCGGCCACCAGCGCCGCCGTCCGCTCCAGGTCGAGACCGCCGATCATCGCGTGGATGGCCGCCGCCGCGGCCGCATCGCCTGCGCCCGTGGCATCGACCACCGGGCCGCCGGCGTCGGGCACCTCAACGGCTTCGTCGGACGACAGGACGCCCACACCGTCGCGATCCCTGGTGATGACCACGCGCTCGATGCCCTCGACCAGCAGCGCCGTGCCCAGCGCCTGCCAGCCGAGCGTCGGCGGCAACCCGGTGAGCGCGAGCGCCTCGGCGCGGTTGCAGACCAGCAGCGCCGCCCCGGCGAGCACGGCGCGCAGCCGGACCGATTTTGCCGCTGATGTCGCGAGCAGCGCGCGCGGTCGTCCGGCCGCCAGCGCGGCCACCGCCGGCTGAAGCGTCTCAGCAAGGTTCGCGTCTGTGACGATGAGCGTGGCCTCTGCAATCATCGGTCGCCACGCGTCCAGCTCGGCCGGTGTCAAACGCTCGAGCGGCCCGGCATCAGCGACGCAAAACGACGCGCCCTGTTGCGGACCAACGGTGACGTACACCCCGGTCGGCTGCGCAGTGCGCAGGACGCCACCGACGTCCACGCCCGCTTCAGCTGTCAACCGTACGAGCCAATCACCCAGCGGATCGTTGCCAACCACTGTGAGCAACCTGACGCGATGACCCAGCCGCGCCAGATTCACAGCGACGTTGCGGGCCGATCCGCCAGGAACCAACCGCACGCGCCCGGGCATCGACTGATCCGGTCCCCACGACGCCGCGGTCGTCGCGCGCACGTCGACGAGCGCGCCACCCAGGACGGTGATCGACGCATCGGTCATGTTAGCCCTCTTCCTTGGTGTAGGGGATGCCGTCGGCGGCCGGCGGGGTCGAACGCCGGACGAACCCCGCGAGCACCAGAATCGACGCCAGATGCGGCAACACGGTGATGAACTGATAGGGGATGCGTGTATGGACGACGCGCAGGCTCAGCGCGTCGAAGTACCCGAACAGCGCCGACGCTCCCAGGGCGCCAATCGGCCACCAGTTTCCAAAGATCATGGCCGCCAGCGCAATAAAACCGCGGCCCTGTGTCATGCCCTCGAGATACCCACGCCCCTGTTCGATCGACAGATACCCACCCGCCAGACCCGCCAGCGCCCCGCTGATCAGCACACCCGCGTAGCGCATCTTGGCCACGTTGATGCCCAGCGTATCGGCGGCGGCAGGATGCTCGCCGACCGCGCGCAGCCGCAAACCAAACACGGTGCGCCGCAGCACCCACTGCCCGACGATCACGAGGACGAGGGCCAGCGGGATCACGGGTGAGATCCCGGTGGCGACCGGCGCAAGAGCCGGCACATGACGCAGCACCGGGATCGAGACCGGATCGAATCCGTTGATACCCGGCGACTGCGTCGACACCTTGAAGAGCAAGATGTTCAGGAATCGGGCCAGCCCGACGGCCAACAGGTTCAGCGCGACGCCGCTGATGATTTGGTCAACGCGAAACGTGACCGCCACAACGGCGTGAATCAGCGCGAAGAGGATCCCCGCGATCACCGCGGCGAGCAATCCTACCACCGGCGCCCAGGCCGACGGGACGCCCGCGGCGCCCCCCGTGGCCTGCGCGACCAAGTGCGTCGCCGCCGCGCCGAAGAACGTCCCCATCACCATGATGCCTTCCAGACCGATGTTCACCACGCCGCCACGCTCGGCATACACGGCGCCGAGCGCGGTCAGGGCGATCGGGACGGTCAAACGCACCGCCGAGGCCACGAGAGCCACGCTCAGCAGCGAGGCCAGGAGATCGATCACGTCGCCGCCCCTCCCGACGCCCCCAGCACGCCGGCGGCGACGACCCGCTCGGCTTCATGCTTGCGCTGCCGGCGGACGTATCGCGTGAGCAGCTCGTACGCCACCACGATCGCCAGGATGATGACGGCCTGCAGAATCGTGATGACCTCCCGTGGGATGCCGGCAAACACCTGCACGCCCTGCGCGCCACGGTCGAGCAACCCAAACAGCAACGCCGCCGGGATGATCCCGACGGGATTGTTCTTCGCGAGCAGCGCGACAGAGATTCCTAGAAATCCCAGCCCCTTAGGGAAATCGATGTCGAAGTATCCGAAGAACCCCAGCACGTCCGATAACCCCACCAGCCCGGCGACGGCGCCGCTGGCGAGGAACATCAGCAGTTGCACTCGGCTGATCCGGATGCCCGCCGCTTCCGCGGCCAGGGGGTTCAGCGCCACGGCCCGCACCTCGAAGCCAAAACGAGTCCGCGCCAGCCAATAGGCGGCCGCGGCGCACAGGAGGACACCCAGCGGCAAGAACCAGTTGAGCGCCGAATGTTCGGGAATGCCAAGACCGAAGAACCCCAACAGCGGTCGCAACAGTGGGATCCTGGCGGCGGGGTCGAATTCCGGCGTGCGCACCCGGGGTGTGCCGAGCTGCGTCGGGTCCCGGAACACGTCCGCCAGCAGGAACAGCACCACCGCCTGCGCGATGTAGTTCATCATGATCGTCGTGATGACTTCATGCGCGCCGCGCCGAACTTTGAGCACCACGGGCGGCAGCGCCCACAGCAGCCCGCCGGCCATACCGGCCAGGATTGTCAGCGGCAGATGAATGACGGCGGGCAGCCCACGGACGGCAAACCCCACCAGTGCGGCGGAGAACGCGCCGACGTAGTACTGCCCTTCGACGCCGATGTTCCACAGATTCGCACGAAACGACAGGGCGACGGCCAGCCCGGCGAATACCAGCGGCGTCGTGCGGAACAGGATGGCCGCGACGCTGTCGGCGCGCGTGAGGCTAAAGCGCAGCATCAGCGCGTAGACATCGAGCGGATTCTCACCGATGGCCAGGATGATACCAGAGGCGACCAGAGCCCCAAATAGGATCGCCAGGAACGGCGCCAGGATCTGGATCAGCAGCAGCCGCGCCTGCGCGCTCACGTGCGATCGCTCCCGTCTCTGACGCCCGCCATGCGGAGGCCAATCTCGCGCGGGGTGGCGGTACCGCGCGGAAACTCGGCGACGATCTCTCCTGCACAGATGACGCCGATGCGGTCGGCCAACGATAGCACTTCTTCGAGCATCGCCGAGACGAGGACGACGGCGAGACCCGCCGACCGGGCGTCGATGATCTGCCGCCACACGAACTCCGTGGCGCCGATGTCCAGCCCGCGCGTCGGCTGCGCGGCGACCAGGACCTTGGGCGTGAAGGCGAATTCGCGCGCAATGATGACCTTCTGCTGGTTGCCGCCGGACAGCGCGAGCGCAAGCGTATGCAGTGAGGGTGTCCGCACGTCAAACTGTTGCACGCGGTCCCTGGCGTACTGATCGATCGCCGTCCGGTTCAGGGTGACGCCGCGGCCGAAGACCTCACGCGTGTGATGACCCAGGATCAGGTTCTCCCAGATCTCCATTGGGAGCACCAACCCGCGCCGGTGCCGGTCCTCGGGGATATGCGCCACACCCAACAGCCGGATCGCCTCGGGGTCGAGCCCGGCAATCGTGCGGCCCATGATGCGAATCACGCCGCCCGCCAGGGGGCGCAACCCCACAATCGCCTCGATCAACTCGCTCTGACCGTTCCCCTCCACCCCGGCGATCCCGTAGATCTCGCCGCCACGCACGGAAAACGACACCCCACGCACCACCGGCCGTCCGCGAGCGCCCACCACCACGGCGGCCTCCACGTCGAGACGCACGTCCCCCCGCTGCACAGGCGGGATCGGCAACTGCAGCAGGACGGGCCGCCCTACCATCATCTCGGCGATCTGGCCCTTGGTGGCGTCCGCGGCCCGCAGGGTGCCGACCACCTGACCGCGCCGCAGGACGGTGATGCGATCCGCAATCTCCAACACTTCGTCGAGGATGTGGCTGATGAAGATGATCGTCTTCCCCTCGGCTCGCAGACGCCGCAGGTTCGCAAAAAGGTCGTCCACCTCTTGCGGGGTCAGCACGGCGGTCGGCTCGTCGAGGATGAGCACGTCGGCGCCGCGGTACAAGACCTTGATGATCTCGACCCGTTGTTGCTCGCCCACCGACAATGCCTCGACTTCGGCATCCGGGTCGAGCACAAACCCATATTGCGTACAGAGCGCCCCGATGCGTTCACGCGCCGTTGCGAGCGCGAGCAGGCCCCGACGCGCCGGTTCGGACCCGAGAATGACGTTCTCGGCAACCGTAAACCGCGGGATGAGCATGAAGTGCTGGTGGACCATCCCGATGCCAAGTTCGATCGCGCGGCGCGGGCCCTCCAGGGTCACGGGCCGGCCGCGCACGGCAATCGAGCCGGCGTCGGGCTGGTAGAGCCCGTAGAGGATCTTCATCAGGGTGGACTTGCCGGCGCCGTTCTCGCCGACAATGGCGTGGATCTCGCCGCTCTCGACCGTGAGGGACATCCGGTCGTTGGCGAGCACGCCGGGGAAGCGCTTGGTGATCCCGGCGAGCTCGATAACGGGAGGCATGGAATGATCGAAGGGCGGGGCCGCAGCCCCGCCCCCCGACGATCCTATGGTTTTCGGGCCTTGAGGAAGGCCTCGAGGTCTTTCCTGTTATCCGGCACCTTGATCCTGCCGGCGATGATGTCTTTCTTCAGCGCCTCCAGACGAGGTACGATGTCACCGATCATCGTCTTGTTGTGGTCGTTGACCGCGTACCCGACCCCGCCTTCTTTCAGCCCAAACGCCTGCACGCCGGCCTTGTACTTGCCGCTGACCAGCGCCTTGACGGTGTCGTACACGGCGACGTCGACGCGCTTGACCATGCTCGTCAGTATCTGCGCCCGCTGATCCTTTTTGGCGGTCAGGGACTGGTCTGCGTCCACGCCGATCGCCATCTTCTTCTTCGCGACGGCCGCTTCAAAGACCCCGATGCCGGTGCCACCAGAGGCGTGGTAGATGATGTCCGCACCGCGGTCGAACTGCGCCGTGGCGAGTTCTTTTCCTTTCACGGGATCGCGGAACGCCTCGCCCGTCGTGCCCGCGTAGTCCGAATACACTTCAATCGACGGCTTCACGAACTTCGCACCGGCGATGTAGCCCGCCTCGAACTTCTCGATCAACGGGATCTTCATCCCACCGACGAACCCGATCTTACCGCTCTTGGACTTCAGCGCCGCAGCCGCCCCGACCAGGAAGGAGCCCTCGTGTTCCTTGAAGAGCAGGCTGACAACGTTGGGCTCTTTGTCGATGAACCCATCCACGATCCCGAACTTGACGCCGGGGAACGCCTTCGCCACCCGCGT
The DNA here is from genome assembly GCA_041497675.1 of bacterium. GTDB lineage: Bacteria > Sysuimicrobiota > Sysuimicrobiia > Sysuimicrobiales > Humicultoraceae > JBGPNN01. Next base: position 6,110 of record JBGQGY010000024.1, on the reverse strand, counting down.
GATGCTGTCGGTAAACAGGAAGCCGATCCCAAAGATCAGGTCGTATTTTTCCCCGGCCAGCAGCCGGACCAGTTCCTCGCGGTTCTCACCGCCGGCGGCGGGCTCGAGATCCTTGGTCTCGACTTTGGCGGCGAATTCTTTCTGCGCTCTTGTCAGGCCGGCGTAGGCCATGTCGTTGAACGAGAGATCGCCCTTGCCGCCGACGTCGTACACGAGCCCGACCCGCATCTTCTTCATCTGCGCCGTCGCCGTCGGTCCGGCAACCAGCAACGCCATCACGAGAGCGACCATGCACACCGCGCTCAGGCGGAGGAGCGTGCGCATCAATCCACCTCCTTGGAGTGTTACCGGCCCGCGGCCGGTAGATGTTGGGAGCCGCTGGATAAGGTTCGTGGGAGGGTAACGCCTACTCCTTTGCCGCAGACTGCCGGGATCGAAGGAGACGGTCCAGATCGTCCAAACCGATCAACATTTCCCGAGGGTTGCTGCCCTGCACCGGCCCGACAACGCCGCGGGCTTCGAGCTCGTCGATGAGCCGCGCGGCGGTGACGTACCCGATCCGCATCTTTCGCTGGAGGAGCGACACCGACCCATATCCTGATCGCACGCACAACCGTGCCGCCTCAATGAGCCGTTCGCCGTCGCCGCCCTCGTCGGTCGCCGTGCTCTGCTGCGCGTCGACGAGTTGCTGATCATACACCGGGGTGCCCTGCTTGCGCCACCACTCCACGACCGTGCGGATCTCATCGTCGGCGATGTACGCGCCCTGCGCCCGTACGGCCCTGGACGCACCCAGGGGCAGAAAGAGCATGTCGCCGCGGCCCAGCAGCTTCTCTGCGCCGTTCTGGTCCAGGATCGTGCGGCTGTCGACCTGGCTGGACACCGCAAACGCCAGTCGCGAAGGGATGTTGGCTTTGATCAAGCCCGTCACGACATCGACCGACGGACGCTGCGTCGCCACAACCAGATGGATGCCCGTGGCGCGCGTCATCTGCGCCAGCCGGCAGATGATGTCTTCGAAGTCGGCCGGCGCGACCATCATCAAGTCGGCGAGCTCATCGATGATGATGACGATGTAGTACAGCGGCTCGACGTCGGTCAGCTGGTTGAACGCCTGGATGTTGCGGACGCCGACCTCCGCGAACCGCTCGAATCGTTTTTCCATGACACGCAGCATGTCTTTCAGCACGCTGGCCGCCTGCCGCGGGTTCGTCACGACCGGCGTCAGCAGATGGGGGATATCATTGTAGTCCGTCAGTTCGACCCGCTTGGGGTCGATCATGACGAACCGCACCTGGTCCGGCGTGCAGCGAAACAGCAGGCTGGCGATCATGGCGTTGAGCATGACCGACTTGCCTGAACCGGTCGCGCCGGCGATCAGCAGGTGCGGCATCTCGGCCAGGTTGGCGATGATCGGGTGTCCGGCGATGTCCTTGCCGACCCCCGCCACGAGTGGTGACGTCGCCTTCTGGAACACCTCTGAATTGAGGATTTCCCTTAGGTGCACCAGACTCGACTTCTGATTGGGGAGTTCGATGCCGATGGCCGACTTGCCGGGGATCGGCGCTTCGATGCGAACGCTCTGCGCGGCGAGGTTCAAGGCGATATCGTTGTGCAAGCTCGTGATCTTCTGCACTTTGACCCCGGCCGCCGGCTGCAGCTCGAAGCGTGTCACCACCGGGCCGACTTCCCAGTGGACGACCTTGGCCTCGACGCCAAAGCTCGCCAGCGTTTTCTCAAGCGCGCGGGCCGTCTCGGATGGATCGACCCGCGCCCTGACACGCTGTACCGCAGCGTCACCGAGCATTGATAACGGCGGCAGCTGATAGTCCGTCGCCGCAAACTCGAGCCGCTCTTGCTTCATGGCCGACCCTGGCGCCGCCGACTTCGACGTTGCCGGCCGCGCCCGCCGGCGCCCCGCCGGTGCTGCGGGGGGTTGGGTGCCGGTCGGCGTGTTGTCGCCCGGGCCGGCTTCGGATACGGTACCCGTCGGCTCGGGCTCGGCCACCTCGACGACCGGCAGCTTACCGGACATCGATTCGAGGACCGGGCCGGCCATGGCCGGCGCCGGTTCGATGGTGGCCTGCCGCATCATGAGGGTGTGCCGAATCCTGGCCGCCTGCGCGGCGATCTCGATCCCCGCGGCCGCCGCGAGCCCGCGCACTGCGCGCGCGTACCCGCTCATGGCCAGCAGGCTCCGGGCGAACGCTGCACGTCCTGCGCCGGCAAGAGCTCTGAAGGCAGCCAGCGCCAATCGTGCGGCCACCCGGGCGGCAACGGCCATCAGCACCAGGGACCACCGGCCGATGGCATGCAACACGGCGCCGGCGTCTGCGAGCGAGATGCCCCCAACGAAGCCGACGGCGAGCGCGGCCAAGACGCCGATCGTGACCCACAGCCCAGGAATCCCAAGGGCGCGCGCCACGACCCACGTCGACGCGCCGCCGGCGATGCCGGCCCCCGCGCCCGCCATCCCGGTTCGCAGGAGATCACCCGCCGTCGTGCGCACGTGCAGGAGCATGATCGCAGCCAGCGTGCCCAGCACGATCCCCGTGACCCGCCGCGTGACGCGGGCCCGGCTCCCGACGGCGATCAACACGAGACCGACGACGGCCATGTAGACCGGCAGGATCGGCGCCGCCAGCCCGAGCGCCGCCCGCTGCCACGCGGCGAGCAGCAGCGGCACGCCGGTGGCGCGCGGAAGAAACGAGAGACCGAGCAGCAGCGCGACAAGCAGCAACCCCAACCCCATTGCGGCTGGGCGGGTACCGGCAGGCTTGCTGCGCTTCGCCATGGCTAGCGCACCACCGCGAGCACCAGCGCGCCAACGACCCAGCAGTACACGGCGAAGTACATCAGGTGGCCGCGGCGCACCATGTCCATCAGCCACGTGATCGAGGCGGCGCCGACGACCGCAGCCACCGCAAACCCCACCGCGAACTGCGGCGCCGTGTACCCCATCGCGGCGGCCCGCCCCGCGTCTTTCAACGTGAGCAGACTCGCTCCCACAATCGCCGGGATCGCGATCAGGAACGACAGCCGTGTCGCTTCGGTGCGCTGCATCCCCAACCGCAGACCGGTCACGATGGTCGTTCCCGAGCGCGAGATGCCGGGGATGATCGCGACCGCCTGCGCCAGACCCAGCGCGAGCCCGTCGGGAACCGCGGCGTCGGTGGCGGACCGCTGCCCCCGCTCACGGTGCCAGAGCAACAGCACTCCAGTGATGATCAGTTGGAACGCCACGCCCCGCACCGACGAGAACATACGCTCCAGGGGCCGCTCGAAGATCAACCCCAGCGCCGCGGTCACCACAGTAGCGGCGACGATCGCCAGGGCGAGCCTCGAGTAGGGATCGGCCGCCGCGCCCGACCCACTGCCCCGCCGAGTGACAAGCGTCAGGCCGGCTTTCAGCAGCCGCACGACGTCGGGCCAGAACAACACAATCGCCGCCAGGGCCGTCCCGAGGTGCAACACACCCTCGAGCACGAGACCCGGGCGGCGAATGCCCAGGAAATGCTCAGCAAATACGAGATGCGCGGTGCTGCTGACTGGGAGAAACTCAGTCAGGCCCTGGACGATCCCCAGGACGACGAGATCGAGCACGGTTGCGCTCCTACCTTTGCTGCGTCGCTACGTCGAAATGCTGCGTCGTCGGCCCGTCGTGTGCTCTCGCCTCATCGTACGTCTGTTCGCCGAGCCTGTCTAGACCGGCGTCGGCACCAGGTCGAGCGTCTTGAGCACCACCTGGATCTGCTCTTCTTCCTTCGGTGTCGCGTCCACGAGCGGCAGGCGTACGTTGCCGCAGTCGAAGCCCGAGAGGCGCATCGCGGCCTTCACGGGGACTGGGTTCGTCGTGATGAACAGGACCTTGAACAACGGCCACAACCGCCGATGGATCCGCAGCGCCTCGGCCACCTGCCCGTCGAAGAAGGCCTTGATCATTTTCTTGATCTCGCCGGCGATGGGGACCAGGTTGCCCGCGACGCTCACGACGCCCGTCGCGCCGACCGCGAGCTTTGGCAGTGTCAGGCTGTCATCACCGCTGTAAATGAGAAAACTGTCCGGTGTCCGCACGCGGATCTCGGAGACCTGGTCGAGACTGCCGGCGGCCTCCTTCACCGCGGCGATATTGGGCACCTGCGCAAGCCGCGCGATCGTCTCGGGCGTGCAGTTGACGCTCGTGCGGCCCGGGATATTGTACAGCATCACCGGCAGCGGCGTGCTCTCGGCGATCGCGCGGAAGTGCGCGTAGAGGCCATCCTGAGACGGCCGGTTGTAGTAGGGGTTCACCAGCAGCAGCCCGTCGCAGCCTGCGCGGTGCGCTTCTTTCGACAGGTGGATCGAGTGGGCGGTGTCGTATGTCCCGGTGCCTGCGATAATTTTGCCGCTGGTACCAACCGCCTCTTTCACAGCACGAAACAGTTTGACCTTCTCAACATCTGACAGGGTCGGTGACTCCCCGGTCGTGCCCGCGATGACCAGGGCGTCGTTCCCGCGGTCGATCAGGCGCTTCGCCAGGGTCGCCCCCTTCGCATAGTCCACCTGCCCGCCGGCATCGAACGGTGTCACCATTGCCGTGACGACCTGCCCAAACAGCGCCATACCTCTCCCCTCCTTGATGTGGGGTTACGCGCGCGCGGTGCGCGCGCGGGATTGCAGGCGGCCGGACGCCAGCAGGTGCTCGGCAATCTGCACGGCGTTCAGTGCCGCCCCTTTGCGCAAGTTGTCAGAACACGCGATCAACCGCAACCCGTGCGGATCGAATCGATCCGGGCGGATGCGGCCGACATACACAGGATCACGCCCCGCCGCCAACAGCGGGGTGGGATACCGGCCGGCCGCCGGGTCGTCGATCACCTCGACCCCGGGCGCGGCTGCCAACGCGGCCCGCGCCGCCTCAGGCGCGAGCGGCCGCTCCAGGTCCAGGTGGATCGCCAGCGTATGCCCGACGAGCACCGGCACGCGGAAACACGTCGCGCTCACCGGGAAATCGGCGGCCAGCATCTTGCGCGTCTCGGCGACAATCTTCGCCTCTTCTTCGGTGTCACCATCGTCCATCCACTTCCATTGGGGGCGGACGTTGAACGCCACCGGGTCGCCGCCCGACGCGGCCTGGATCCGTGCCAGGTCACCATGCTCCAGCGCGTCGGTCATGCCCAACAGGCTCCGGCTCTGCTCCAGCAGCGCCCGCATGTTGTCGATCCCGCCACCCGAGACCGACTGATAGGTCGCCACGACGCACCGGCGGATCCCGGCGGCGCGATGGATCGGTTTGATCGCCATCACCAGCGCGACCGCGCAGCAATTGGGGTTCGCAATCACTCCGTGGTGCGCTGCCAGCGCCTCCGCGTTGACTTCGGGCACCACGAGAGGTACACGCGGATCCAACCGCCACGTCGAAGAGTTGTCGATCGCGACCCCGCCGCGTTCTGCGACGGCCCACGCGTAGCGCTTACTGGCGTCATCGCCGCCCGCAAACAGCACCACGTCGGCGTCTGCGACCGTGTCGTTCGTTTCTTCCACTGTGAGATTGACACCGCAGAACTGAATCTGCTTCCCCGCGGATCGCTTCGTCGCGAACACCGTGAGCCGATCGACCGGAAACTTGCGTTCCTCGAGAATTCGCACCATCGCGCCGCCGACCACGCCCGTCGCGCCGACCACGGCGACCTGAAACCCTTCAGACAACGCCTCCACCCTCCCCAGCCCTTCATCGCAATCGGTTAGCGCAATCTTAGAACCTGCTCGGTCCACGTGCAAGCGCTGAAACCCAGGCGGGACGCGGAACGTGGCGTCCTATCTGCATTTCAGCCGATGCTCACGTTCCGGTTCATTTCGGGTGGTTGGGCCTCAGTGCGAGGGTTTCGGCCTCCGTAAGGCAACAGGAAGGCAACGGCCCGTCTCCTGCGGAATTTCTCTGGCGTGCGCAAACCTCTTGCGGATGGGCCAAAATGCTGATGGTCGTGTTCGGCGCCGGAGCGTCCTACGATTCAAACCCCACCTATCCGCCTAGCTCCACTGAGGCTAGCGTCATAGAAGCACGACTTCCGCTCGCCGATGCGCTTTTCGAGAATCGACGGATCTTTGCGATGGCCGCCGAGCCCTTCCCT